>CACLAC010000001.1 GCA_902604785.1 uncultured Pelagibacteraceae bacterium
TTAAGTTTATTAAGTCCACAGCAAAAAATGACATAGCAGGCTTTTTTGAAATTGAAAATAACGTACTTAAATTATGTAATTTAAAAACTAATATATGTACTGATCATAAGCTTAATAAAGAAGATGTCCAAAAATTAATATCTCAAAATTTAAAAATTAATAATACTGAAATTAGCTTACAAGGCACTGACTTTCTATACTACAATAAGTATTTAAAAAATAAAACTGATAAACCTTTCGCCAATTTTAAAAAAATTGATTTTGAAAATTCAAAAATATTTTACAATGATGGAATAACGCTAATAAAAAATGATGCTGAGAAAAAACTAGAATTTATGCAAAAAAATAGTGAAGGTAGAGTGCTAATATTTGGTGGATCAATTCAAGATTGGAATATCCATTTTTTTGGCTTGAAAAAAAACTATCTCACCTCACCTTTATATATTGATAACAATATTTTACTTACAGGATGTCTAACATTTTATGCAGCTAAATTTAAAGATGCTAGCATTAATGTAGACCATGCAAGATGTGAAGATGGGATTAACATAATAAATAGCACAGGTAATATAAAAAAAATATCTTCATCTAATAGTGTTAGCGATGGTATTGATATAGACTTTTCTGAAATTGATGTTGAGCAAATAAAAATAATAGATTCAGGTAATGATTGTATAGATTTTTCCGCAGGTAGTTATTCGATACAAAATATTTACGTTGAAAATTGCAGTGATAAAGGAGTTTCAGTTGGAGAAAAATAGAAAAAGGTTTAAAAAAATTTACTGAATGGTATTTAAATTATTATGGAAAATAAAGTATTTATTATTGCGGAAATTGGATGGAATCACATGGGAGATATGCGCTTAGCGGAAAAGATGATTAGTTCAGCTAAAAAAGCAGGTGCAGATTTTTGTAAATTTCAAACTTGGAAAGTAAAAAAATTGGTAAAAGGATCATGGGACACAGATGGAAGAAAACAAATTTATAATAAAGCTGAATTAACTGATGAAAAACATTATATGCTTAAAAAAATTTGCAAAAAATATAATATAGGTTTTTTTACTTCAGTATTTAATGTGGATGATCTACCTTTATTAAAAAAAATTAATAAAAAAATTATTAAAATTCCAAGTCATGAAATTTACAACATTCAATTGATTTCTAAATGTTTAAAAAACTTTAAAAAGGTTTTAATATCAGTTGGTGCCTCAAAGTGGCAAGAAATAAAAAAAATTTCTAAATTAAGAAATTTTAAAGAAAAGGCTATTTTAATGCATTGTGTTTCCAGTTATCCGTGTGAACCAGATAATTTAAATTTTAAAAAATTTGAAAATATTAAAAAACTAAGTCCAATATATGGATATAGCGGACATTATAATGGTATAGACGATGCAATTGTGGCAATAAGCAATGGTGCAAAATATATTGAGAAACATTTCACAGTTAGTAAAAAACTTCCAGGGAGAGATAATAAGTTTGCTATATTACCTGAGGATATGATGAAAATTTCAAAATTCAGAGATTTTTATAATACGAGTTATAAATTCAAAGGACTAAATGTTCAAAAGTGTGAAATGGATATATATAAAAACTATAGAGGTAGATGGAGTGGAAAATAAAAAAAAAATGAATTACTTATTCTACCCAAGTATAGAGGTGGATGATCAATATTAGTTACACCTCAAGCATTTCATTATTATAAAGAATTTATTCAAAAGTTAAGTAAAATAAGAAAAAACAATTAGATGAAGCATTGGTTATTAAAATCAGAACCTAATGTTTGGTCAATAGACCAACAAATTAAATCTGGATCAAAAGGTGCCGATTGGGATGGGGTAAGAAACTATCAGGCTGCAAAAAATTTAAGAAATATGAAAAAAGGAGACTTGTGTTTTTTTTATCATTCTAACATCGGTAAAGAGATTGTTGGTATTGTGGAAGTAATAAAAACATCATTTATTGATCCAACTGACAAATCTAAAAAATTTGTCGCTGTAAAGGTTAGATTCAAAAATAAATTAAAATCGCCTGTAACCCTTGAAAACATTAAAAAAAACAAGGATCTAAAAGATTTAGCTTTGATTAAACAAAGCAGACTTTCAGTTATGCCTATAGATACTAAAAGCTGGAAAATTATTTTGAAGATGGGTAGTATTATATAAAAAAACCTATGCCAAAAAAAAAGAAAAAAACAAAAAAGAAAAAAAATATAATAAAAAAAAGAAAAAAAACTTCCAGAAAAAAATCTGAAAAAAAAATTGAAAAGGAAATAATTTATAAAACTAAGAAGGAGTGGATTAATAAAGCAATAGTAAACAAATCACAATACGAAAAAAAATATAAAGTTTCAATTTCAGATAATGATAATTTTTGGAAAAAAGAAGGTAAGAGAATTAATTGGATTAAACCTTATACAAAAATTAAAGATATAAAATATAGTAGTTCGGATGTTAGAATAAAATGGTTTTATGATGGAACATTAAATGCTTCTGCTAATTGTATAGATAGACATTTAAAAAAGAACAAGGATAAAACTGCAATAATATGGGTTGGTGATGATCCAAAAGTTCAAAAAAAAATTACTTATAAGGAACTACACAAAGAGGTATCGAAGGTAGCAAATGGATTAAAAAAAATTGGTGTTGAAAAAGGTGATAGAGTTACAATTTATTTAACAATGATACCTGAGTTGGCTTATACAATGCTTGCTTGTGCAAGAATTGGTGCAGTTCATTCAATTATATTTGGAGGATTTTCACCAGATAGTATTTCTGGAAGAATTAACGATTGTAAATCTGATTATGTAATTACTGCTGATGAAGGTGTAAGAGGAGGAAAAACAGTACATCTTAAATCAATAATGGATGAAGCTTTGGTTGAATGTCCAAATGTAAAAAAATGTGTTGTAATTAAAAGAACTGGAAACAGAATTAATTGGGATGCTAGAAGAGATGTTTGGTATGATGAAATGACAAATAATGTTTCTTCTAAATGTGATCCCGAAGAAATGAATGCTGAAGATCCATTGTTTATTCTTTACACGTCTGGATCAACGGGAAAACCAAAAGGTGTTTTGCATACTACGGGTGGCTATATGGTTTATGCTTCGATGACTCATCAATATGTATTTAATTATAAACCTAAAGATATTTATTGGTGTACAGCTGATATAGGTTGGGTAACTGGTCATAGTTATATAATTTATGGTCCATTATCTAATGGAGCAACAACTGTAATGTTTGAAGGAATTCCAACATATCCCGATAATTCTAGGTGGTGGCAAATAGTTGATAAATATAAAGTAAATATTTTTTATACAGCTCCAACAGCAATAAGGGCTCTTATGAGAGAAGGTGACAAGCCAGTAAAAAAAACATCAAGGAAAACCCTTAAATTATTAGGAACTGTTGGAGAGCCAATTAATCCTGGGGCTTGGGAATGGTATTATAAAATAGTTGGAGACTCCAGATGTCCAATAGTTGATACCTGGTGGCAAACTGAAACGGGAGGAATTTTAATAAGTCCTCAAACAGGTGCAATAAATTTAAAACCAGGATCTGCTACAAAACCATTTTACGGAATTAAACCAGTCATAGTTGATAAAACAGGAAAAGTTTTAAAAGGAGAAGCACAAGGTAGACTTTGTATAGCTCAGTCATGGCCTGGACAGATGAGGACAGTTTATGGAGATCATAAAAGATTTATAGATACATATTTTTCACAATTTGATGGAAAATATTTTACTGGAGATGGTTGTAGAAGAGATAAGGACGGATACTATTGGATTACAGGCAGAGTTGATGATGTAATAATTGTATCTGGTCACAATTTAGGAACTGCAGAAATAGAAAGCGCATTTGTAGCTCATCCAAAAGTTGCGGAAGCTGCTGTAGTTGGTTTCCCTCATGATATTAAGGGAAATGCATTGTATTGTTATGTTACTCTGAATGTTGGAGAAAAGGGAGATGGAAGTCTCGAAAGAGAATTAAAAAATCATATTGCTAAATCACTTGGGCCCATATACAGACCTGAAACAATCCAGTTTTCACCAGGTTTGCCAAAAACACGTTCGGGAAAAATTATGAGAAGAATTTTGAGAAAGATTGCAGCAAATGAACATGATCAGCTTGGTGACACAACCACTTTAGCAGACCCAGGAGTTGTGAAAAGCTTAGTTGATAACAGAAAAAATATTTAAATATTTATAATATCTATAAATTCTTTTTTAATATTATCCCATTTTAATATCATTGAATTTAAAACAATTTTTTTATCTAAGGTTTTTAATTCTTCTGCTATAGGAGACCAATTATATAAGGCCAATGCACTAGAGTTAAATGGTAATGATTTATAATAATCTGTCCAATTTATGTTTTCAAATCTTTTTAAAAATTCTTTCTTTGCATTTTCAAAAATTTCTTTTGGAATTTCATTCTTTATCTCTTCTTCTAAAATTTCAAAATAAATATCTTTTGATTTTTCAGTATCATGTAAATTTCTTTCATTTTTTAAATAAGATATTGTATAAAATGTAAGATCTTGAAGAGCTACAGCATAAATGTTCCACTTGGCTTTGTTAATTGATCCCAAAAATGTTTCATCCTCAAACATAAGAACATATTTTGCTCCCATTCTTGTTTTTAAATATCCATAAAGAGTTACTTGGGTTACCCAAGCAGATTTTTTTTTTATAAATTCTTTTAAATCAGAATAATTTTCTATTTTTTTTGTTTTTTTAAAATATTTTAAAAAAGGTGAAAAATATTCTTTAAAATATTCTAATTTTAAATCTTTTAATTTTAACTTATATTTAATCCCCATTTTTTATCAATTATACAACTTTAGCTCTATTTTTTTACAAATTTTAACTCTTCCATTATCATTTCAAATGAGTATGGTTTGTTTTTTTAACCTATAGGGAGGCATAAAAATGTCAAACAAAGAAAAGCACTGGGAAAAAACTAAAGGATTAATGTTTCTTACATTAATTATTTGGTTTGTTTTCGGTTATCTTATCTTCATGTTTGGTTCTAGTTTAAATACTTCTAGTTTTCTTGGTTATCCATTAGCGTATTACATGTGTGCACAAGGATCTATTATTGCATTCGTCGTATTAATATTTTGGTTTGCAAATAAACAAGAAAAAATTGACGAAGAATTTGGCTTCACCGAACGAGGGGAGGACGAATAATGTTTAAAGGAGACTTTGTAAAAAACTTACCTAAAATCTATGGGACATATACTGGTGGTTTCTTAATATTTATCATTTTGATGGCTATTGCTGAATCAGCAGGAATGACTGCAAAGACAATAGGTATATTGTTTGTGGCTTTTACAGTTTGTATATATGCATTTATTGGATATTTATCTAGAACTGTACAGGTCGACGCTTACTATGTTGCTGGACGTCAAGTTCCAACGGTCTTTAACGGAATGGCTACTGCAGCTGACTGGATGTCAGGTGCGTCTTTCGTTGCAATGGCGGGTGGAATTTACTTTGGTGGTTATACTTACATGGCATTCTTGGTTGGTTGGACCGGTGGTTATGTTTTAGTGTCATCGCTATTAGCACCATATTTAAGAAAGTTTGGTTGTTATACTGTGCCAGATTTCATTGGAACTAGATACGGAGGAAATCTTGCAAGATTTTGTGCTGTTGTAGTTCTTACTTTGGCATCTTTCACATACGTAACAGCTCAAATTAACGCAACAGGAACTATTGCTGCTAGAGCACTTGGTATTCCATTTGAGTTAGGAGTCTGGGTTGGATTAATAAGTATATTGCTTTGTTCAATGTTAGGTGGAATGAGAGCGGTTACCTGGACACAGGTTGCTCAGTACATTGTATTGATTATCGCATACTTAATTCCAATTTTCTGGATTAGTAACAAAGGTGGCTTTGGATTATTCCCACATTTAATGTTGGGAGAAGAAGTTGCAAGACTAGGTGAACTTGAAGCTCAATTTGGTTTAGTTAAAAACTCTGCTGCAGATATAAAAGCCGCAGGTGTTCCAGGTGGACTAAAATCTATTGCAGTAGCACACTCTGCTGTGCCTGAAGGTGGAATGGCTGCTTGGAAATTTATTTCATTAGCTTTGTGTATGATGGTAGGAACTGCTTCTTTACCTCACATTCTAATGAGATATTTCACTACACCTAGTGTAAAAGCTGCAAGAAAATCAGTGGCATGGTCATTGTTCTTTATTGCAATACTTTATACTTCTGCACCAATGTTAGCTACATTATCTAAGCTATCACTAATAGACCCTAATTTGCCAACCGGTATTATTGGAAAAGATATATCGGCTATTATGGCTATTGATTGGGTTCAAGCGTGGACTGCTCAGAAGCAAGCTTTCATTGCAGACTTTAACGGAGACGGAGTTCTTCAGTTAAACGAATGGTTTATGAGAGGTGATGTGGTTGTTCTTTCAACTCCTGAAGTTGCTGGATTACCATATGTTATTTCTGGACTAGTTGCTGCTGGAGGTATGGCTGCTGCCATGTCAACTGCGGACGGTTTAATTCTTGCGATCGCAAATGCTTTATCACATGATATTTACTATAAGATCATTGATCCAAAAGCAGACGTGAGAAAAAGATTGTTAGTTGCACGTGTGCTACTTGTAGTAATCGGAGCATTTGGAGCTTACATTGCATCTATGAGGATAACTAGTATCCTTGGTGCAGTTGCCTGGGCTTTTGATTTTGCTATGTCTGGATTATTCTTCCCACTTATACTTGGAGTATGGTGGAAGAGAGCTACAAGACAAGGAGCAATTGCAGGTATGATTGCAGGTCTAGCATCTGGAACGGCTTATCTAATCTATGTATATCCTAAATTTATGGGTAATCCTGCATGGTTAGGTATTGACCACTTACGTTTCGGTATCATTGGAGCCAGTGTATGTTTGGTTGTTATGGTTGTTGTTAGTTTAATGACACCTGAGCCTGACAAAGCTACTCAGAAAATGGTAGATGAAGTTCGTGTTCCAGCTGGAAGAACTATTCTTGGCAAACAACACTAAATAATTTATAAAGAGGGCGATATTTTTTCGCCCTCTTTAAAAACTTTCTATAATAATAATTATGTCATTATATATTTTGGTAATTGATTACATTTTGGGTGTAGTTATGTGGACTCTAATTGGAAGATCAGCAATGAATATTTTTCAAAGGGAAGATTCTGAATTTTTTTTTATGAAGGTTTTTGTAAAATTTACTAATCCACTTATTGGATTATTTAAATTTATAACCCCAAGTTTCATTATTAGACCATTAGTACCATTGTATGTTGCATGGTTTTTTTATATGTTTAGGTTCTACTTAATGCCTTATCTTTTGGGTTATTCAGTTATGGGAATGCTTTCGTTTCCATTAGAAAGCGAAATAGCTAGCGAAATTTACAGGTTATTTGGTAAAAATTAATTCAAAAAAAAAACAAAAATTGATACTACTAATTTTAACAATCAATGAAAAAAATAAAAATTTCGCCTTCTATACTTTCTGCTGATTTCAGTCAGCTTGGAAAAGAAATAAATAATTTAGAAAAAGGTGGGGCCGATCTAATTCATGTTGATGTAATGGACGGACATTTTGTTCCTAATTTAACAATAGGACCACCGGTTATAAAGGCTTTGAGAAAATATACTAAATTACCATTTGATGTACACTTAATGATTAAACCAGTTCATAAATATATTAAGGATTTTGCAAATGCTGGATCAGATATAATTACAATTCATCCTGAGGCAACAAATAATTTAAAAGAATCTATTTTTCATATAAAAGAACTAAATAAAAAAGTTGGAGTATCGTTAAATCCAGATACGAAAATAAATGTAATTGAATCTCATTTAAGTAATATTGATTTAGTTTTAGTAATGAGTGTTTTTCCAGGGTTTGGGGGTCAAAAATTTATACCCGAAACTATAAATAAAATTAAAGATTTAAAAGAAATTAAAGATAGAAATAATTTTAGTTTTGATATTGAGGTTGATGGGGGTATTAATTTTTCTAATTCAAAAGATGTAATAAGTGCTGGTGCCAATATTTTGGTTTCTGGAACAACAATCTTTAAAGAAAATAACGGGGATATACAAAAAAATATTGAAGCACTAAAATCAGTGTAATATGCTATTGAAAAATTCTATAAGTTTAGTTAATGAATTTTTCTCTATTGCTTTTCAGAATTTAAGAAAAATCTATTTAAATTCTAATGTATATAATAAAAAAATAACTATAAATGAGAGTAACTCATTAAATTATAAACCAAATTTAAGTATTTTAAGTTGTCTTATAAAATATGAAAAAAAGAAAAATAAAATTGAAGAATTTAACATTGATTCAATTTGGGAAAAAAATATCAATGACAAAGATTTAAAAAAATTACACAGTTTTTATTGGTTATTTACAATTGATTTAAAATCATCAAAAAAAATTACACATTCTATAATTCAAAATTGGATTAAAAAAAATCAAAATTATAATTCAGATAATTGGGAAATAGATACTTTATCAAAAAGAATAATTTCTTGGATTTCAAATTCGCAGATAACTTATGAGGATACTTCAAATGAATATAAAATTATTTTTAATAATATAATCATGAAGCAAGCAAATCACTTAATTAATGAAATTAGTAGATCAGAAATAGTTGATGATAAAATGATAGGGTGTACAGCAATTATATTAACTGGTTTATCTTATAATAAAGAAAGATTCTTATCTTATGGACTAGACCTTTTAAAAAAAATAATTAATTCTTCTTTTGACAGTGAATATTTTCCAAAATCTAGAAGCATTCGTCAGTTAGTATTTTATCTAAAATATTTTGTGTTAATTAGAGAATTATTGAAAGAATCGTTAAATGAAGTTCCAGATTATTTAAATGAAATAATTCATTATATTGGTAAAGCATATAATTTTTTATATGGTTCGATAAAAGAAAGCTTATTATTTAATGGAAATAATGATTCAGATTTATCTGATTTTGACAAATATTTAAATCTTTATAAATATCAATTTAAAAATAGTACATATGAATTTGGTGGATATTCAGTTTTAAAAAATAAAAATATAATAATGGCTATGGATATCGGATCTAGTCCAGAAAAAAGATACTCTGAAAATTATCAAAGTGGGCCTTTATCTTTCGAAGCTATATATAAAGGAAATAAAATAATTTGTAATTCGGGTTATTTTCAAAATCATAAACATAAATTAAATAAAATTTCCAAATCATCTGTAGCTCACTCGACTTTAATATTAAATAATAAGTCCATATCAACGTTCAAAAAAAAGAATGGAATAAATGTTTTAGAAAATGGAATAAAATCAATTACTAAAAATATTGTATTTGAAAAAAATTTGTGGAGTATAAAAAGTTCACATAATGGATATTTAAAAGAATTTGGCACAATACATGAAAGAACATTGGAATTTTTTCCTGAGTCAGAAAAATTTCTAGGTAAAGATAAGTTAATAAAGAAAAAAAATTTTAAACCTACAAGTTTTGAAATAAGATTTCATTTAATGCCAAATTCCAAAGTGACTAAAACACAGGATAATCAAACTGTTTTAATTGAATTAGAAAATTCTGGTTGGAAATTTTACACAAATGATGGACTTATAGATATTGAAACTGGTTTATATTTCGGTAAAAAAATAGATACAGTGAAAACCAAAATATCTTTATATCTGGTAATACTCAAAATGAAGACCAATTAATAGAATGGGAAATAAGTAAAATAAAATGAAGAAAATTAGACAAGCTCTTATATCTGTATCAAATAAAAATAAATTAGAGAAAATTTTAAAAATATTAAAGAAATTTAAAATAAAAATAATTAGCTCAGGTGGTACTTTTAATCAAATTAAAAAATTGGGATATGAAACTAAAGAAATATCAAAATTTACTAATTCTTCTGAAATTTTAGAAGGAAGAGTTAAGACATTACATCCTAAAGTCCATGCGGGTATTTTAAATAAAAGAAACAATAAAAATCATAAAAAACAAATGAGATTATTTAAATACGAAAATATAGATCTTGTAATAGTTAATTTTTATCCTTTTGAAAAAACACTTGCTAAGACAAAAAATTCCAAGACTATAATTGAAAATATAGATATTGGTGGTCCAACATTAGCAAGAGCGGCTGCAAAAAATTTTAATGATGTAACTGTAATTACAAACATAGAACAATATAATGAGCTAGTGGATGAGCTTTGGAAAAATAAAGGCTCAACGAGTCTTCTATTTAGACAAAAATTATCAGAGGAAGCTTTTAGCCTAACAGCATATTATGATTCAACAATAACAAACTTCTTTACAAAAAAGAGAAAAAATTATTTTCCAAAAAGAAAACTGGTTTATGGGAACCTAATAGAAAAGTTAAGATATGGTGAAAACCCACATCAAGAAGCAGCAATATATAGCTATGAAAAATCTTTGGATATAATTCAGTTGCATGGAAAAAAACTTAGTTATAATAACTATAATGATTTATATTCAGCCTTGAATATATCTAAAACTCTTCCAAAAAATTTAGGTACAGTTATTGTTAAACATGGAAATCCTTGTGGAGTATCAATTCACAATGATAAAGTTAAAAGCTTTAAGAATGCTCTGGCATGTGATCCAGTAAGTGCATTTGGTGGGATAATATCTTGTAACTATAAAATAGATAAAAAATTAGCATTAGAATTAAATAAATTATTTTTCGAAATTATTATTGCAAATGGATATGACAAATCAGCAATTAAAATTTTAAAGGAAAAGAAGAATGTAAGATTAATAGATGCAACTAATTTGAAAATAAAAAATTTTTACGAATTTATTTCAAATTTTAATTCTTTTATGTTTCAAAGTTCAAATAATAAAATTTTTACGAAAAGTGATGTGAAAATTGTATCAAAGAGAAAACCAAATAAACAAATTCTTAATAATTTGATATTTGCATTTAATGTTTGTCGAAATGTTAAATCAAACGCAATAGTTTTATCAAAAAATAATACAACAGTTGGAATAGGATCTGGTCAACCTAGTAGAATTGATAGTTGTAGAATTGCCATTAATAAAATGAATAAATTTCAAAATCTTAATAAGAATGATGAAATAGTTGCAGCATCTGATGCTTTTTTTCCCTTTATTGATGGAATAGAAAAATTAATTCAATCTGGTGTTTCTGCAATAATTCAACCTTCCGGCTCAATTAGAGATAAAGAAATTATAAAATTTGCTAATCAAACTAATACTATATTAGTTTTTTCTAATACCAGACATTTTAAACATTAATTAATTTTATCAATTTTTGCAGCTAAAATAAAATCACTCTCATGCAATCCCTTTATAGCGTGAGTAAAAATTTTGATCTTTGCATAACCCCAACCAAACCAAATATCTGGATGATGTCCCTCAATTTCTGCTATTTCACCAATCTTATTTACAAAATCTTGGCTTTCTTTAAAATTTTTAAAATTAAATTTTTTTATTAAAAAATAAATTTTATTTTCATCAGATTCAACTTTCCAACCATCAACCATTTTAAGATACTTGTGGATTTCTTTTATATCAAAATTTGGTATACCACCTTCACATGGAACACATTTTTTATTAGCCAAATCATTCATTGTTGAATAATTTAATATTTATACTAAAATTTCAAGTGGCATTTTGGAGCGGGCAATGGGACTCGAACCCACGACCTTCTCGTTGGCAACGAGACGCTCTACCACTGAGCTATGCCCGCTTGTTTAAAAGAGATTATAATTAGCGGGTTTTGTAATTGCAAGCAATAAGAAATTTAATACTCAACATTATTTGAAGATAAAATATCTGTCATAGATGTAAGATATTTTTTATAACTTTTCCATTGTTCGGAACTTTTTTTATATATTTTACTCCTTACTTGCATAAAAGAAGCAGTTTCAACTGGTCTTTCATTTTTATGAAAATCATAAAGCTGTTTTTCCCAATTAAGTTCTAATTTAACAAATAATTTTTTTACTTCTTCTTCAAAATTATCTACAAGATTTTCATAATTAATATTAATTATTTTTTCTGAATATCGTTCATTCCAAAATTTCATTAGATCTCTATATAATAAATAATATTCTGCTGTATATTCTTGACTCAAGGTAAATCCCATACCAGTGCTATTAAAATTTGATTTATAATTAGACCAACAAATTGCCATTGGATTTCTTTGTAAATGAATTATTTTAGAATTTGGAAATGCATTAAGTATGAATCCAATTCTTTTAAAATTTCCTGGTAATTTGTCAGTAATATATTTTTTTTTACATATAATAGATATTTTATTTAAATACTCACTTTTTATTTTTTGTGATATTTTTTCTAAGTCATTAGAATTTAACCAATCTGAGTTCTTAACTGAAATGGGTAATAAATCTAACTCACCAGCGCCTTGAACTTCAGAATGGTTTGATATAATTTGTTCAATCAAACTTGTTCCAGATCTAGGCATTCCGAGAATAAAAATTGGAATAATTTTATTTTCTTTTAGATTATTTAAATTGAGTAATTTTTTATTAAAAAAAAATTCTTTTATTTTTTTAAACTCTTTTTTATCCTTATTAAATGAATAATCTATTTTACCTAATTTTAATTTATTTGCATAATTTAAGTACTTAAAAGCTAAATCATTGTTTTCCATATCAAAGTAAGCTTTACTTATAGAATAGAAAAAAACTTCTTTTTGCTTTTCATCCAAATCTTCTTTTGTTACAATTTCTTTGAGATTTTTAAATACTTGATCTTTTTCGTCAATTTTACATAATTGAACATAGTTTTTATAAGGTTCAGCAAAATATTTATTTGTTTCAATTGATTTTATATAAAACTCTTTTGCATCATTAAATTTTCCTAAAATTGAATATATTGTACCTATATTATTGTATGCATCTGAAAAATTTGGATTTATCTTAATAACTTTTTTATAATTTTCATTTGCTTCCAAATAATTTTTTAATGATTTATATAAATTAGCTAAATTATAATAGGCTTCTAGATTATCTTCTTTTATTTTTATTGCATTTTTGTAATTTAATAATGCATCATCAAAGTTTCCAATTTTTTTTTGAACATTTGCTAGATTATTATAGGCTTCTGAAAAATCTTTCTTAAGAGATATAGATTTTTTATATGCTTTGATTGCTTCAGAATTTTTATCTTGAATTTTTAAAGTATTACCAAGAATGTAATTAAATTCAGCAGTGTTATTTTTAATTACTGCCTTTCTTAATAATTGCTCTGCTTTAATAAAATTTTTAGTATTTAAGTCAGACATAACAATTATTTTAATAATATCTGGGTGATCTTCGAATAAATACCTTATTTTTGTTGAAATTTTTGAAATTTTAACAAATTTTTTTTGATTAAATAAATTTATTATATTTTGCTTCTCAAATGCTAATTGATTATTTGTCATAAATTTAATTTATTATTTTACATCTAGCCATTTATATTTTTTTTTATATTTGTTTAAAATAAATTTATAATGTTGATATTTATCATAATCATAATTTTTTACTTTATCCCTTAACTGTACATTGCTTGTTGTTTTGATTTGAATATTTTTCTTTTTATTAATATTAAATAGTTTTTCATTCCATTCAAAATTACAAAATTTAAATATATCTTTCAAAATTTTTTCATTATCTTTAGTTAAATATTCTAATTTAATATCCATTATTTTATCAGGATATTGTTTTTTAAAATAATTTATTGTCTTAAGATAATCATCTATATAATTTGTAATATCATCTAAATTATGTGTCCATGACAAAGTAGGTAATAAAGATTGAAAAATTGCAATTATCGCATCATTTAGATTTCTAAAACAATGTAAAAATTTAGCATTTGGAAATAACTTTAAAATAATATCTATATTGAAAAAATTTTCTAAGGTTTTATCAACATACCTTATATTTTCATTGAAACCAAATAAGTTAGTAAACTTGTTTAATATAAAAGACTCTAATTCTGAATGGTCCAATGAAAATTCATAATTTTTTATATTAAAACTTTTTGAAAATATTTTATATGATATTTGATTTAAAACAGCCATGTTAATGATAGAACTTTCACCTATAGCTTTTGTTTTATCATTATATGACAAACTTGTTTCCACTAAAGTTGAACCTGATCTAGGAAGTCCGATTATAAAAATAGGTGAAATTTTTTGAAAATTAGATTTTTTAATATTTACATTTGAAAAAATAATTTCTTTAAATTTTTTTGAGATAACTTCTTGAAAATAAAAATTTGATTGTAAATTGTAGTTTTTTTTTGAATTAAAAATATCTTCATGACTTTTTTTTAAATAATCAATTTCAGATTCATATTCATCTTTTTTTTTATATATTTTGGATAAGAGATAATTAGCTAAAGATCTTTCGTGTAAAGATATATCTTTTTGACTTATTATTTCAAAAAATAGATTTTTATGTTCTTCTTTTAAATTATGAGAATTTAAAAGATACATTCTATAATATGTTTCAATATAATGAGGATATAAACTTAATAATTTTTTATATATAAGCTCTGCATTTCCAAATTTTCCATATGTTTGTTCTAAATAAGCTAAATTAATTAAAATTTCTTTAGAATTTGGATTTAGTTTTAAAGATTTTTCGTAATGCAATTTGCTTTTTTCGTAAATTTGTAACTCAAAAAAAATAATTCCTAAAAAATAATTTACAATCATGGGGCTTTCACCTTTATTAAGTAAATTTAGAAATATTTTCTTTGCTTCTTGGTAATTTCTTTCTCTTACAAATTTCTTGCCAGTTTCTATGTCCATAATATAATATTGGTATTACTACATAATTAAATAATATTAAATTTATACTTATGAAAGAAGATTTCGAATTTCCAAATAAAATACCAGTTTTCCCTTTATCAAACTTTATTATTTTTCCAAATACTAATGTTCCATTAAATATTTTTGAGCCAAGATATATACAAATGATTGATGATTGCATGAAGGGAAATAGATTGATTGGAATTGTTCAGCCTAAAAAAACTGGTGATTTGAAAAAACCTAATTTATATGACGTTGGTTGTGTTGGTAAAATTACAAGTTTTAATGAAACAGATGATGGCAGATATCTAATAGTTATCAACGGGATATGTAGATATAAAATAATTGAAGAGTTAATTAATGATAAACTTTATAGAGAATGTAAAATTAATTTTGACAATTATACAAATGACTTAAATAAAGTTAAACAAGAAGAAATTAAATTCTCAAACTTTAAATCTATTTTTAATGAAATAAAAATACTGTTTAAAAAACAAGGTTATTTAATTAATTGGAAAGATCTTGAAAAACAAAATCTTGATCAAATAATTAATACACTTTCAATGGCTTCGCCATTTTCTTTAGAGGAAAAACAAATTTTATTAGAAGCAAATACTTTGTCAGAAAGAAATAAAAAACTAGAGGAGATATTAAAAATTTATTCTGTTGATAATTTTGAAAACAAAACACTTCAGTAATGAATATTGATACCTTTGTCTGCAAAAACTGTAGAGTATTTTTTAAATATTTTATTTCTATTTAATATTTTAAATAAATTTTTCGAAATTTCTGAATCTAATTTATTATCTAGTAAGAAAAATTCATTAATTAAATTGATACCAGTGGCAAAAATAAAGTTAAAATGTTGAATTTTATTTTTAAAATCAATAAGCAAAGATTGATTTATTTCTAAACCACAACTTATTTTCTCATCTATTAATTTGTTTAATATTTTAATATCTCTTAAAGTCATATTAAACCCTTGTCCTGCTAATGGATGTATTTTATGTGTTGGATCTCCAAAAAACAGAATATTTTTATAGAAAATATTTCTAGAGAAAGAAAAATTTAATTCAAATTTTTCTAATTCATCTAATTTTTTTATTTGATAAAATTTGTTAAATTCTAATATCATTGTTTTAATATCTTCAAGTTTAAGATGATGTTTTTTTTCTACAGAATAAACAATAGATGTTTTTGTTTCTGATAATGGCAGAAATGCTAAAGGTCCATATTTAGTAAAAATTTGTGTAGCTGTATTATTATCTATTTTATAATGATGCAAAATCCCAGTAAAAGCTGAGCTATTGTAATCTTTTTCTATAATTTTGTTAAAGTACTTTTTAGTTAGAATATTTTTATTTTCTGAATTTATTACTAAATTATATTTATTATTAATTGCTAAATTTTCTATCACACTATTTGTTACAATTTTGAAACTGATTTTTTTAGATTTTTTACAAATTTTTTCCAATAAATTGAATAAATTTGTATATTTAATTAAAAAAAAATTTTTTTTATTTTCATTGGAAAAAACAAGAGACTCATCAAATTTATTTCTTTGATTAAAAATTTGAATTTTAGTTATTGGCCAACTGTAATTAGCTATTTTTTTTATATTTGAACCTAAAAACTCAAAATTATTTTTTGAAATACCTATAGTTCTATTTGTGTTAGTTTTTTTGCTTATATTTTCATACAATATATCAATTACAAAACCTTTTTTTATTAACTCCAACGCAATTATAAAATTAGTTAGGTTATATCCTATTAAAGAAATGTTCATAATATTATTTAATTTTAACAATAATAATAAAATGATACAAAGTGACAAACTTGTTTTTTAATTTATATGAATGAATTTATTAGTAAAATAGGTAATTTCTGCATAAAAAGGCTTGCTGAATTAATAGGTTTAAGTTTTATTGCAATTTCTATCCTTTTGTTAATATCACTTCTTAGTTATTCACCAGAGGATCCAAATTTTATTTTTACTGAAAACACCATAGTTAAAAATCTTATGGGTTTAAAAGGAAGTTATGTTTCAGATTTATTTTTTCAGAGTTTTGGATTAATTTCAATCCTAATCCCAATCACATATTTTTTTACAGGCATAAATATTTTCATTTCTAAAACATTTTTAATAATAATAGAAAATACCTTTTTTATTATTCTATACACTTTCATTGGATGTTTATTTTTTACAGCATTTCATAAAAATTCATTTTGGTTAACGATAAATGGGAATAATGGTTTTTTGGGAAATTTGTTTGAAGAAAATTTTCTTTTAAATGCAGTTACTGCTAATGAAAAAATTTCATATTATTTATTAATAATTTTAATTTGTTTAATTTTTTTGAAAAGTATAAATTTTAAAATATTTTTTATCTTTAATTTTTTAAAAAAAATTTCTTATATTTTCTCAAAAAAAACAAAAGCAGAAAATAATTATGATAAAGTTTATTTCGAAAAACCAATAGAACCAGAAATAAATGAAACAAGAATTCAAGAGAATTTCTCATTCAAAAAAGATACTACTTTAGACATTAAATCTATCAAGTTCAAACTTCCTGAAATAGAATTTTTAAAAAAACCCACTAAAAAAGAAAGAGAAAATTCTTCTGAGATAAAAATTGATGAAAATGCCTTAGAAAAAATTCTATTAGATTTTGGTGTTGAGGGTAAAATAAAAAAAATTAGTAATGGACCTGTTGTAACTTTAAATGAATTCGAACCTGCGCCAGGTGTTAAAGTTTCAAAAATTATTAATTTATCAGAGGATATAGCTAGAAATACTAGTTCAGAATCTGCTAGAATTGCTACAATACCAGGAAGTAGCTCTGTTGGTATTGAACTTCCTAAATCTTTTAGAGAAAATGTTTATTTAAGTGAAATAATATCAAGTAAAGATTTTTCTAAAAAAAATATTAAACTACCTATAGCTTTAGGAAAAAGTATTTCAGGTTTGCCTATTATTGGAGATCTTAGTTCAATGCCTCACCTTTTAATCGCTGGAACTACAGGTTCAGGAAAATCAGTTTGTATAAATACTATTATTTTGTCATTGTTATATAAACATACCCCTGAAAAATGTAAGTTTATTTTAATAGATCCAAAAATGTTGGAGCTTTCAACATATGAAGGGATACCTCACCTTCTATGTCCTGTTATTACTGAAGCTAAAAGAGCAGCATCAGTATTAGGATGGGTAGTTAAAGAAATGGAAAGTAGATACAGACTTATGACTAGAGTGGGTGTTAGAAATATAGACGGGTATAATGAGAAACATAAAATTTCTATGCCTTATATAGTTGTTATGGTTGATGAGATGTCAGACTTGATGTTAGTCGCAGGTAAAGAAATAGAAAATTATATTCAAAAACTTTCTCAAATGGCAAGAGCTGCAGGAATACATATTATAATGGCTACACAAAGACCAAGTGTCGATGTGATAACTGGGACTATAAAAGCTAATTTCCCAACCAGAATATCTTTCCAAGTAACCTCAAAAATTGATAGTAGAACAATTCTTGGAGAACAAGGCGCAGAACAACTACTAGGAAAAGGTGACATGTTGTTTATGTCTTCAGCTAACAAAATTGTTCGAATACATGCACCTTATGTCTCAGAAAATGAAATTGAAAAAATAAATAATTATATAAGAAACCAAGCTGAACCTGACTATGTAGATGAAATTTTAAACTACGTAGATGAAAAAGAATCAAAATCTAATTCTAAAGATGATGAAAATTTAGATGAACTTTATGATACTGCGCTTGAAATTATTAAAACAGAAAGAAAAGCTTCCACTTCATTTTTACAAAGAAAATTACAAATTGGATACAATAGAGCTGCAAGGATAATTGACCAAATGGAAGTAAATGGAGAAGTCAGTAAAGCCAATCATGTTGGTAAAAGAGAAGTTCTTAAGTAAATAATGAGAATTTTTGTATTAATATTTTTTTTTTTATTACAGAATAATGTTGCCGCATCAATAAAATCTAAAATAATAAATAATTTTAAATTAACAGAAAACTTAAAATTTAATTTTGTCCAAAAAATTGGAAAAAAGATTGAAAAAGGTGAGTGTATAATAGCTTACCCTAAAAAAATTTTTTGCAAATATGATGATCGTTATAATAAAATATTAGTTTCTAACGGAAAATCATTAGTAATAAATAGTGATAGAAGCAATCAATATTACAGATATAGTTTAGAAAAAACTCCACTTAACCTTATTTTAGATAAAAAATTTTTAATAAATAAAATGACTGATTCTGAAAGTTTATCTAATTCATTTAGCAATTATTCTTTTAAAATAATCTATGAAAAAACGTCAATTAATATTTTTTTTGACAAAAAAACTTTAAAATTAATTGGATGGACAACTAATGATATTTATCAAAATAAAGTAGAAACAATAATATCAAATGTAGAAAAGAATTTAATTATTAATAATAATATTTTTAAAATTCAAAATTATATTAATTAATATTTAAATTTACTGTTTCTGATTTAAATATTTTCATCCCTCTTGCTTGATAATTTTTTAATGCAAATTCATGATCTAGCGAACAAGTATGTAGCCATACTCTTTCAATACCTTTTGTAAAAGAATTTTCTATTGATTTAGATAAAAGATAACCTCCATACTTTTTTCCATAATATTCCTTTAAAATTCCAAAGTATGCAATTTCACAACTTTTTTTTTCAGTATGAAAAATTTGTTCACAATAACCAATTAAATATTCTCCTTCTTGTAAAATAAAGGTTTTCACTTTAGTGTTTTCAAGATATTTAATCCATTTTTGATCATCCCATACCAATCGATCTATCCATCTATGATCTTTTCCAATTTGCTTGTAAAAAAATTTATTTATTTGAAAATCAGGTGGATCAATAAATTTTAGATCACAGTTTTCAACTGGTTTTTCTGAATAGTTCAAATCCTCTATAGAATTTATTTCTAAGTAATTTCTTTCTACTTTAATATTCACTGAACCATTTTGCCGATTTTTTCACCACCAAATAAATGGAAATGTAAATGTGGAACCTCTTGTCCACCATCTTCACTTATATTAGCTAATGCCCTATAGCCTTTACCTGTATCGACTGAAATTCCAAGTTTTTCAGCCACAATACTTATTCCTTTTAACAATCCTA
Source organism: uncultured Pelagibacteraceae bacterium (assembly GCA_902604785.1). Lineage (GTDB taxonomy): Bacteria > Pseudomonadota > Alphaproteobacteria > Pelagibacterales > Pelagibacteraceae > Pelagibacter. Next base: position 19,990 of record CACLAC010000001.1, read on the forward strand.
CCATCTCCTCGGATGAAGCATTCTTACTGAAATCATCAAGATCAACATATTTTCCTTTAGGAATAACTAGCGCATGAATTTTTTTTTGTGGATTTATATCGTGAAATGAAAGAACAAAATCATCTTCATAAATTTTTTTACAAGGAATTTCTCCTCTTAGTATTTTTGCAAAAATATTATTATCATCGTAACTCATTTTTTTCTTTTATTTAACTCTTCCATTACTTCTTCAATTTTAACATCATTTGCCTCCATATACATAATCAAATGATAAAAAACATCAGCAGCTTCGTGAAGTATATTTGTATTTTTATCTACAGCTTCTATCAATTCATTTATTTCTTCTAAAACTTTTTCTTTACTAAAAGATTTGTCAGCTAAAAGTTTATTTGTATAAGACCCCTCAACAGGTTTACTTTTTCTATCTCTTGCAAGTTTAAATAGGCTTTCTAAAGTATTTAGCATTCTAAATCCTAACTGGTATTCCTTTTGAGTTCAAATATTCTTTAGCCTCTTTCACAGAATGTTTTCCATAATGGAATATAGAAGCTGCTAAAACAGCGCTAGCATTTCCTAACTTAATTCCATCTACTAAATGATCTAAATTTCCTACTCCTCCTGATGCTATTACTGGTATGTTAACTTTTGAAGATATTTTTGATGTCAAATCAATATCAAATCCAATTTGAGTCCCGTCTCTATCCATAGATGTTACTAATAATTCGCCTGCACCACTATCTTCCATTTTTTTTGCAAAATCTATTGCATCAATTCCTGTATTATTTCTTCCTCCATGAGTAAAAACTTCCCACTTGTCTTCATTTTTTTTAGCATCTATTGCAACAACAATACATTGCGAACCAAATTTTTTAGAGCTCTCTATAACTACTTCTGAATTTTGAACAGCAGCAGTATTTATAGAAACTTTATCAGCTCCACAATTAAGTAATTTATTAATGTCTTCAATACTTCTAACGCCTCCTCCAACAGTAAGAGGCACAAAACATCTTTTAGATGTATCTTTCACTACATCATAAATAATATCTCTATTTTCATTAGAAGCGGTAATATCTAAAAAACAAATTTCATCTGCTCCACCATCACTATAAATTTTGGCCTGTTCAACAGGATCACCTGCATCTTTTAGATCCACGAAGTTTATGCCTTTAACAACTCTTCCATTTTTAACATCTAGACAGGGTATTATTCTATTTTTAAGCATCTATTTCTTTTACTAGCTCCTCTAAATTTATATCACCATCATAAATAGCTTTTCCAACAATTATACCTTCAATATTTTTTAATTCCTTTGCTTTTTCAATATCATCAATTGATGAAACTCCTCCTGAAATAATTACTGGACAGTTAGATATCTCCGCAACTTTTGCTGTCTCTTCAAAATTAGGACTTTGCTTTGTACCGTCTCGATTAATATCAGTATAAATCAATCTACTAATACCGTAATCTTTAACTTCTTTTAAATAATCTAATGTTAATTGATTAGAGTTCTCTTTCCAACCAAACACTGATAAATACCCATCTTTAGCGTCCAGTCCTAATGCAATTTTATTTGGAAATTTATGACATGCTTCATTTAAAAAATTTTTATCTTTAATAGCTGCACTTCCTAAAATTACTTTTTCAACACCTGCATCTATATATTTTTTTATACTTTCAAAGTTTCTGATGCCACCACCAATTTCAACTTTTAGATCAAATTTACCAACTATTTCTTTAATAATACTTAAATTAACAGTCTCACCAGTTATAGCTCCATCCAAATCAACAATATGTAAATTTTTAAAACCATGATCTTTATATTTTCCAGCCTGCTCTACTGGAGACATTTCATATTCAGTTTTATTATCAAAGTCACCTTTGACCAATCTCACACACTTTTTATCTTTAATATCAATAGCTGGAAATATTTTCATTTTTTTTTTTCTTTAATAAAATTTTGAAAATATCATCTAATCTTATTGCTATAGCTAATAAGATACCAAAAATCCCCAGTAATAACCAAGTTTCAAAATCCATCTTTAATTTTTATAAATTATATATTATTTTCCACCAACAATCATTCCTTCAACTAACATTGTCGGTGAGTTAGTAGAATAATTGAATTCTAAATCATTTGCTAATGATATGTTTTTAAAAATATCATTTAAATTTCCAGCTATAGTTATTTCACTTACTGGATAGGAAAATTCGCCATTTTCGATCATTAGTCCTGATGCTCCGACTGAATAATCTCCCGTAATTAAATTTGAGCCTCTGCCTATTGTTTCATTAACGTAGAGTATTCTTTTACCTGAACAAAGTAATTCTTTAAAACTGACAGAACCATTTAAAAAATACAAATTTGTAGATCCACTGGATCTTCCATTAGACTGTAATTTTATTTTTTTACCATTGTATGTATCTATCAAAAAGTCTTTTAAATCACCATTTTTTACTAAATCTAATGGTTTAATTTTAACTCCTTCGCTATCAAAATATCTTGAACCATTTGCTTTTTTGATATCTCCTTTATCCTGAATATTTATTTTATCATTAAATATTTTTTTATTTAATTTATCTTTCAAAAAAGTAGTGCCTCTAGCAATTGCGCTTGAAGAAATTGCGCTTGAGAAAGCTGATAAAAAACTTTTTGCAATTCTTTTATCAAAGATAATATTTAATTTTTCACTCTTAATTTTTTTAGGGTTTAATTTTTGTAATGCTAGTTCTGCAGCTTTAGCGCCTAAATCTTTTGGTTTAAGAATATCATCATAAAAACGTTTGCTGCTATATTCATAGTCTCTCTCCATACTACCGTTATTTTTTGATACTACCTCACAGTAAGCTGTAAATTGTGATGTTTTATAACCATCAGAGAATCCATTAGAGTTCGCTAAAACAAAATTTGATTTATTTTGACTAAATCCCGAACCGTTTGTATTTACAATATCTTTTTTAGAAAAAGCCTCTTCTTCAGCCTCATTTATATAATCTATTTTTTGTTTATTTTCTAAAATAGTCTCATCATATAAATCTAAATTTTTATCACCATTAAAGTATAATTCTTTATCTGCTAGAGAATTTAATTCATCCTCTGGTGTTATTTTTGTACTCTCAACACATCTATTTATCAAATTATCCAAATTTTTTTCATTTAGGTTAGATGAAGAAATTGATGATTTTTTTTTACCTATATATGTTGTTAATGTAATACCTAAATTTTCTGATCTTGTTGATCCATCTAACTTTCTATTTCTTATATTTACATTTTCAGAAACAGAATTAACCACAAATACACTTGCTTCTGTTGATCCAAGTTTTTTAGCTTTAGATAAACATTGATCTGCAATCGTATTTAGATAGTCGTTTTCTTTAATCATTTTTATAATTCAGTGCCACCAACTGTCATATTATCGATTAGTAATGATGGCTGACCAACTCCAACTGGAACTCCTTGTCCAGCTTTGCCACAAGTACCAATGCCTGGATCTAACATCATGTCATTCCCAACCATTAATACTTCTTTTAAAGAAGATGGACCGTCACCAATTAATGTTGCCCCTTTTAAAGGTGCACCAATTTTGCCGTCTATAATTTCATAGGCTTCTGTACAATTAAAAACAAATTTTCCAGAGGTAATATCAACTTGCCCTCCACCAAAGCTAACAGCAAAAATCCCTTTATTTACAGAGTTAATCATCTCTTCCTGGGTATGATTCCCGTTCAACATTATGGTATTTCGCATTCTTGGCAAAACAATGTGTTTATAATTTTCTCTTCTTCCATTTCCTGTAGATTTTGTATTCATTAAGCGTGCGTTTAATCTATCTTGCATGAAATTTTTTAATATTCCATTTTCGATTAATACTGTTTTTTCAGTTGGAGTTCCTTCATCATCAATATTCAAACTTCCTCTTCTATTATCTAATGTTCCATCGTCAATAATTGTAACTCCTTCACTGGCAACTCTTTGGCCAACCAAATTATGAAATGCAGATGTTTTTTTTCTATTAAAATCTCCTTCTAGACCATGTCCAATTGCTTCGTGGATCAATATTGCTGGCCAACCTGGGCCTAGTACTACTTTCATTTCTCCTGCTGGTGATGGTTTGCTTTTTAAGTTAGTAGTTGCAATTCTAAAAGCCTCATCACAAAGTTTTTTCCAACTATCATCTTTTAAATATTCGTCATAAGATTGTCTTCCACCAACACCAAAAACCGCTGTTTCTTTTCTGCCATCTTTTTCTACCATCATAGATATATTAATTCTAACAAGAGGCCTGGTATCTTGTAATAATTCGCCTCCAGATCTTAAAATTTCAATACTTTTTTTTTCGCCTATAAAGCTTGCTGAGACTTGTTTGACAGACGCATCTTTAGATCTTGAATAATCATTCATTAAGTTTAATAGTTCAATTTTTGAATCTAAAGACTTAGTTTCAATTGGATCTGTATCTTTATAAAATTTTTGATTAGTTTTCTTTATACTAGAATTGTATGTTCCACTTTTACTTTTAAGGGTTGATTTTAAATTTTCACTTGATTTTTTAAGAGACTCTTCTGAAATTTCGTTAGAATGAGAATATGCAATAACATCATCTGTAACTGCTCTAAATCCATATCCGGTATCCGTATTGTAGTCTGAACTTTTAATTTTATTATCATCTAGAGTAACAGTTTCAAATTTTGTATCTTCTAAATATAATTCGCCATCGTCACATTTATGTAATGTGTCTGAAATTATCTTATCTGCAGTATTTACTGATAAGCTTGTATTCTTTAATAAATTAGACATAAATAATTATTATATTCTTATAATGTAATAAAGTTTTCTACAATTCGTAGTCCCATTTTGTCACTCTTTTCAGGGTGAAATTGGGTTCCAAATATATTTTCCTTTTCAACAGCACAAACAACATTTGATGAATAATCAGTTGTGGCTGAAATTACAGATTTATCTTCAGGTATAAACTCATAACTGTGAACAAAATACATATGAGATTTATTTTCAATATCTTTAAAAATTTTACTATCCTTAATAATATTAATTTCATTCCAACCAATGTGAGGAAGCTTATATTTTCCATTTTGGTTATCAATCTTAGATACTTTGCCTGAAATCCAACCTAATCCCTTTGTTTCTGTTTCCTCATACCCAACATCTGCGAACATTTGCAAACCAACACAAATTCCTAGAAGTGGTTTTTTACTATTAATTGCAAATTCATTAAGTGTATCACCTAAACCATTGATATTGTTCAAAGCATCAACACAACTTTTAAATGAACCTTGTCCTGGTAATACTACTTTATCACTAGATTTAATCTTATTTAAATCTGAAGTTACTTTGATATTAACTTTATCTTTGGCAACTTCCTTAAAAGAGTTTATTACAGAGCTAATATTTCCCGAGTTATAGTCAACAATTGTGACATTCATTAAGCTTATAAAGAACCTTTTGTAGAAGGAATTGTATTTTTATTCCTTGGATCCATTTCCAATGCAGCTCTCAATGATCTTGCCAATCCTTTAAAACAAGACTCAATTATGTGGTGGCTGTTATCACCATAAATATTTTCTACGTGTAAAGTTATTCCTGCAGCTTGTGAAAATGCCTGAAACCATTCTTTGAATAATTCAGTATCCATCTCACCAAGTTTTTCAACTTTAAGCTTAACTTTCCAAATTAAATAAGGTCTATTCGATACATCAAGTGCGACTCTAGTTAAAGTTTCATCCATTGGAATTAATGCATGAGCATATCTTTTTATACCAACAAACTTTCTTGACGCTTTTTTTAAACATTCGCCAATAGCAATTCCTGTGTCTTCAGTTGTGTGGTGAAGGTCTATATGGGTATCTCCTTTTGCTTTAAGATTTATATCCATAGAAGAGTGCTTAGATAATTGTTCAAGCATATGATTTAAAAAACCAATTCCAGTTTCAATTTTATATTTACCTTTGCCATCAATATTTAAATCAACATTGATGTTGGTTTCTTTAGTTTTTCTACTTATTTTTGCTTTTCGCTTCATAATTTAAAAAAGGTATATATCTATTATTGAATTATGGCAATAATACTGGGATTGGTCTTGAACTATTAAATTTAATATCCATTTATAGCTTATGACAACGATTGTATTAGTTAGAAAGAATAATGACGTGGTAGTTGCTAGCGACGGACAAGTTAGCATGGGAAACACAGTAATTAAGAGAACTGCAAACAAGGTTCGTAAAATTGAGAAAAGAAATGTGATCGCAGGTTTTGCTGGATCAACAGCAGATGCACTAACTCTATTCGAAAGATTGGAGTCAAAATTAGAGAAGCACGCTGGAAATTTAACAAGGGCAGCTGTTGAATTAGCAAAAGATTGGAGAACAGATAAGTATTTAAGAAGACTTGAAGCTTTAATGGCGATTGGAGATAAAGAAAAAAGTTTTATTATTTCTGGAACTGGAGATGTTTTAGAACCTGAAGGAGATGTGATTGGTATAGGATCTGGTGGTAATTATGCTCTAGCTTCAGCAAAAGTTTTAATGGACACAGATTTATCAGCTGAAGAAATAGCAAAAAAAGCGATTAAAGTTGCGTCTGAAATATGTGTTTTTACAAACGAAAATATTAGCGTAGAAAAAATTTAAATCATGAAAAAATCAAACGTAACATCATTCCCCAAAGAAAAAGTTACAAGTGAAAGTAAAGATGTTCAAAATTCTCTTTCACCAAGAGAAATTGTATCTGAACTAGATAGATTTGTTGTTGGCCAAAATAAAGCTAAAAGAGCTGTTGCAATTGCACTAAGAAATAGATGGAGAAGACAGGCACTTACAGGTGATATGAAAGACGAAGTCCTTCCAAAAAATATACTTATGATTGGACCAACTGGAGTTGGTAAAACAGAAATTTCAAGAAGACTATCAAAATTAGCAGAAGCGCCATTTGTTAAAGTAGAAGCTACTAGATTTACTGAAGTTGGTTATGTTGGAAGAGATGTTGAACAAATTATTAGAGATCTTTTGGAAATTGCAATAGCAATGGAAAAAGTAAAAAAAAGAAAAGAAGTTCATGCGCAAGCACAAAAATTAGCTGAAGAAAGAGTTTTAGATGCTTTGGTTGGAAACAAGGCGAGTGTTGCAACAAGAGAAAGTTTTAGAAAAAGATTAAGAGATGGGGATCTTGATGATAATGAAATAGAAATAGCTATAAGTGATTCTGGAAGTCAAATGCCATCCTTTGAAATTCCTGGAATGCCAGGAGCAAATGTTGGTATGATAAATATTTCAGACATGTTGGGCAAATCAATGGGTCAAAAACCTAAGAAGAAAAAAATGTCTGTGAAAGAATCTCACGAAATATTAATTAACGAAGAGTCTGATAAACTAATTGAACAAGATAAAATTATTAAATCAGCAAAAAATTCTACAGAAAATAATGGAATAGTTTTCTTGGATGAAATAGATAAGATTTCAGCTAGAACAGATAGAGTTGGTGGCGATGTATCCAGAGAAGGTGTCCAAAGAGATTTACTTCCGTTGATTGAAGGAACTACTGTAAGTACAAAATACGGACCAATAAAAACTGATCATATTTTATTTATCGCTTCTGGAGCATTTCAATTAGCAAAACCTTCTGATCTTTTGCCAGAATTACAAGGAAGATTACCGATAAGAGTTGAACTAGATGCATTAAATAGTGAAGATTTTAAAAGAATACTAAAAGAACCAGATAATAGTTTAATAAAACAATATAAAGCTTTACTACAAACTGAAAATGTAGACTTAAACTTTACAGATGATGGAATAGATACGATTGCAAATATAGCAAATGAAGTAAACTCAACGGTAGAAAATATTGGAGCTAGGAGATTGCATACAATTATTGAAAGAGTATTAGATGAAATTAGTTTCACCGCAACTGACAGAGCTGGAGAAAAAATTACTGTTGATTCTGATTACATTAAGAAAAATATTGGCGAACTAGTAAAAGATACTGATTTATCTAAGTTTATTTTATAATTTTATATTCAAAGTTTTGCGTTTCATCATTAATCTGAATTTCTTCTGCACCATTTCTTAGATGAAAATTACGAGCCATTTCGGTTAAAGGAGATAATGTTACAAGTCTATTCAAATGATTAGATTTTTTTATCATTTTAAATACTTGTTTTACAATCAACTTTCCTCCACCTTTTTTCGTAGACCAAACTGTATATGCTATTGCAATCTTTCCAATTTTTTGATCTCTGTTAGCACTTTGCAAAAAAGCATCTTTGCTCATTAAATCCAACTCTTTTACATTTTTTGGAATTTTATTTGTAAATGCAAAGCACATTACAGCATATATTTCATCATTATATTTAACTCCATAAATTTTTCTTCCATAACTTGTTCTAAAATCATTATCTAATTCAGGTCTAATAGGATCTTTTGAAGTCTCACATGCTTTAAGCTCAATTAATTCTGCTCCTTTTACCCACGCAAAAAAATTTTTGACATTTTGTTTTAAATCTTTTTTAGATTTTCTAAATCTAGCTTTAATTTTTTTTTTAAAAATTTGTTTAATCATTTTATTATTTTTTTTTTTTTAAAAGAATATCAAAATTTCCTTTTGAAGGACTATTAACTGAATCAAAATCTATTTTTAATATTTTATCCATCAACTCAGCATTATTCTTAATAAAATTTGGCACTGAGAATTTCAAAATACTTAAATTATTTGATTGATGTGGATCATAAATATTTTTTGATCTTAAACCTTTTCCCGTAATAATATTTATTTTGACTACATTATTTAAATAACAATTTTCTATAAATTCAAAAATTTTTTTGTTGGCTTCTTCTAAAGAATAACCATGAAGATCAATAGTTTTATCTAAATAGATTTTATTTTTATTTAAAAACTCTTTATCTTTATTTTCTATTTTTTCATCACCTTTAACAAATTTTTCCCAATCTTTTTTATCTTTATCTGAAAGTTTATTTGTCAATTAAGCTTGGGTATCGATTAAAAGCCAATTTGGATTTTTTGATCTACTATCTTTAGAAAATTTCCAAACATCATTAACTTTTTTTACTTTTTCAGGATCACCCGAAACAATTTTATTTTCTTTATCTCTTATGCAAGAAATAATTTCACTCACAAACTCCACTGTTACTTCTAGCATATTTTTATTTTGTTGATGATGTTTAATTTCTGCAGAATTTATTCCAATGAAAGTAGTTTCTGAAGAATAATTTTTTGATTCTCTTTCACCAAGAGCGGTATTGAATTGATCATATACAGTAATATCCAACAAAGATTTTATATCTTTAAGTTTTCCCTTAGAAAAATTTGTAACTATTGTTTCATAAGCAATTTCTGCTCCTTTTAAAAACTCTCTTTTTGCACTTTCATCAAAAGTATTTGTGTTTAAATCTACTTTTGGATTTGTGGAAGGAGCCTCGTGAGGGAAACTTGAATTGATATCCTCTTCAAATCCTGTTTTTTTTCCCAAAATGCCTCTTAATCTTAGAAAAATAAAACCTGCGATCATTGCAAGAAGTATAATATCAATGTATTCAAAACTATAACTCATATAATAATAATATTTACTATATTGAATAATTTCAACCTGCTAATTACATAATAGACAAATGAACACACTTTTATTACTTATAATTGGTATTCCAATCATTGAAATTTATCTATTTATTAAAATTGGTTCACAAATAGGAGCATTCAATACAATATCATTAATATTCTTAACAGCTATTATTGGTGTAGCGTACGCAAGACACGAGGGTTTCAATACTTTAAGATCTGGAATTTCTGGGCTAATGAGAAATGAAATACCAATTTATGAAATGATTTCTGGAGCAACTCTTGCTTTTGCTGCAATACTTTTAATTCTTCCTGGCTTTGCCACAGATACTTTAGGTATTTTATTGGTATTTCCTTTTACTAGAAAACTATTTATTAAATATTTTTCTAAAAATTATTATAAAAAAAAAAATAATGTTGAAAATAAAAATTTCATCGATGGTGAGTATAAAGATATAGATGATGAAAAATGACTATTAAACATAAAATACTACTAGGCTATATAAAAGATTTATCTGTTGAGACACCAGACGCTGAGTCATTAATTTCTGCAAGAGAAAATATTTCTAAATATTCTTTACGGTTGAATTTAAGTTCTAAAATTTTAAAAAACAAAATGATAGAGGTTTATACTAATCTTACATACGAAGATAAAATTAATAAAAAAAAAACTTACTTTGAAATGATTTATTCTACTGTTGTAAGGATAGAAGAAGAAAAGCCAAACCCAAAGGAGTTAAAAAAATTTATCTTATGTGATTTACAAATTCAAATATATCCAGAAATAGAAAAAAAATTTGTTGAAATACTAAAACTCTCAGGCTTTCCTGACATACAATTAAAAAGTAAAATTGATTTTAATAAACTTTATAATGAAAAAAAAAATTAAAAGAAATTTCTTTTAAAATCTTTTTTTAAAAATTCTTTATGAATTTTGATTTCTTCTTCTGATGGAACAATTATTTTTTTTGAATAATTATTAATCATTTTATTATTTTCAATTTTTTTCATTTCATTTAAATTATTAAAATTTAATTTTGGCTCTTTTTGATCAAGTAAGTTTATATACACTTTTGCCAATAACTCGCAGTCAATAAGAGCTGTATGTTTTTCTCTTTTAGAATTATCTATTCTGAATCTTTTACACAATGCATCCAAACTTATAGAAGAACCTGGAAATTTATTTCTAGCTATATCTAGTGTATCGATAACATTTATTTTTGTTATCTTTTCTTTTCCTACTATTGAAAGTTCATTATTAATATGAGCTATATCAAAATCTGCATTATGTATAATTACTTTTTTATCTTTAATAAAATTTAAAAAATCATCAGCAATTTCAACAAATTTTTTTTTATCAGATAAAAATTTGTCTGAATATCCATGAACTTTAAATGCTTCTTCTGAAACTTTTCTTTCTGGATTTAAATAAAAATGAAAAATTTTTTTAGTTGGAACAAGATCATTTAATTCGATACAACCTATCTCAACAATTCTATGTCCTTCTTTTACAGAAAGACCTGTTGTTTCAGTATCAAGTACTATTTCAATCATATAAAATCTGTTGTTTTATAAATTTAACTCTTTTTTTTATAGTTAAAAGTTTAAAATCATTTTTAATTACATAAGTGGATAATTTTTTTTTGCGAGATAAAGTTTCCTGCAATTTTCTAAAATTTTCTACAATTTTTTTATTATAATTTTTCCTTTTTTTCAAACGTGAGTTAATTTTTATTTTTTTTGCTTCAATAAAAATCAAAATATCTTTTTTTTTATTTAAATTATTTTCAATTAATAATGGAACATCTAAAATCACCAATTTTTTATCTTTATTTTTTTTTAAAAAATTATTCATTTTTTTTCTTATCAAGGGATGTACAATAGTTATAATTTTTCCTAAATTATATTTATTTGCTAAAATAGCTTTTGTTATTTCAATTTTATTAATTGGATATGTTTTTATATATTTTGGTAATTTTTTTCTTAATTTTTTGTAACAAAGTTTATTTCTGTTATATATATCGCTTACTTCATTATCCGCATTAAAAACCGGATATCCAAATTGTTTAGCAATAAAAGTTTTGCCAGATCCAATATCTCCCAGAATTCCGATTACTTTAACCATTTATATACATCTTCCTCCATCGACTTCTAATATTGCTCCGGTTATCATACTAGCCTCATCCGAACAAAGATAACAAGCGGCATTACCTAAATCTTTTGGAGTAGAAAATCTGCCTATAGGTATAGTTGATAAGAAAGCATTTCTTCTTTCTGGAGTATCCTCTCCTAAAAAAGATTTAAGTAAAGGAGTTTCGCCAGCAACAGGTGCCAGTGAATTTACTCTAACGTTAAAAGTAGCAAGTTCTACTGCCATTGCCTTTGTTGCTGTTATCATCCATCCTTTTGTTGCATTATACCAATTTAAATTAGGTCTTGGAGAAATTCCAGCAGTCGAAGAAATATTAAGAATCGAGCCTTTTTTTTGTTTTTTCATATGAGGAACAAAAAATTTTCCACAAAGAAAAACTGATTTAGAATTTACTGCAAAAACTTTATCAAATTCTTCTTCGCTAACTTCTTCGAGTGGCTTAGGTAAATGAGTTATGCCAGCATTATTTACCATAATATCAATGGTTCCATATTTTTTTAAAACATAATCAGCTAACTGCTGCATGCTACTAGAACTTGCTACGTCTGTATGAAAAAAATCTTGATTTAAATCTTTTGAAACTTTTTCCAGTAGATCTTTATTAATATCTGCTAATATTAATTTAGATCCTTCTTTGGAAAATTTTTCTGCTATACCTTTGCCAAAACCCGAAGCAGCTCCGGTTATTATTGAAATCTTTTCTTTCAATCTCATAATTTTAAAAAATATTTATTATTCTATTAATTTTACAACTTTATCATCAATTTCAGGCATTAATTTATTCCAGATTGTGAACGCTTGATGAGCTTGATAAATGAACATCATTTTCCCATTTTCAGTTCTATTCCCAAATAATTTTGCTCTTTTTAAAAAAATGGTTTCTCTTGGATTGTAAATAACATCATAATAAAATTTATTTGGACCATTGGCAGAATAATCAAAATTTAAACCATCTTCATTTTTTAATCCAACACTTGTTGCGTTTATAATCATATCAAAATCTATTGTTTTACCCCAATCAACTATTTCAAGACCTTCAAATAAATTTGTTAAGTTTTCTGCTTTTTCTTTAGTTCTATTGCTTATCGTAATTTTTGATGCTTTCATTTTTTTTAGCGAATAAATAATTGATGGAGCTACTCCTCCAGCACCTAATATGAATATTTTCTTACCTAAAATATCATATTTTGCATATTTAATTGCCAATTCAAAGCCAGCAATATCAGTATTATGACCAATTGTAATTCCATTTTGAAAATAAATTGTATTAACCGATTGAGTATCTTTTGCCTCCGGACTTAATTCGTCTAAGAATGGAATTACCGATTTTTTAAATGGAACAGTAACATTAATACCATTTATTTTTTCTTCTTTAACTTCAGAAATAATGCTTTGCAGATCTTTCTCATCAAGTTTTTTTTTATCATATATAGCTTCAATGTTGTTTTCTTTTAACCAATAGTTATGAAGTTTAGGTGATAAAGAATGTTCAATGGGACTTCCTATAACTAAATATTTTTTCATTTTATTATCCAATATTATTAATAAATTTATTCATCATAAAGAATTTATATATTCCTTAATTTTTTTAACTGGCAAACCCATAATTGTATCTTCATCTCCTTCTATTTTTGAAAATAATGACCTACCCTCTCCTTCAATTTGATAAACATTGTAGGCATATAAGGATTCATCATTTATTTTATCTAAATATTCTTTAAGTTCTTCATCGGACATTTTTTTCATGGTTAATGCTGCTTTATCTGTGTAGTTCCATATCATTGACCCATTTTTTGAAATACAAACCGAACTTATTAGGTAATGTTTTTTTCCGTTAAGCTTTTTTAAAATATCTAAAGCTTGCTTCCTATCTATGGGTTTTGAAATTATTTCACCTTCTAAATCTATAACACTGTCAGCTCCAAGAACAATTTCACCGTTTTTTTTTTGACTTATTTTATTTGCCTTTAATTCCGCTAAATTTTTAGCAATGATTTCAGGAGTAGCTCCCTCATTTAAAAGACTCTCCTTAACAAGATCTTCATCAACGTTTGATGGTTCAACGATACAACTAATATTATTTTTATTTAATATTTCTTTTCTTACTTTGCTCTTTGATGCTAGAATTAAATTAGACATTTTTTTTATTTTTTATTTCATAAATTTTTATTATTGAAGCTGCAGTTTCTTCAACCGATTTTCTTGTAACATCTATAGTTGGCCAGTTGTTTAATCTAAATATTTTTTTTGAATTTTCTAACTCCTTCTTTATTTCATTGAGATTTATATATTCAGTTCTATCTTTTTCTTTTAAGGAAGTAAGTCTATTTTTTCTTATTTCAAAAAGTCTATTTGCTTCGGTTGTTAAACCAACCACACAAGGTTTAAATTTTATATTTTTCATTTTATCTGGTACAGATTTTTCATTTACTAATGGAATATTAGAAGTTTTATAGCCTCGGTTAGCCAAGTAGATCGATGTAGGTGTTTTGCTTGTTCTGCTTACGCCAAGAAGTACAATGTCTGATTTTTCAATACCTCCAATATTATTTCCATCATCATGATTCATTGTAAACTGTATAGCTTCTATTCTATCGTAATATTCCTTGTTTAGAATATGTTGACCACTAGGTTCGTGCGATGCTTTTTGATTTAATAATTTCGAAAAGTTTAATATCAATTCACCCAAAACACCAAAACAAGGAATTTTTTTTTTATTAGTCTCATCAGCCAGAAATTTTGCTAATTTATTATTAACAATAGTATATAATATTATTGAGTTTTCATTTTTTTCTGCATTTTCAATGATTTTTTTAATTTGTGTCTCAGTTCTGGTAAATGAAAACTGACTAACCTCATAATCGAAATTTTCAAACTGCGCTTTTAATGCTAAAAAAATTCTGTCTAAAGTTTCACCAGTAGAATCTGATATTAGGTAAATATTATGTGAATTTTTCATGTATAAAGTGTTTATAAAATATCAATTAAATAACAAAAATATAGATTTCTATTTAATGATAAAAATATTAATTTAAATTAACTTAAATTTAACAAATAATAAATTGTGAATATCTTTTGTTGAATTGTTAGAAATATTTATTTTTGTATATAATTATTGAAAAACAATGATTTTAAACGATTAAATTGTTAATAATATCTTAATAAACTGTGATAATTCGATAATTTACGTTATCCACAATTCATAATACTAATATAACCAAATATTATTAATCTATTATTAAATGAAACCAATTGAAAACTGTATTGTAAATAAAGATACATCAAAAAACCCTATATGGTTAATGAGACAGGCAGGAAGGTATTTACCTGAGTTTAGGGAGATAAGAGCAAATAATCAAGATTTTATTAAACTCTGCTTAAATGAAAGTTTATCTTCCGAAATTACTCTACAACCAATTAGAAGATTTGGTTTTGATGCTGCTATAATTTTTTCTGATATTTTGATGGTACCTTTTGCAATAAATCAAGAAGTTAAGTTTGAGAAAGGTTTTGGACCAAAGTTAGGTAACTTAAATTTAGATAAAATTAAAGCAACAACCAATGAGGAATTTACTAATAGACTTAAACCAGTTTATAATGCAATAACACGAACATCCCAAAGTAATTTATTAAATGATAAAGATTTAATAGGATTTGTTGGTGCGCCGTGGACAATTTTGGTTTACATGATAAATAAAATGTCGCCTAAAAATGGTTTACCATCAATTTTTTTTGATGATCCTAATCTGATAAATGATTTATTAAACACAATAGAAAAATTTGTAAAATTACATATTAAAAACCAAATAAATGCTGGTGCCAATGTGATACAAATATTTGATAGCTGGGCTGGATTATTGGAAGATAGAATTTCTGAATATATATACCGACCAACTTTTAACATTGTTGAATATGTAAAAAAATTAGGCGTACCTATAATCTGTTTTCCAAGAGGAATAAAAAATTATAAAGAATTTTGTGAGATAGTTAAGCCTGACATGATTAGTATAGACTATGCAGTAGATCCACATGAAATTGTAAAAAATATAAAAATACCTGTTCAGGGTGGTTTGGACCCTAAATTTTTATTAAGTGATAAAGACAATCTTAAAAAAGAAGTTGAAAAATATTTAACAATATTCAAAGATCATCCTTACACGTTTAATTTAGGACATGGAATTTTACCTGAAGCAAAAATAGATTTGGTAACAACATTAATAAATACCGTAAGAAAATTTAAATGAAAATTGCAGTAGTTTTATTTAATTTAGGGGGACCTGATAAAATAGAAAGTGTTGAGCCTTTTTTGTTTAACCTTTTTAATGATCCGGCAATTTTAAATTTACCTTCTTTTATAAGGTACCCTCTTGCAAAACTTATTTCAAAAAGAAGAGCTCCTATAGCAAAGAATATTTATAAAGAAATTGGGGGATCCTCGCCAATTTTAAGATTAACAAAGGAGCAGGCTATTAGTTTAGAAAATTCACTTAACAATACCCAAAAAACATCTATTTATAAGGTTTTTATTGCTATGAGATGTTGGCATCCAAGAGCAATGGAAACAGTAAATTTAGTTAAAGAATTTAATCCCTCTGAAGTAGTTTTGCTCCCTTTATACCCTCAGTATTCTGCTGCAACATCAGGATCATCTATTCAAGAATGGAAAAAAGTTGCTAAAGAAAACAATCTAAATACAAAAACAAGTACCATCTGTTGTTACCCAGAGGATAATAAATTCGTAGAAGCCCACATAGAATTAATAAAAAAAAAAATTGAAGGACTAAAAAACTTTAAATTAATATTTTCTGCGCATGGTTTGCCAGAAAAAAATATAAAAAAAGGAGATCCTTATCAGTGGCAAGTAGAACAAAGTGTAAAAAAAATTATGGAAGGAATTAACAATACTAATATTGATTATGTCTTGAGTTATCAAAGTAGAGTTGGACCTCTAAAATGGATTGGTCCATCAACGGAAGATATAATTATAGAATATTCCAAAAAAGAAAAACATTTGGTTATTGTGCCAATAGCTTTTGTATCTGAACATTCAGAAACTTTAGTGGAATTAGATATTGAATATGAAAAGTTAGCCAGAAATAATGGATGTAAAAATTATACAAGAATAGAAGCTTTGGGCACTAACAAACACTTTATACAAAGCTTATCAGATTTAATAGCAAATAAAGATGTAAACAATTTTAAGGAAAATTTATATCCACCAAAAAATAGGTGCCCTTCCAGTTTCACCAAATGCCCCTGTCTAAATTAATTTATGAATTCATATTTATTATTTAAATCTTTACATTTGATTGCAGTCATTTCATGGATGGCTGGTCTTTTATATTTACCAAGAATTTTTGTCTATCATGTAGAGAATTTTGAAAATAAAAAAACCACTGAAGTTTTTGAAGTTATGGAAAGAAAATTATTTAATTATATCATGAGACCAGCTATGGCATTGACCTGGCTTTTGGGTATAATATTGATATACATAATAGGGATCGAAAGCTTTTCTTTTTTGTGGCTTCAAATTAAACTTGTATTTGTGATACTTTTAACATTTTATAATGAATACCTTGGTAAATGTGTTAAATTATTGAGGTTAAGAGAAAACCAAAAATCAGCAAGATTTTATAGAATTATCAACGAAATACCCACTGTTTTGCTCATTTTGATAGTTTTTATCGTAATATTTAAGCCCTTATAGACTTGAAATTTACTAATCAGTATATATATTTAGTGTATCTAACAAAAAAAAACCCCCAAACATGAACATTCAAGAACTAAAAGAAAAAAGCTCGGAAAAGTTAATTACAGAAGCTGAGAAATTAGGTATTGAAAATGCAAGCACATTAAGAAGACAAGAAATTTATTTTGCTATACTAAAAAAATTAGCGGAAAAAGGTGAAGAAATTACTGGAGGAGGAGTTTTGCAACTTCTTCAAGATGGATTTGGTTTTTTGAGAGCAATGGAATCAAACTACTTACCAGGTGCTGACGATATCTATGTTAGCCCAAGTCAAATTAGAAGATTTGGTTTGAGGACAGGTGATACTGTTGAGGGACCTATAAGATCTCCAAAAGAAGGAGAAAGATATTTTGCACTTTTGCAAGTTAGTAAAATTAATTTTGAAGAACCAGACAAATTTAAACATAAAATAGCTTTTGATAACTTAACTCCTCTTTATCCAAATAAGCAGTTTGTAATGGAAGTTGAAACAAACAAGATAGAAAAGAAACCAGATTTAACCCCAAGACTTATTGACCTTGTTAGTCCTATTGGGAAAGGTCAAAGATCATTAATTATATCACCCCCTAAAGCAGGTAAAACAATGATTTTACAAAGTATAGCAAATTCAATATCTGCAAATCATCCAGAGAGTTACCTAATGGTATTACTAATTGATGAAAGACCCGAGGAAGTTACTGATATGCAAAGAACTGTTAACGGAGAAGTTATTAGTTCTACTTTTGATGAACCTGCGCAAAGACATGTCGCAGTAGCCGAAATGGTTATTGAAAAAGCAAAAAGATTAACTGAACATAAAAAGGATGTAGTTATACTATTAGATTCTATAACTAGGTTAGGAAGGGCTTATAATGCCGTAGTCCCTAGTTCAGGTAAAGTTTTAACAGGAGGAGTTGATGCTAATGCACTTCAAAGGCCAAAAAGATTTTTCGGTGCAGCTAGAAACATTGAAGAAGGTGGTTCATTAACAATAATTGCTACTGCTTTAATAGACACTGGAAGTAGAATGGATGAAGTAATTTTCGAAGAATTTAAAGGAACAGGAAATAGCGAAACTATATTAGACAGAAAAATTTCAGAGAAAAGAATATTCCCAGCAATCGATATTACAAAGTCTGGAACTAGAAGAGAGGAGCTTATTTTTGATAAAAATGATTTACAAAAAATGAACGTCCTAAGAAGAATAATAGCCCCGATGGGTTCCATGGATGCAATAGAATTTATTAATTCAAAATTGAAGAATACAAAAAACAACGCAGAGTTCTTTAATTCAATGAATAAACCTTCTTAGCACCACCATTTAGTATTTTCATATTTCCTATCAGTGATATTCTTACATAAATGATAAGTAGACAGTTTATTGATAATTTTATCCGATTATTTAAAGAAAAAAAATATCAAGAATTAATTGATCAATCAGATATAATGACTTCAATCGATGATAGGCCTTCCGGATTATCAAATTTAATAGGTTTGAGCAAAAATCTTATAGCACAACCTTCAAAAGAATATATTATTTCATCATTAGACGATTTTAAGGATGCTTATTTAAAAGCAAAAAAAGAAATTTTTGGTGTTGAGGCTCTTTGTAATCTGATTACCATAGCATCATACAATAGAAATAAATTTCCAGAATTATACGATGTAATAAGAAATACAGAAAAACTTTATCTTGAAGCAGAAAAAAACTTTGAAAATAATGAGAAATTATTAAAAGCTGGGTGCAATTTATTCAAACATTTAATTAATCAAAAAAAAATTACAGAAATCCTAGAAAAGTTGATTAAAAACAATACAAGGTCAAAAGTTGTAAGATGTAATTATGCTTATAATAATAATTTTTCATATTCCTGGGATATAAAAAAGTATTTTGAATATTCACAAAATTTTAAAAATTTTTTCCCTAAATTTAAATGCAAAAAAATATCTGAAATAAATTATAAGGATAATAAAAAAATAAAATTAGGTTTTGTATCAGGGAATTTATGTAACAATCATTCTGTAACATACTTTTTAAAAAAAACATTTAAATATATAGAAAAAAAAAAATTTGAAATTTTTGTATTTTCATTTGGAAATCAAAAAAGCTCTAAAATTATTGATGATATAAATACGAATATTGATTTCAATTTTGATATAACCAGTTTGGACAATCAAAAGGTTATTGAACTTATTCAAAATAAAAAAATAAATATATTAATAGATTTGATGGGTGTAACTGATGCAGACAGAATAGAAATATTTAATAACAGAGTTTCTCCTATTCAAATTTCGTGGTTAGGATATTGTAACACCATAGGATTCGATACAATTGACCATATTATAGCAGATAAAAATTTAATAAAAGAAGACGAGAAGCAATACTATTCGGAAAATATTTTGGAACTTCCAAATATTTGGAATACACACTCAGGTTTTGATTTTGAAAGAAATTTTAATGAAGCTCCTTGTATCCAAAATGGCTATATAACCTTTGGATCTTTTGGAAACTTTAGAAAAATCTCAGATGAAGTTATTGAAACATGGTCAAATATTTTAAAAAAAATTGATAATTCTAAATTGTTATTAAAATCCTCTGAAAATTATGAAAATACAATATTAATTGATAAATTTAAAAAACAAGGACTTGAAAAAAGAATTAAAATTTATGACAGGTCAGAATTTTCTAGTTTAAAGGATCATTTAAATCTTTATAAAAAATTAGATATTGCACTAGATACCTTCCCATATAATGGAGTTACTACAACTTTTGAGGCATTGTGGATGGGAGTTCCTGTAATTGGGATAAAAGGTTTTAATTTTAATTCGCGATGTGGAGAAAGTATATTAAAAAATGCAAATCTTAATTCTTTTATAGCATCAGATAAGAAAAATTATGAAGACAAAGCATTGTATTTTTCAAAAAATATCAAATTAATAGAAGAAGAAAGAAAAAAGATTTTTGATGAAGTGATATTTAGTCCAATTTTCAATGCTAAACAGTTTGGAGTAGATTTTTCTAAATGTCTTTATGAACTAGTTACAAAAAATTAAATAAAATTTTTGTTATATTTGGGATATATTAATTTTATAAAATTAGTTAGAAACTTTTTATATTCATACTTGCTATGACAATTTATGCTTTATCATCTGGTCCAGGAATATCTGGTTTAGCCGTTATTAGAGTTTCAGGTCCAGAAACAAAAAGAATAATTGAAAACTTAACTAACTCTCCACCTCCGAAGCCTAGATATGCTACTCTAAAAAAATTCAGTAAAATTAACACAAATGAGCTAATAGATGAAGGTATATTATTGTGGTTTCCTGGGCCTCAGAGCTACACAGGCGAAGATATGGCCGAATTCCATGTTCATGGTAGTAGAGCAGTTATTGAAGCTATACATGCAGCAATATCAAAAATTGGAGATTGTAGACTGGCTGAACCTGGTGAGTTTACAAAGATTGCTTTTCAAAATGGAAAAATAAACTTATTAAAAGCCGAAAGTATTTCAGACTTGATTTCCGCTGAGACAGAAATGCAAAGACAACAGGCAATAAAAATTATGTCTGGAAAAAGTTTGGAAAAGTTCAATGATTTAAGAAACAGATTATTAAAAATTTTATCCAATGTTGAGGCTAAAATTGATTTTCCAGAAGAGGATCTGCCAGATGAGATAATTAAAAATATTAAGATTGAGTCTAAAAAAATAAAAGAAGAAATACAAAAAATATTAAGTGATAATAAAGTTGGCGAGCTTATAAGAGAAGGCTTTAAGATAGCAATTGTCGGGCCGGCTAATGCTGGTAAGTCTTCATTATTAAATTTTCTTTCCAATAGAGATGTTGCTATTGTTTCGGAGATTGCCGGAACTACAAGAGATGTTATAGAAGTACATTTAAATTTAGATGGTTATCCAGTAACAATTTCAGATACAGCAGGTATAAGAGATTCTAAGGATGAAATAGAAAGAAAAGGAGTAAAATTAGCTTTAAAAAAAGCAGAAAACTCGGATTTAAACATAATATTAATTGAGCCAAAAAGTGCTGATTTTACTGGTTTTTTGAACGACTTAGTTAATGAAAAAGGGTTAATAGTTGTAAATAAATCTGACCTTGGAATAGAAAAGATAGATCAAGAAATCAAAAAATATAAACCAATATACTTATCTGTAAAAGAAGAAAAAAATTTGGATGTTTTAATAAAAGCAATTAAAGAAAAATTAAAAAAAAAATTCATCAAATCAGACGATGTTCTAATTACTAGAGAACGACATAGACAAAATCTAGAACAATGTGTTTTTCATTTAAATAATTTTGAAAAAAAAAATTCGCTAGAAGAATTTGATAAAGCATCTGAAGATCTCAGATTAGCCACAAGGCATTTAGGAGTTATAGTCGGAAAAGTTGATGTCGAGGAGATTTTAGGGTCTATTTTTAATGATTTTTGTATAGGTAAATAAAAGCCTATTTTCCTGATCTTTTAAGCAATTTTGCAGTGTTTTCTTGTAAATTTGTAGATCAATAATAAATTGTGAATATGAAAAATGATTTATCATTTGATGTAGTTGTAATAGGAGGAGGACACGCAGGTTGTGAAGCTGCAGCAGCAGCTGCAAGATTAGGTGTTAATACAGCACTATTCACCCACAAGTTTGAGACAATTGGAGAAATGTCTTGTAATCCAGCAATAGGTGGTTTGGGCAAGGGACATCTTGTAAGAGAGATAGATGCATTAGATGGTGTAATGGGAGATGTTGCTGATAAATCAGGAATACAATTTAGATTATTAAATAGAAGTAGAGGCCCCGCTGTAAGAGGTCCACGAACTCAAAGTGACAGATCATTATATAAAAAATATATGCAAGAAAAACTTGTAAACTATTGTAATTTAAGCATTTTTTCTGATCCAGTAATTAAGTTTAATTTTTCAAAAAATGAAATAAATGGCTTTGTAACTCAGTCAGGTAAAGAAATTAAATCATCTAAGATAGTTCTAACAACGGGAACTTTTTTAAATGGTTTGATACATATTGGTGACAAAAAGACTCCTGCCGGAAGATATAATGAAAAACCTTCAACTGGTTTAAGCGAACAGCTAAAAAAATATAATTTTAAAATTGGTAGACTTAAAACTGGAACACCTCCAAGACTAGATTCTCGAACAATAAATTTTGAAATTTTAGAAGAACAGCATGCAGATGAAGATCCATATTTTTTTTCTTTCCTAACTAAAAAAAATATCAATAAACAAATTTCATGTAGGATGACTTATACTAATGAAGCTGTTCATAAAATTATTTCTAAAAACATAAAACGTAGTGCAATGTATTCAGGAAACATCCAAGGAGTAGGTCCAAGATATTGTCCATCAATAGAAGATAAAATTGTGAAGTTTGCTGATAAACAAAAGCATCAAATATTTCTAGAGCCAGAGGGTTTAAATGACAATACAATATACCCAAATGGCATCTCAACTTCACTTCCAGAAGATGTACAACAAGAAATATGTAATAAAATCAATGGTTTAGACAATGTTAAAATATTAAGGCCTGGATATGCTATAGAATATGATTTTGTTGACCCTAGAGAGCTATTTTTAACCTTAGAAACGAAAAAAATTAAAAATTTCTATCTAGCAGGTCAAATTAATGGAACCACAGGATATGAAGAGGCTGCTGCCCAGGGTCTTATAGCAGGTATAAATTCTGCTTTAGCAGTCATAAAGAAAGAACCTTTTATATTAGACAGATCAGAAGCATATATAGGTGTTATGATAGATGATCTTGTAACTAAAGGAGTGGCAGAACCTTATAGAATGTTCACCTCAAGGGCTGAATATAGATTGTCTTTAAGATCAGATAATGCAGATATTAGACTTACTCAAAAAGGAATAGATATAGGCCTAGTATCAAAACATAGAAGAAATAAATTTGAAGATAAGTCAAAAAACCTCAAAAAAACCCAAATAAAAATGGAAAAATTATTTATAACACCATCAAAAGTTTCTAATTATGGGGTAAAAATAGCTAAAGATGGTGTTAAAAGAAGTGCAATACAAATATTAAGCCAAAAATCTGTAAATATGGATAAAATTAGAGAAATATGGCCTGAAATCACTTATGTTTCACGTGAAATAGATGAACAAATAGAGATTAATTCTCATTACAAAGGTTATCTTAAAAAGCAAAATGCTGATATAATTGCCTTTAAAAGAGATGAAAATCTAATTATTCCAGAAAATTTGGATTATGATGAATTTTCTGGGCTATCAAACGAGGTAAAATCAAAATTTAAGAAAATTAAACCTAAAACAATGGGGCAAGCTTTAAGAATTGATGGAATAACCCCAGCTGCTGTATATATTTTGTTGTCTCACGTTAAAAGAAAGTCTATTAAGCACATAGCTTGATTGATTCTAATTTTATAAAAAATACTGCAATTAATATCTCAAATGTTTCACGTGAAACATTAAAAGAGCTGGATGACTATTGTAAGCAGATAATTTCAAAAAATAAAGACATAAACTTAATAAGTTCAAGTACTGAAAAATCAATAAATATAAGACATATATTAGATAGTGCACAAACTATTGATTTTATTGATAATATTAAATTAATGACATGTACAGACCTAGGATCAGGTGCTGGTCTTCCTGGTATAGTTTTAGCTATACTAATGAAAGCCAAAAACCCACAATTTAAGGTGATTCTTTACGAAAAGAGCTTTCATAAGAGTAAATTCTTAACTGATATGTCAAAAAAATTTAATTTGAACACAGAAGTCCATCAGAAAAATATTTTTGAAGAAAAAAATTTAAGTACAGATGTAATTATTTGTCGTGCGTTTAAACCTTTGCCAATTATTTTTGAAATTGCGCAGAAAAATTTTAAAAGTTTTAAATACATAATTATATTTTTAGGTAAGAGCGGAAAAAAAATTTTGAATGAAGCACTTAAGATCTGGAAATTTGACTATGAAGAAAAAAAAAGTTTAACAAATGATGAGTCGATAGTTATTAAGATTTCTAATTTGAAAAAAAAATATGGATAAAAAAAATATTTCAATCATAAATCAAAAAGTTGAAGCAGGTGAGACAACATCTTTGATCAATCTTCATGCTTTGAGAAAAAAAAATGGATAAAAAAGTTATTTCAATCATAAATCAAAAAGGTGGAGTAGGCAAGACAACAACCGTGATCAATCTTGCGGCTGGATTGTCTATGAAAGGAAAAAAAATTTTAGTAATTGACCTAGATCCACAAGGAAATGCCACTACCGGTCTAGGATTATCTAACACTGCAAGCTCGGACACTACAATTTATAGTGTGCTTAATGGAAATAAGCAAATATCAGAAGTGATCCAGAAAACTAGCTTTGAAAATTTAAATTTGATAACTTCAAATGTAGATTTGTCTGGTCTCGAGGTCGAAACTGCCGGAGACAGCCGTAGAGCCTTTAAATTAAAGGATGAATTAGCCTCTATTTTAAATGATTCTAGAGCTTCATACGATTATATACTTATAGACTGCCCACCATCGCTTAGCCTACTCACAATTATGGCATTGGTCGCTTCAGATGCTTTAGTAGTACCTCTGCAAACAGAATTTTTTGCCCTAGAAGGACTAACTCAACTAATGAAGACAATTGAAAGGATAAAAAATAATCTTAATCCAGAATTATCAATCAGAGGGATCCTATTAACCATGTATGATAGACGAAACAAACTTTCAGGGGAAGTAGAAAAAGAGGCAAGAAACTATTTTAAAGAAAAAGTCTATCAATCAGTGGTTCCAAGAAATGTTAGGTTGTCAGAAGCCCCTTCACATGGAGTTCCAGTATTAATTTATGATAAAGCTTGTCCTGGAAGTAAGTCATATTTTAGTTTTACAGAAGAATTTTTAAACCAAGACAAACCAGTGGAGAGTGCAGCATGATAAATCCTTTTAAACCAAAGAAAGGCTTAGGAAGAGGTCTTTCGTCTCTTATAGGAGATAGTGAAGTTAAAGAAAACAAAACTACAATATCTATTAGTTCTATTATTAGAAACAAATATCAACCAAGGAAAAAATTTGAAAAGGAGAGTTTAGAAGAATTAACTAATTCTATTAAAGAAAGAGGAGTCATACAACCAATCATAGTAAGAAAATCAGAAAATATAATTGATAAGTTTGAAATAGTAGCCGGAGAAAGAAGATGGCAAGCTGCACAAAAAGCAGGACTTCACAAAGTTCCAGTAGTAATTATAGAAGCTGATAACTTAAAATCACTAGAATTTGCTATAGTTGAAAATGTTCAACGAAAAGATTTAAATCCAATAGAAGAAGCAGAAGGATATAAAAAATTGATAGATGAATTTAATTACGATCAAGAAAAAGTTGCAAAGTTTATAGGAAAAAGTAGAGCCCATGTTTCTAATTGTTTAAGATTATTAAACTTGCCTCAAAAAATAATGGAATACATAATTGACGAAAAGATATCCCAGGGACATGCAAAAATTTTGGTAGGTTTGGAAAATGCCCAATTATTAGCTGAAAAGATAATTTCTAAAAAGTTATCAGTAAGACAAGCTGAAGCACTTATTAGAATTACTAAAGGAAATAAATCAATGAATAAAAGAAGTAAAGATTCTAATATAATTGATATTGAAAATCAGTTAATGGAAAAAATTGGAATGAGGGTTTATGTTAACAATAAAAAAAACAACTCAGGAACTATAGCTTTTGAATACAAAGGACTAGATCAAATGGAAAGGTTAATCCAAATTATTAAAAGTAACTATTAATAACTACTCACAAAATCAGATACAAAATTTAACGAGTTATTTGAATATTTCTTAACTAAAATTTCAAGGTCATTTATTTTATAAATCATTTTTTTTACTTCATCTTCCGACCATGATTGTATTTGTTTTTTTACTACTTCTTTTTCCTTCCAAAATATTGGTGGTTTAAAAGAAGAAATAGTTAAATCAATATTTCCAGTTTGTTTTTGACTTTTTTTTAATTTAAGTAATCTTTTTGATCTATTTAATATTGTTCTTATTATTAAAATACATTCATCATTTGCAAAATTATTTTCATTTAAAATTTTAGAAACTTGTTTGCTATTTTTTGCTAAATAGTTTTCTGCAAGTTCAAAAACACTATAGTTTTCAGATAAATTTGATAATTTCAATATATCATCTATAATAATATTTTTTTTTGATATTGATAAATTTTCAATTTTATTTAGTTCATTAATTAAATTTCCTCTGTCTCCCCTCGATCTGTTGACTAGTAAATTTATAATTTCTTGTGACAATTTTATATTTTTTTTTCTAAAAAAATTTTGAGCAATTAAATTCAAACTTTTATCATTATCTTCATAGAAAGGTATACATATAAGCTCTTTTTCTTTTTCAAATAAACTTCTTAATTTTGATTTTTTTTCTAAATTATTTGAATTTATAATAACTCTAATTTTTTCAATATTCCTCTCCATAATTTCATCTAAAAAATTAAGAATTTTGTCGCTTGCTCTTGAAATTATTATTAATTTTTCATTATCAAAAAGAGACTTATTCATTAAACTTGAAATAAATTCTTCTTGGTTATCTAAGATTTCAACTTCATCATATCTTAAAATTTCACCTTCGAATTTTTTTTCAAATATTTCTTTTATTATTTGGTTTTTATAACCTTGATTCAAGCCATAAATAAGAATTAAATTTTTTTTTATAGAATTTATTTTATCTAATTCAAAAGACTTAATTATCATTCATTTATTTCTGAAATAGAAAATACAATTCTATCTGAAATATTCCTAGACAAATTATCTATCATGTTCTTTTCATAATTTTCTAATTCGAATTTATCTGAAATATTATTATATGTAGTTTTTCTAAGAATATTATTTTCAATTATTATTTCTCCATTTAACTTAACGTTATAATTAACATTGATTATTAATTCAAAAATTGAAGGATCGCCCTTTGAGTCTTTCGATATTATATTTTTTTCTTTTTTTGATGATAAAGTAACGTAAAATTCTTTTTCGTTACCTTTTAAATTATTTAAATTGTTAGTTATTATAGAATTGACTTTTTCGTCACCAGTTATTTTATCGACATTTATAGAAAACTTATAATTTTTGTAACTTAAAATAGGCTTATAATCACAACTCGATAAGGTAAATAAAAAAAATATCAGTATATAATTTAAAATTTTATTCATTAACTAAAATATTTATTAATCTATTTTTAACAAAAATAATTTTTTTAATGGATTTATTTTTTAAATATTTATCTAACAATTTTTCATTTTTAGCAATATTTAAAATACTTTCTTCATTTAAATCTTTTTCAGCTTTTACATTTGCTCTCTTTCTTCCATTAATTTGAACTACATACTCAATGTTTTCCTGTTGTAAATATTCTTTATTTACTATTGGCCATTTTAATTTATCATTAAATCCTATATCTATTAAGCATTCGCTAGTTAGGTGAGGAACTACTGGCGAAAAAGCTGTTAATATTTTTGTATAATTTTCTAATAAATTGTTTTTGTTAATATTTTTTTCTATATGTTTTATTAAAAAGTTATATGTTTCGTACATACCTGCAATTATTACGTTATAACTAAAGCTTTCTAAATTACCTGATATTTTATTTATTAATTGGTTTGTAAATTTATTAAATTCTAGATCTTCATCTTTTACATCACTTTTATCAGATAATTTATTTTTTATTTTTGAGTGCAGCATCCATAACTTTTGTATGAACTTAAATGAAGAAACCATACCTTGCTCAGACCATTGAACATCTTTTTCAGGCGGACTGTCTGAAAGAATAAATAATCTAACTGAGTCTGCTCCATAATTATTGATTATACTTTCAGGATCAATCACATTTTTTTTAGATTTAGACATTGACTCAGAAGGTCCCACAACAACTATTGAATTAGGATCATTTTTTTTATAATATTTTTTTCCCCTTATCTCTATTTCTTCTGGACTGATCCAATTATTATTTTGATCTTTATACGTTTCATGGCAAACCATTCCTTGTGTAAAAAGTCCTTTAAATGGTTCTTCGATATTAAATTTTTTGTTTTTGAATCCCAAAGCTTTCATGAAAAAACGAGAATAAAGTAAATGTAAAATTGCATGTTCTATGCCTCCTATATACTGATCGACAGGCATCCAATAATCAATTTCTTGCTGATTGAAACCATAATCATTTTCTTTCGGTGAACAAAAACGAAGATAATACCACGAGGAACAGACAAATGTATCCAAGGTATCAGTTTCTCTAACTAGATCTTTTCCGTTAACATTAACTTTTTTCCAATCATTTTTAGTATTTAAGGGATTTCCTTTAGCATTAAGATCTACATTTTCCGGAAGTTTTACAGGTAAATCTTTTTTCGGAATTGCAATTACTTTTCCATCATTATCATAAGCCACTGGAATGGGACAGCCCCAATATCTTTGTCTTGATACACCCCAATCTTTTAATCTAAAATTAATTTGTTTTTTACCAAACTTTTTTTTTTCTAAAATATCTATCGTTTTAATTATAGATTCTTCTGGTACTTTTAATCCATTTAAAAATTCTGAATTAATTATAATTCCATCACCATCATAAGCTTTATCAATTACTTCATAATTATTATCTTTATCCTTTGGCCTAACAACAGTTTTAATTTCAAGTTTATATTTTTTTGCAAAATCAAAATCTCTTTGATCATGAGCAGGGCAACCAAAAACTGCTCCAAAACCATAGTCCATCAGCACAAAATTGGCAAAATAAACAGGAACTTTTTGTTTAGGATTTAAAGGATTTATTGCTAATAAATTTGTTTTAAAACCTATTTTTTCACCCATAGCAATTGCTTCCTCGGTTGTTCCAGTTTTTGAACATTCTTTTTTAAAATTGTTAAATTCTTTGTCATTAACAAAGAATTTTGAAATTTCATGATCTGCAGATATAGCTAAAAAAGAAAAACCAAATAGAGTATCTGGTCTTGTGGTAAAACACTTAATTTCACTTACAGGAATATCCCCTTCAATTTTAAAATTAACCTCACAACCATATGATTTGCCAATCCAATTTTTCTGCATTACTTTAACTTTATTTGGCCACTCATTTAATTCTTCTAAATCATCCAAAAGTTTTTGAGAAAATTTAGAGATATTAAAAAACCATTGATTTAATTTCTTTCTTTCTACCACTGCTCCAGATCGCCAACCTTTACCGTCAATTACTTGCTCATTTGCAAGAACTGTTTCATCTATGGGATCCCAATTAACATAGTTTTCTTTTCTATATACCAATCCTTTTTCCAATAACTCTAAAAAAAACAATTGCTGATGTTTATAATAATCTTCAGAACATGTTGAAATTTCACGATCCCAATCAATTGAAAGTCCAAGTTTTTTAAGTTGATTTTTCATTGTAGAAATATTTTGGTTTGTCCAGTCTTTCGGATCTAAATTGTTTTCCCTTGCGGCATTTTCTGCTGGCATTCCAAACGCATCCCAACCCATTGGATGTAGAACATTGAATCCTTGAAGAATTTTATATCTAGATAATACATCTCCAATTGTATAATTTCTTACATGTCCCATGTGTATTTTCCCCGATGGGTATGGAAACATTTCAAGGCAGTAAAATTTTTTTTTATTTATATCTACTTTTGATGAAAAAGTTTTATTTTGATCCCAAAATTTTTGCCATTTCTCTTCGACTTTTTTAAAATTATATCTATTAGAATTCACTTTTAAGAATTAAGGTTATTCTTTTACAGTTTTCATTTAGTTAGCTGAAGTCAAAATTTTTCCTGTATAAGCTTTTTTGCTTTTATCTTTTGAATCTTTTTTATAAGAAGCTGCTCTTGATAGTATTTTTTTGTTTAGTTCAGCAACTAAAGAGCCCTTTTTTTGAGAGACTTGGCAGCTATCGTTTTGCCCACAATTTTTGTGAAATACTTTTATGTCTAAAGCATCAGACCTTATTTCATTTGTTAAAAAGCGAATTGAAATTTTAATTGACTCATTTACATTTGAACCAGATGAATACCAATCTGTTATTATAATACCACCACTATAGTTTGCAGATACAAGAGGCATAAAATCAATAGTATCTAATGATGCTCTCCAAAGTTCATTAGAGCTCGCAAAATCAAATTCTCCAGAACCTCCTCTATTTTTAACTCCACCCATAATTGTAAATCCTCTTCCTTCCTCTAGATTTTTTTTAACTCTTTCTTTTGGATCTGGAGGAAATTGTTTTGCGTCAGCGCCTGTTCCACAAGAATTTAAAAAAGGTAAAAAAGTAGTTAGTAAGACTAAAATTTGTATTTTTTTTAACATTTTGATTTAATATGACTTTTTATTTTTATGCCTTATTAAACTATGAGAAAAGATAAAAAACACAATAAATTCAATCATTAATAGTGATGCAAAAATACAACACATTATAAATAAAAAAGCATAAATTTCCAATTTTAAAGCAAATTATAGAGCATATTGGTATTACTGCCACGTTTAATATTAATATTAACAATTAAAAATAAGGAGTAATTAATATGGACAAACTAAAAAAAGTTGGTCTTACAGCACTAGGAACTGCTCTTGTATCTTCTGCATCTGTTGCAGGTGATATGGCGGTAACTGGATCTGCTTTAATGACTTTCGCAGGAAATAACAATACTGACACTGGTAACGGTTGGTCAATGTCTGATACTATGACTTTTACTGGATCAGGTGATCTAGATAATGGTTGGTCAGTTACTTTCTCTCATGCAATTGATGGTGGCGCAAACGACGCTAACTCAATTAAAATTGATACAGGTGATATGGGAGTATTAACATTTGCTGGACTTGGTGGTTCAGGACCAGTAGCAGCTAATGACGATAAAATGCCATCAGCTAACGAAGAATCATGGGCTAACTCAGCTGGAACTAAAACAGCTGCAGCTACAGGTGCTTCAGGTAACAATGGTTTCAATTATACACTTCCAGAGTTGATGGAAAATGTATCACTAGAAGTTTACTACTTACCTTCAGCTGCTGGATCTACTAGTTCTTTCGAATACGGTGCAACATACACAGGTATCGATGGATTAACTATAGGTTATGCAGGTGGTGATAACGAAACTACTGCTACAGCAACAGTTGAAAGTACTAACTTGTGGGCTACATACGTGTATGACTCATTTACAATTGGTGCTCAAAGAAACGAAACTGATTCACAAACAGCACTTGCTGACTCAGACTTCGATGCTTATGGTGTTTCATATGCAGTAAACGATGAGTTATCTGTATCTTACGGTATTTCTACTGTTGAGCATGAAAACAGCTCTAAAGAAGACCAAGATGCTGCTGCAGTTTCATTCTCATACGTAACTGGTGGAATGACAATTTCAGGTTCAATGGCTGATGTTGACAATGTAGGCGGTACAGCTTCAGTTGATAACTCAGGTTATGAATTGAACGTTACATTTGCATTCTAATTTAATTAGATAGTAAAATATATTTAAGGCCCCTTTATTTAAGGGGCCTTTTTTATTTGAAGTAAGAAATACCTGCAAATCCCCATAAATTAAGCTTATTTAATATTTTCTTATTTTTTTTGGAAATTCCACCTAGTGCAATAATTTTTTTTTTTGATAAAGAACTTAAAATTAAAAATTTTAATAAACCTAGATAATTACTATTTTTTTTAAAAATTGAGGATAAAAAAATAGCATCTACTTTTTGTGATTCTTTAATTCTAATTTCTTTCAAATTATGGGCCGAACCCAAAACTATAAAATTTTTTTTAATATTAAAATTTAAATGATTGAATGATTTGTTAAAGGAAGGCAAATAAACTCCATTCAAATTAAGCTTTAAAGCTAATTTGAAATTATTTGAAAGAAATAATTTTAACTTTTTTTTATTACAAAATTTTTTAATTTTTAATATTTCAGTTATATTTATCTTTTTTGAATAATTTCTATAAATTATTGCTGTTTTAGTTGTTTGATTTTCTAAAATTTTTTTATCAAATTTTTCAATAAAGTAGTATTGTTTAGGTAAATTCTTATGCATAAAACAGTTCAAAACTTAATTAATATACAAAATTTAATTAAATCAAAACAATCTGTTTTGAAAAATAATGAGATAACTCCTAAAATCATTGCTGTTTCTAAAACATTTAAAATTAATCATATATTGCCTTTAATAGAATATGGTCATACAGATTATGGAGAGAATAAAGTACAAGAAGCAGTAGAAAAATGGTCTCAGATAAAATCTAATAATAATAAAATTAAACTTCATTTAATTGGAAAGTTACAAACAAATAAAGTTAAAATTTCTTTAAAATTATTTGATTTTATTCATTCCCTCGATAATGAAAAACTTGCTAGAAAAATTTCAGAAGAACAAAAAAAACAAAACCTTGAAACAAAATTATTTATCCAAGTAAATATAGGAAATGAGTCTCAAAAAAATGGAATACATGTAAGTAAATTAGGAGAATTTTATAATTACTGCAAAGAACTTAGTTTAAATATTGTTGGAATAATGTGTATACCTCCTATAAATGAAGATCCCAAAATATCATTTTCAAGAATGAATTACTTAAAAAAAAAAATGAACTTTAAAGAACTAAGCATGGGTATGTCGGCTGACTACTTAGATGCCATAAAATATAATTCTACTTTTTTAAGAATAGGTTCTAATATATTTGGTTCTAGAAATTAAAGAATTTTAATTTTTGTTTTTCGATTAATTAATTTCAACAGTATTAATAAGTCCTTTTTTTTAAGAGCAACACATCCTGCTGTTTGTTTATAAGTTTTGCTTAAATGAATAAATATTGCACTTCCTTTACCAATCTTAGTGTTCTTTGTATTATAGTTTATAGGTATTATATAATCATACTTATAATCTTTCCTAAACATTTTTTCATGTCTGGTACTATTACTAATTTTAATTAATTTATTATATTTTTTATTTTTTATATCATTACACCAGCCCATTTTTTTAGTAATAGGAATCGAATGTAATTTGGTAATCGGTTTTAGATTTCTATCTTTTCTATAATAAACGTTACCAAGGGAAAATAAGCCTTTAGGTGTTTTCTTATCTCCTTCATTTTTTTTATTAGTTGTTCCATTTTTTCCAACACAGCATTTAAATGTAAAATTATCGTAAATAAGAGTTTCTTTATTTTTTATAATAATTGTCATATCTTGATTATATATGAATAAACAAAATTTGATAATTTATGATTTTAATGAATTATTCTCTATATTAATAGAAATTAAAAGTAATCTAAATTTTAATTTGTTAAATGTTTCAAAAAAAGAATTTTCAGAATTAAAATTAGATAATTTAAGTAGTTATTTAATTATAACAAAAAAAAAAATTCAAAATTTAGAAAATCAAATAGTATTAAATAATTACCCTTTAAAGATTACAAAAATAATAGAAATTATAAATATTCATTTTTTAAAAATTAAATTTATTCAACAGTCAGACATTGATCTTGGTTTTTATAAATTAAACTTAAATTCTAGAAAAATATTTAATGATAAAAATGAATTAAGTTTAACTGAAAAAGAAGCAAATATTATTATTTTTCTAAAAAAGTCAGAAAAACCAGTGTCAATTGATGAATTACAAAGACAAGTTTGGGGACATAATTCAAAGCTGGAAACTCATACTGTTGAAACTCATATTTATAGATTGAGAAAAAAAATAAGTAATAAATTTAATAATCATGACTTCATTAAAAGTACCAAGCTAGGTTATAATATTAAGTGAAAAAACGAAATACAATTGCTAGAGACCTTTTATCAAACAAATATAAACCAAGAATAGTAAAACCAAAAAAAGGAAAAGGTAGTTTTAAAAGAAGAAAAAAATATACTAAAGTCTAGCCCCAATTTGTTGGATAACTTTAGAAGACATTTCCGTTCCCTTTTCCAAACTTTCTTTTGTTGATAAACTATTTGTAATTCCATGTAAAAAGCCTGCTGCAAATAAATCTCCTGCTCCAGTTAAATCAACTATTTTTAGATTTTGTTTTATATTACATTCTACAACTTCATCTCCATTTATAGCTATGCTTCCCTTTTCACCTCGAGTTAATACGATTAATTTTTTAAGATTTTTTGAAAAAGAAACTACCTCTTCAAAATTTTTAGCATCGATTAAAGACATTATCTCTTGTTCATTTGCGAAAGTAATATCTAATTTATTTTTTACTAAATCTAAAAAATGTGGCTTATGTCTTTCAACGCAGAATAAATCAGAAAGTGACATAGCAACTTTATTTGAATTTTGGATTGCTTTATCGAAAGCTGTTTTTGGATCTCCTTCATCCCATAAATATCCTTCTAAAAAAGTAATTTTACTATTCTTTACTGCATTAACGTCTACATCATTTTCATTAATTTTTCCTGCAGTACCCAAAAAAGTACACATCGTTCTTTCAGAATCAGGTGTAACTAATATTAAACATGTTCCGGTAGGTAGCTCTTCTTTTTTTTTTGAGTAAAAATATTTAACTTTTTCTTGTTTAAGTCCATCTTCATATTTACTTCCAAGATCATCATCATTAACTTTACCTATAAATCCAACTTCATTTCCAAGTTGAGATAAACCAACAATTGAGTTAGCGACAGATCCTCCTGAAACTGTTTTTTCAATTTTAAGATTAGATAATAAGTTTTTAAATTCATTATCATCAAAAATTAATTTCATTGTACTTTTTGTTAAATTGTTTTTGGTGATAAAATCGTCATCTACTTTACAAATTACATCCACAATCGCATTTCCTATTCCTAAAATTTCCATATTAAGCTTTCTTTGTTATGATTGGTTTTTTTCTATTAGGATAACAAGTAGTACAAATTTTACAAGTTAAACCATAACATTCCCTCGCTTTGCAAAATTCTCTTCCATAATAAATTATTTGAAGGTGAAGCTTGCTCCATGATTTTTTAGGAAATAATCTTTTTAAATCTTGCTCTGTTTGTATAACGTTTTTACCATTACTAAGACCCCATCTTTGTGCAAGTCGATGAATATGAGTATCAACAGGAAATGCTGGGTAGCCAAATCCTTGCGACATAACTACACTAGCAGTTTTATGTCCAACTCCAGGCAATTTTTCAAGATCATTAAAGTTATCTGGAACTTTTCCATTATGTTTTTCAATTAGTTGCTTTGATAATAAATAAACACTCTTTGCTTTAACTCTGAATATGCCAATACTTTTAATAAGATTTTCTATTTTTTTTCTTCCTAATTTTACAAATTGTTCTGGATTATTATATTTAGGGTAAATATTTTTAGTAACATTATTAACATTAACGTCTGTAGTTTGAGCGGACAATAAAACAGAAACTAACAGAGTAAATTTATTTCTATGTCTTAAAGGAATTGGAGTTTTGGGATAAATTTTATTTAGTATTTTAAGAATAATCTTAGCTCTTTGAACTTCATTCATTAAATTAACCTAATGCAGGTGATATATACGCTTCAGTAGCGGCTCTTTTGCCACTTCGATCAGCACCATGAACTGTACTGAAAGCTAGAGCGGTAGCTTCTCCAGCAAAAAAAATCTTATCTCCTACAGGCATTCTTAACTCACGTCTTAAATTGTTTGCCTTACCAGGTATTGCTCCAGTATAAGATCCAAATGTAAAAGGATTTTTTGACCATGCTATAGATTTAGCTTTAATAAAATATTTTTTATAAAATTTTGAACCAAAGGTTGATTTTAGATCGTTTAAAATAAAATCAATCGTTGCCTCATCACCTTCTTCTCCTAGATCTTTTGCAAATTGTCCTGATATACCGAAAAGAGATACATCAGATCCACCCATTTTAAGAGAGCCGTAATAAGTTTGAGGCGACCTAACTCCATTGCTATTACATTTAGTATTAAACCATGTATCGTTTTTAATTTTTTTTGATTTATAAAATTTTTTCTTTAATTGCATTAAAACTCGATTTGAATACGTCATTGAAATTCCATCTAAAGCTTTAATTTTTCTAGCTGGTAAAGGTGGTGAAAATTTAATTTTTTCAGCTTTTAAGACTCCTATAGAAGTAGTAATGATGCAGGCTTTTGAATTTATAGTTCCTTTATTAGTTACAATTTGTACTCCTTTTCCACCCCATTTAATTTCACTAACAATTGTATTTAATTTAACTGGAACATCTTTTCGATAATAAGCTAACAATGTTCCATATCCTTCTCTGCAAAGACCATCCCCACTTCCTGGATCATACCAATTAACATTATCATCATATGAAGAAAAATTATCTAGGTCTCTAGCATCACCCACCATTTTGGCGGCAGTATCAAACCAGCTATTTTTTTTTATTTTTTCTGGCACTAAGGTTATAAATGGCACATCAGTTCTATTGGTATATCTAATTTTTTTTAATTCCTTATAAATTCTCCAAAGTTCATTTGCTTCAACTTTCCTTTTTCCATCATAAACAATAGAAGGAGCATTTTCTGGATATATTTTAAATTTGTCTTTATGTTTTTTACCAAATTTAGCTAATTGGTTTTCTGAGAAACCATGAAGCCAATGGCCACCTATATCAATAGGTATTCCAAAAGTTGAAGTATCTGAGTAACATCGACCACCAGTTCTATTCATAGCCTCAATACATAATACGGATACACCCTTTTGTATCAGTTCAGCTGTGGCTGATAATCCTGCCGAACCAGCACCTATTACAACAATATCAGGATTAGACTGTGAAAAAGAAATTTTTGGTAAATTAGCAAATACTAATGTTGATAATGATGTTTTTAAAAATTTTCTTCTATCCATTCAATTTTAAAACATCTCTCATGGAATAAAGTCCAGGTGTTTTATTCATTAACCATTTAGCAGCAGTAAAAGCTCCTTCTGAATAAAGGGCTCTATCAAATGCTTCATGATTTAGAGTTATAACCTCTTTGCCACTAGAAAATGTGACTTCATGCTCTCCAATGATTTCACCTTTTCTTAAAGAATTAAAATTAATTTTTTTTCCATATGGAAAAGATTTTTTGTTTAGGTATTTCTTACCTAATAATTTATAGAAATCTTTATTCTTTCCAACTGCTATTCCTTTTCCCAGCATCAAAGCTGTTCCTGAAGGATGATCTTTTTTATGTTTATGATGTATTTCAAAAACTTTACTTAAAAAATTATTTCCAAGTGATTTAGATGCAATTTCAGTTAAATACATAAGCAAGTTTATTCCTAAGCTCATATTCCCAGCTTTTACTATTGGTATTTTTTTTGAGTACTTTTTAATTAAATTTTCTTCTTTTTTTGAAAATCCAGTCGTACCAATTATCACTTTTTTTTTTAATTTTGCTGCAATCTTTAGTACTTCAATTGTGCATTTTGGGACTGTAAAATCTATTATAACATTTGTGTTTTTAAATGCTTTTTCTGTATTTAGTTCAGGTTTAATTCCACTAATTTTTTTATTTATTTTTCTATTCTCAGTAAGAGCAACTAATTTAAAATTTTTGTCTGATTTAGCTGACTTAATAAATTGTTGACCCATCCTTCCCATGCAACCAGTAATAGCTAAATTAATTTTTTTCATTTAAAAGATAAAGTACAAAACTATCATAACAACTGAAACAATTATAGCCCAAATAGATAGATTTGTTAAAAACTGCTTTAATTTAGAATTAGATCTTAAAAAAGAGGGTAGAACTAGAATTAAAACAGCAATCATAAAAATTGCTGGAATAATTTGATCCCAGTTCATTTAATTGTTCCAGAAGCTCTTAGCTTTTTGAAAGAATTTTTTAATACTTGGATTAGATTTTTCATTCTCTATTTCTCTAAATTTTTCAAGTAGTTCTTTTTGCTCTTTATTTAGTGATACTGGAACTTCAGTATTTACTTGAACATAAAGGTCCCCAGTTCCGCTTCCTCTCATCAAAGGCATTCCTTTACCTTTTAATCTAAATTGCTTTCCGCTCTGTGTTCCAGAAGGAATTTTTATTTTTGCCTTTCCACCATCTATAGTTGGAATTTCCATAGATGATCCTAAAGCAGCATCAGCAATAGATATTGGACATTCAAAGAACAGGTTTTCTTCTGATCTTTTAAAAAGATCGTGTGAGTAAACGTTTATAAATAAGTATAAATCTCCATTACTAGCACCTCTAGATCCAGCTTCACCTTTCCCAGCTAGTCTAATTCTAGTGCCATCATCAACACCTTTCGGGATTGTAACAGAAAGTCTTTTGGAAGCTTGTTTTTTTCCTTGTCCACCGCAATTTCCACAAGGATTCGTAATCATTTCACCTGATCCTGAGCATTGGGGGCATGTTTGTTGAACAGTAAAAAAACCTTGACTAGATCTTACTTGACCATGACCTCCACACATTGAACAAGAACTTGCGTCATGACCTGGTTTAGAACCTGATCCACTACAAGTATCACATTTTTCTGATGTTGAAAATTTTATGTCCTGTTTTTTTCCAGCATAAGCTTCTTCCAAAGAAATTGATAAATCATATCTTAAATCAGACCCTCTGTTGTTTGATCTTCTAGATCTTCTCCCACCACCTCCAAAACCTTCACCAAAAAAATCCTCAAATATATCTGAAAAATGATTTGAAAAATCAAAGTTACTAAATCCACCTCTTCCACCACCACCATTTTCAAATGCGGCATGACCGAAATTATCGTAATTTTGTTTTCTCTCAGAATTAGATAGAACGTGATAAGCTTCAGATGCTTCTTTAAATTTATCTTCTGCAGCCTTATCTCCCTTGTTCTTATCAGGATGATATTTGACTGCTTGTTTTCTATAAGCTGATTTTATTTGGTCTGCTGAAGCACCTTTGTCTACACCTAAGACGTCGTAATAATCTCTTTTTGCCATAACTAGTTATAGACAAACAGTTGTTAGTTTAGGCGCTTTTTTCTTTATTGTCGTCTTTTACTTCTTCAAAGTCTGCATCAACAACATTATCGTCTTTTTTTCCTTCTTCTTTTTTAGCATCTTTTGGTGCATCACCAGGTTTAGCACTTTGTTGAGATTTATAAATTGCTTCACCTAATTTCATAGAAGCTTGAACTAAATCTTGTGTTTTTTTCTTTATTTCTTCTATGTCAGTACCTTTAATTGCGTTTCTAAGATTTGCTGATGCGTCTTCAATTGCTTTTTTATCTGCTTCTGAAACTTTACTTCCATGTTCTTTTAAATTTTTCTCAGTAGAGTGTATTAGAGTATCAGCTTGATTTCTTGCATCAACAGATTCTCTTTTTTTCTTATCGGCTTCTTTATTAGATTCAGCATCTTTAACCATTTGATTAATTTCTTCATCACTTAGACCTCCAGATGCTTGAATTTGAATTTTTTGTTCTTTACCAGTTCCTTTATCTTTTGCAGAAACATTAACGATACCATTAGCATCTATATCAAAAGTAACTTCAATTTGAGGAACTCCTCTAGGAGCTGGAGCTATTCCAACCAACTCAAAGTTTCCTAAAATTTTATTATCTGACGCCATTTCCCTTTCTCCTTGGAGAACTCTAATTGACACAGCTGGTTGATTATCTTCAGCAGTAGAAAAAACCTGACTTTTTTTAGTTGGTATTGTTGTGTTTTTATCAATCAATTTTGTAGAAACTCCTCCAAGTGTTTCAATACCTAAAGATAGAGGCGTAACATCTAATAATAAAACATCTTTAACATCACCTTGTAATACTCCAGCCTGTATAGCGGCTCCCATAGCTACAACTTCATCAGGGTTAACAGATTTATTTGGTTCTTTCCCAAAAAAGTTTTTTACTTCTTCAATAACTTTTGGCATTCTTGTCATTCCACCAACAAGAACTATTTCATCTACTTCGCTTGC
Source organism: uncultured Pelagibacteraceae bacterium (assembly GCA_902604785.1). Classification (GTDB taxonomy): domain Bacteria; phylum Pseudomonadota; class Alphaproteobacteria; order Pelagibacterales; family Pelagibacteraceae; genus Pelagibacter. The sequence goes on from CACLAC010000001.1 coordinate 60,326, forward strand.
AGATAATCCAGCGTCTTTAAGAGCTGTTTTACAAGGTGGTATTGTTCTAGTAATTAAATCTTCAACTAAAGCCTCAAGTTTTGCTCTAGTCATTTTTAAATTAATATGTTTAGGACCAGTTTTATCTGCTGTGATAAATGGAAGATTTATTTCTGTTTGAGTAGCAGAAGAAAGTTCTATTTTTGCTTTTTCTGCAGCCTCTTTTAGTCTTTGTAAAGCTAATTTATCTGATTTTAAGTCAATACCATTTTCTTTTTTGAATTCAGATAATAAATATTCAACTATTGTATTATCAAAATCTTCTCCACCTAAGAAAGTATCACCATTTGTTGACTTAACTTCAAATACACCATCGCCTAGTTCTAAAATTGATACATCAAATGTTCCACCACCCAGATCATAAACTGCAATTTTTTTATTTGCTTTTTTATCTAAGCCATATGCTAAGGATGCTGCTGTTGGCTCATTAATAATTCTTAATACTTCTAATCCAGCAATTTTTCCAGCATCTTTAGTTGCTTGTCTTTGGGCATCATTAAAATATGCAGGTACGGTAATTACTGCTTGCTTAACTTCTGAACCTAAATATTTTTCAGCTGTCTCTTTCATTTTTTGTAAAACAAATGCTGAAATCTGAGAAGGTGAATATTTATTTCCTTTTGCTTCTATCCACGCATCTCCTTTATCTGAATTAATAATTTTAAAAGGTGCTGTCTGAATATCTTTTTTAACAGAAGGATCTTCAAAGTTTCTTCCCACTAATCTTTTTACTGCAAAAATGGTATTTTCTGGATTAGTTACAGCTTGTCTTTTTGCTGGTTGACCAATTAATTTCTCTTCGCCATCTGTAAATGCCACAACTGATGGTGTTGTTCTAGCACCTTCAGCATTTTCCAAGACCTTTGCTTGCGTACCTTCCATAACTGCTACACAAGAGTTTGTTGTACCTAAATCTATTCCTATTACTTTACTCATGATTATTTACCTCTGGTTCATATAAGTGTTAATTTTGCAACTACAACCATCATAAAAGATTAATTTTCCTCTTTTTTTTCCTTATTTTCCTCACTTTTTTCGTTATCATTTTTTTCTTCTAATTTTTTCTTTGAAACCCCAACTAAAGAAGGTCTTAATAATCTACCTTTCATCATGAATCCTTTTTGGATCTCTTGAATTATAGTTCCTGGCTCTTTTGAGTCATCTTCTATCTCCATCATTGCTTGATGAAGATTGGGATCAAGTTTCTCATTAATTGATTTTATTGGTTCAATATTATTTTTTTTAAATATGGATAAAATATCTTTATTAATAACTTCCAAGTGATCTATAACTTTTTTTAAAGTTTCAGTATTTTTCAATTTTTCATCATTTTCCAATGATAACTTTGATCTTTCTAGGTTATCTAATAAATTTAATGACTCTCTTGCAAAAGAAAAGCCGCCATATTCAAAAGCATCTTCTTTTTCTTTTTCAAACCTTCTTCTCTGGTTTTCCATTTCAGCAAAAGTTCTTACCAATTTATCTTTAAGATTATCTATTTCTTCTTCGGGAGAAAGTTCTTTTTTATCTTCTAAATTTTCATTGCTATTTTGAGAATTATCTTCTTGACTATCTAAATTCTTATCTTCAAGTTTATTATTTTCTTCTTCTTTTGTTTTGGAATCTTCTTTTTTCATTATTATCTATATGGTAAGTAAATTCTATATTTCCAGATGTCTAAAAAAAAAATTAAAGAGATAATCATCGGTTCCAATAACACTGGAAAAATAAGGGAAATAAGAGATTTATTGCCAAAAAAATATAAAATATTTACACCAAATGATTTTAATCTAAGAAGTCCAAAAGAGAATGGTAAGTCATTTATTGAAAACTCATTAATTAAAGCTGAATATTACTCAAAAAAAATTGGAAAAATTTGTATTGCCGATGACTCCGGATTGGAAATAGATTATTTAGATAAAGCTCCAGGAATATTTTCTGCTAGATGGGGAGGAAAAAATAATAATTTTAATATTGCCATCAAAAAAGTATTTAGAGAATTAAATAAAAAAGATAAAAAATGGAGATTTAAAAAAATACATGCAAGATTTATTTGTGCTTTAACCATATATGGTCTTAAAAAAAACCCTATACATTCTTTAGGAATAGTAAGGGGATTGATATCAAATAAAAAAATGGGAAAAAATGGATTTGGTTATGATCCAATTTTTATACCTAATGGTAGTTTGCTTACATTTGCTGAAATGCAACCTAGTAAAAAATATAAAATTGATCATAGATATATAGCATTTAAAAAAATTAAAAAATTTTTTTGAACTGATTATTTTCAATACTATAAAAATTTAACTGGTGAGTTATTATATTTTTATTTATTTCAAATATACCAATCTTGCCTTTGAATTTATTTTTTTTATAAAAAATATTATCTGAAATCTTGAAATCATTTTTATAAATTAAATAATAAATTAAACCCACCAGATCATAGCTTAAGAAAGATATTTGATTTGGTCTAGATTCATAAAAACTATTATATTCATCTATAAATAAGTCGTAGTTTTCTTTATTTATAGAAGGAAAATAAATAGGATGTAATGAAGTTTCTTTTAATAAAGATTCATCAAACCATTGATTTAATGTTAAATATGAAATTCTATTTGACGATACATCTGTATACAATAATGAAGTCGCTACACTTTTTAAGCTCTCATCAAAATCTGCAATAATTACAGAGTCAAAATTAATTCCTCCTAATGTATCTTTTTTTTTTAGATTTTCTATTTTTTTTTCTTTATTCTGAACTGAAGAGTTTTCTAATCTTTTTATTTCATCCTCTAGGTTTTGTTTTCTTTGAGCATATCTGGTTAATTTTTCTATTTGTGCAGTTAATAAAGTTGGATCTGAATCATAATAAAATTTATCTTTAAGTTTTATTTTGGTTTTGTTAATTGCTAAATCAATTTCCTTTTTATAATATGTTTTTGGAATTAGAAATATACTTCTCTCTAAACTATTTATTTGTTTAAACTTTTTTATCGTGTTTATTTGTGAAATTGCATTTACACCAGCGCTAATTACATTTTTAGGATTTCCATAAATTTTATTTGTTAGAGATATAAACGTCATATCTTTTAAATCATCAAGATACTTTACACTTTCATTAAATACTGGCCCAATAACAATTCTTACTCCTTGTTCATATAATTCTTTTGAAACTCTTAAAGCATTTATTGGATTTGATTTTGTATCTTTAGGAATAATTTCTATTCTATCATCATCAATTTTGTTGATTGCCAATCTAACCGATTTAATAATTGAATTTCCTAATTCTAAATTTTTTCCACTAATTGGTACTATTAGACCAACTTTAATTTTTTCACTTGAAAAACTGTTTTGTATAAAAATAATTAAGCTTAAAGCTGATATAAATATAAATTTAATAAAAGTTTTCATTTTAGTTTTAATAATATAATTTCAAAATTAATGCATGATGATCAAAACTTAAATAACTTAAAACCTGGGCTATATTGTGTTGCAACACCAATAGGAAATCTAGGAGATATAACACTTAGAGCTTTAGAAGTTATTAAAAACTCAGATTTAATTTTATGTGAAGATACAAGAGTTTCAAAAAAGTTATTAAGCAAATTTAATATACATAAAAAATTAATTTCTAATCATAAATTTAATGAAAATAAAAATATAAATTTTATTTTAGAACATTTAGAAAATAATAAAATAATATCAATTATATCTGATGCAGGAACTCCTGCAATTTCAGATCCTGGTAGAATTTTAATTAATAAATGTATAGAGAAAAATATTAATATTTATTCTGTTCCTGGCCCTTCAGCTGTTAGTGCCGCTATATCTGTTAGTGGATTTTCAGATAAATATTTATTTTGTGGGTTTTTGCCTGAAAAGAAAAATGCAATAGACAAATTTTTCAACTCTGCTTCACAAATGAACTATTCAATTATTTTTTTTATATCACCAAAGAAAATAAATAAAATTATTGAACTTATAAAAAAATATTTTTTTAATAGAAATATATTAATTTGTAGAGAAATTACAAAATTTCATGAAGAATATTTAAGAAGCAGTGTAAAAAACTTATCTGAAGTGTCTATTTCTTCAAAAGGTGAAGTTACTGTTGTTATTTCTGAAGACATTAATTTAAAAAAAAAATTTATTAATTTAAAAGAATCAGATAAAAAAAAAATTAATAAATTAATAAAAAAAATGACTATCAAAAATATTGTTAATGAAATTAATAAAAATAAAATAATACCAAAAAAATTAATTTACGATTATTGTTTAAAATTAAAAAATGAAAATTAATAAAATATTACCATTATTTTTATTATTAATTCTTACTGCTTGTGTTGGAACATCTTCTACTGGAGTTTTTGGAACTGGAGTAACTATTGCACTCGATCCAAGAACATTAGGTACCCAAATAGATGATTCTCTTATGCAAAAAAATTTAAGTGCAAAATTAATTAATATGAATACCAATTATATATTATCTGTAAAAACTAAAGTATTAGATGGAAGAATTTTTATTACTGGTAAAGTTGATACGGTAGAAGAAAAATTAAAAATTACAAAATTAGGATGGGAAATAAAAGGTGCAAGATCAGTAAAAAATGATTTACAAATTAAAGAAAAATTTAATTTTAGTAGAGCAGCAAAAGATTTATTAATCACATCACAACTTCGAACTGCCATGATTACTAGTAAAAAAATTAAAGCTGTAAATTACAACATAGATACATATAAAAAGAAAATATACGTATATGGTATAGCCCAAGATGAAGATGAAAGAAAAGAAGTTATAAATGAGGCAAAGCAAATTCTTGATGTTGAAGATGTTATTTCAAGTATTTTACTAATTGAAGATTTAAGGGTTGTTAAAAAATAAATTTATTTTTTGTAATTTATAACCCCCGCAGAGTAAGCTGCGATAGAAGCTAAATTTAATATATCAGAAGTAGAAGATCTCAGAGGAGCAATTTCTATTGCCTGCCCCAAACCTATCAACAAAGGTCCTATGACTTTTGCACCACCAAGTGTCTTCATTATTTTATAAGAAATTGCTGCACTATGTTGACCTGGCATAATTAATATGTTTGCATTTCCTACTATTTCTGAAAATGGATATAAGTCAGAGTATTCACTACTTAGGGCAACATCTGGTTGCATGTCTCCATCAAATTTAAAATCAACTTTTCTTTTTTTTAATATTTCTACCGCATCTCTAATATGTTTAGTTCTACTTGTTAATGGCTGACCAAATGTTGAATGGGATAAAAAAGCTACTTTAGGATCAAAACCAAATAACCTAACAACTCTTGCTGAAGAAATAGCAATTTCTGCCAATTGTTCTGATGAAGGATATTCGTGAACACTTGTATCTCCTATAAAAACTGTTTTACCTTTATTTATAACCATATTTAGTCCAAACATTATTTCACCTGGTCTAGGTTCGACTACTTTATTTATTTTTTCTAGTGATTGAGCATATCTTCTACTATTTCCAGTCACCATTGCATCTGCATCTCCTGAAGATACCATGCAAGATCCCCAAATAACTCTATCATTCCTTATCATTCTATCACAATCTCTTTCAAGCAATCCTTGCTGCCTATGAATTTTTTTAAAAAGAAATTTAACATATTTCTCTCTTTTTTTTTTATCTGTGGAATTTATAATTTGAATATCAAAATTTTCCCCATATCCAATTTCTTTTAGTCTTTGTTTAACAATTTTTTCCTTAGCTACAATTATAGGAACTCCTAGTTCAGCATTTTTAAATGCTATTGCAGCTTTTAATGTATTTTCATCTTCACCATCTGTAAAAACAACTCTTTTTTGATTTTTTTTGATTTTAGAATTTATACCTTGCATTATAGTTACAGAGGGATCTAATCTTTGTTTTAATTGGTCGGCATAATTCTCAAAGCTATCTATTTTTTTTCTTGCAACTTTAGTTTTTAATGCAGCCCTAGCAACTGCAACAGGTATAACACTTATTAATCTTGGATCAAATGTAGATGGAATTATATAATCTTTTCCATATTTAGGTCTTTCTCCTCCCATGGCTGCAACAACTTCATCTGGAACTCTTTTTTTAGCTAAGGATGCTATAGCATTTACTGCAGCAATTTTCATTTCCTCATTTATAGTTTTTGCTCTTACATCTAGTGCGCCTCTAAAAATATATGGAAATCCAATTAAATTATTTACCTGATTTGGATAATCCGATCTTCCAGTTGCAATTATTGCGTCTTTTCTAACTTTTTTAACTTCCTCAGGTGTTATTTCTGGATCCGGATTAGCGCAGGCAAATATAATTGGATTTTTTGCCATTTTTTTTATCATTTCTGTTTTTAAAACACCCGCAGATGATAAACCTAAAAAAACATCAGCACCATTTATTGCGTCATTCAATGTTCTTTTTTTAGTTTCTATAGCATAAGTTGATTTCCATTTATTTAGACCTTTTCTTCCTTTGTAAATAACACCTTTCCGGTCAATCATAATTATATTTTTATCAAGAACTCCAGTTTTTTTAAAAAGATTAGCACATGCCATAGCTGATGCTCCCGCTCCATTAACTACAACCTTAACTTTTTTTAAATCTTTCTTAGCTATATCAACAGCATTAATTAGTGCTGCAGAAGTAATTATCGCAGTACCATGTTGGTCATCATGAAATACAGGAATATCTAAGAGTTTTTTTAGTTTTTCTTCAATTATAAAACAATTTGGAGCAGCGATATCCTCTAAATTTATTCCTCCAAAACTACCAGAAAAATTTTTTATATTATTAATTATTTCATCTGGGTTGTTCGAGTCTATTTCTAAATCAATAGCGTCGATATCTGCAAATCTTTTGAATAAAACTGCCTTACCTTCCATAACAGGTTTTGATGCTAATGCCCCAAGATTTCCAAGGCCTAATATTGCAGAGCCATTACTAATAACGGCAACCAAATTACCTTTTGTAGTATAATCGTATGCTAGTTCAGGATTTTTTGAAATTGCTTTTACTGGAGCAGCAACTCCTGGAGAGTACGCCAATGCCAAATCTCTTTTTGTAGTCATTGGCTTAGAGGAAATAATCTCAATCTTGCCAGATTTATTACTATTGTGAAAATCTAAAGCTTCTTTATCCGAATAATGTTCAATTTTATTTTTCTTCATTTTGTGTAAATAGGTATACAAATAGAGCAAATTTAAGACTAATATGATTTATGAATCTGATTAAGTCAACAAGCACGTTTGGTTTCTTTACTTTAATAAGTAGAATTCTTGGATATTTAAGAGATCTATTGATAGCAATTTATCTTGGTTCTGGACCAATAGCAGATGCTTTCTTTGTAGCATTTAGAATACCAAATACATTTAGAAGATTATTTTCTGAAGGAACATTTAATGCTGCTTTTGTTCCAAGTTACTCATCTGAATTAGCTTCAGGTAAACAAATAGCTCAAAAGTTTGCAAACAAAATTTTTAACTTACTGTTAATCGGGTTGTTATTAATTGTGTTGGTTATTGAGATATTTATGCCATCATTTGTTTTTATAATTGCACCAGGTTTTTCTGATAATTCTGATAAATTTGATCTAACCATTTCCCTTACAAGAATCACATTTCCTTTTCTGTTGTTTGTTAGTTTATCTTCTTTTTTTTCAGCAATATTAAATTCACACAATAAATTTGCAGTTGCTTCAGCAGCACCAATTATTTTAAATATATTTTTAATTTTAGTATTAATTTTTCAAATTTATTTAAATGATGATCTTGTATTTTATCTTTCTTATGCAGTAACATTTGCTGGTATTGTACAGCTAATTTTTTTACTTTTTTTTATAAAAAGATATTATTTTCCTAAAATTACTTTTAGTTTTAAAATTGATTATAAGGTCAAATTATTTTTTAAAAAACTTTTACCGAGTATATTTTCATCAGGCGTTACTCAAATAAATATTTTAGTAGGAACAATTATAGCATCTTTTCAGGTAAGCGCTGTTTCTTATCTTTATTATGCAGATAGAATATATCAAATTAATTTAGCAATAGCTGGAATTGCAATCGGAACTGTACTTTTACCAAACTTAACTAAACACATTCAATCAAAGAATAAAAAAAAAATAGATTTTATTCAAAATAAAGCATTAGAGTTGAGCTTGTTTTTAAGTTTACCTGCAACTATAGCCCTATTAATTGCTTCCGAAGAAATTACATCCTCTTTATTTGGTTATGGTTCATTTGATTTATTAAGTGTAAAAAACTCTTCAAATGCATTATTTTATTTTGCTTTAGGTCTACCAGCTTTTTCAATAATTAAAATATTTTCTAGTTTTTTGTTTGCGAGACATAATACCAAGATACCCTTTTACTATTCTTTTTTTTCTGTAATAATAAATATTATAATTAGTCTTTATTTTTTTGATACAATGGGTTTTATAATTATACCTATAGCAACAACTATATCATCATGGTTAAATGCCTTACTTCTTTTAATTTATTTAATTAATAAAGAATATTTTTTAATAAAATTTGATTTTATTAAATCTTTTTTTAAAATAGTTTTATCTACAATTTTAACTTCTATAATTTTTTATAATTTAATTAATTATTTTAGAGATAATTTAAGTTATAGTAGCGAATATAAACTCATAACCATTGTTTTATTGATTATAGTAACATTTGTTATTTACATTTTTATTTCTATACTTACAAAAGCCTTTAAAACGACAGATATTAAATTAAAGTATTAATTAAATGGGAAAAAAAATTTTTTCAGGAGTTCAGCCTACAGGAAACCTTCACTTAGGTAATTATATTGGAGCAATAAAAAATTTTGTTGATCTACAAAATCAAGCAGATAATGAATGTGTCTATTGTGTTGTTGATTTACATGCAATAACAACAAAGCAAGATCCTAAAATTCTTAAAAGCAATATAAGAGAGACCACAGCTGCTTTTTTGGCAAGCGGAATAGACCCAAATAAAAGCATTATATTTAATCAATCTTTAGTACCATCTCATTCGGAAGGTTCTTGGATCTTAGGATGTATAGCTCGTATGGGTTGGTTAAATAGAATGACTCAGTTTAAAGAAAAGGCTGGAAAAGATAAAGAAAAAGCAAGTGTCGGTTTATATATATATCCGATTTTAATGACTGCTGACATATTGTTATATGATGCAACACACGTTCCAGTGGGAGAAGATCAAAAACAGCATTTAGAGTTATCAAGAGACATTGCGCAAAAATTTAATTTAGATTTTAATGCACCAAATTTTCTTAGAGCTCCAGAACCATTAATACAAAAAAATTTTTCAAGAATAATGAGTTTAAAAAACGGAAAAAATAAAATGAGCAAATCAGATCCATCAGATTTAAGTAGAATAAATTTAACAGACAATAAGGATCTAATAGTTAATAAAATAAAAAAAGCTAAAACTGATAATGACCCATTACCAAGTGATAAAAAAAATCTAAGTAAAAGGCCTGAGGTTGAAAATTTATTAGGAATATATTCAAGTTTAAGTGGCCAAAATTTAGAAAATTCTATAAATGAATTTAGTGGCAAAAACTTTTCTGTGTTTAAAGAAAAATTAGCAGAACTAGTTGTTGAAAAAATTTCACCAATATCTATTGAAATTAATAAATTGCAAAAAGATACCAGTTTTATTGATAAAATTCTTAAAGAAGGTGCAGATAAAGCTGATTTAATAGCTTCAAAAAAAGTTGAAGAAATTAAGAAAATAATTGGTTTTTAAACATATTTTAATTTATAAAAACATAATTATAATTTAATTATGTTTGTACAAACTCAAAAAACACCAAACCCAAATTCTTTAAAATTTTTACCAGGAAAAAAAGTTTCAGAAGATGGTCCATATGAAATTTTAAATAAGGATGAGACAAATAATAATTTAATTAGAAATATTCTTTCAATTAATGGTGTTACAGGAATATTTTTGGGTGAAGATTTTTTATCTATTAACAAAGAAGAAGAAGCTGATTGGGAAAATATTAAGCATATAGTTATTTCGCATATAAATGAATATTACTCGGAAGGTAATAAGTTTGTAATTTCTAAAGAAAATAATGATTCTAATAACGACAATTATAATGAAATAGAAAAAAAAATTATTAATATTTTAGATACAAAAGTGCGACCTGCAGTTGCAAGAGATGGTGGAGATATTAAATTTAAAGAATTTAAAGATGGAAAGGTAAAGGTAGAACTACAAGGTAGTTGTTCTGGCTGTCCATCTTCAACTTTGACGTTAAAGCAAGGAGTGCAAAATTTACTATGCCATTATGTTCCTGAAGTTAAGGAAGTTTTAGCAGTATAAAAATATAAAAAAATAATTATAATCTCATTTATTACACAATGATTAAAAAAATTAGAAATGATTCAATTTTTAAAAAACCATCACCTGTAAAAACTGTAAAATCAAAAAAGGTTTTAAAAAGTTTTAATGAACAAAATAAAAATTATAAAAATTTTTATATATTTTCTTTTGTAAGCCTTACTTTGATTTTTTCTTTTTTTTCTTTACCAAATATAACTAAGTATTTTAAAGATAATTTTGTTAATAATAAAACAGTTGTTAATGTTTCCAAAAAGAATTTTGAACTAACTCTTAATAATCAAAATGATAAAATAGTAGAAAAAAGCACTAATTTGGAAGATGTTTTTAATGATATTGATGTTTTTTCATCAGATGAAAAAAATACTAATACTTCACGTTTAAGTGCCTCAACTATTGAACAGTTATTTAAAGATACTAATTATAATTTAAAATCAGTAAAAAAAACAAAATTAGTTAATATTGGTAATAACTTGGATCATCTTCCATCAGAAATGAAGAGTATTGAAAATGTAAAAAAACGGAAAAATTTATTTATTCAAATTGTTTTACCTTTAATAATTGAAGAAAATACCAAAATTAAATTAGATAGAAAAAAACTTTTTGTAATACTAAATAAAAATAGCAATTCTAATTCTGAAATTGAATGGTTAAAAAAGAAGTTTAAACAATATGGTGTTGCAAAAAATGATTTATCTACATTAAAGATTAGAATGGATGAAATTCCAGTTTCTTTAGCTATAGCACAAGCTGCAAAAGAAACTGGATGGGGAACCTCAAGGTTTGCTCAAAAAGGAAATGCATTATTTGGCCAATGGACTTGGACAGGAAATGGAATTAAACCAGCTGGAGCCGATCATGATTCAACTCATAAAGTTGCAAGTTTTAAAGTTTTAAAAGCCTCGGTAAAAGCTTATCAAAGAAATATAAATACTCATTCAAGCTATAAAAAATTTAGAAAAGAAAGAGCAATTCAAAGAGATAATTATGGAAAACTAAATAGTTTAGAATTAGTAAAATATTTAGATAAATATGCAGAAACAGGAATAGAATATACTAAAATTTTGTCAAAAATAATTAAACAAAATTCTCTAACAGATTTTGATGATGTTAAAATTCTTCCTACGAGTAAGAAGCTTAAAAATTTAATTTAATTAATAGAAAACTGAATTCCAAGCCATCTCCAACCTTCAGTATCTCTTAGAGAACAATTAATTCTGCCTCTTCTATCGTTAAACTTTTCTCTAAAAAAAACAATTAATTTGTTATTTTCTAATTTAATATTTGATTTATTCCAACTTCCACCTTCGTTTGAGTAACAAGATATTTTATCTAAATTTTTTTGTTTAGAAAAAAAATTAATTATCATATTTGGTGGATTATCTTTAGTTTTCACCAGCTTATCCTCGGGTAAAATATAATTATATTGCAAAGGTAAATATTTGACTAAATTATTAAATCTACTTATTTCTCCATATTTTTCATTTATAGGAAATCTTGGCAATTCATATTTATCTTTGTTTAAATCAATTACACCTGAATGCTGACCGAAAGCAAATTTAAAGTTTTTTGAAATATATTGTTTTTGTTCAAGTGAATATTCTCCAAAAGGATAAGAAAAGAATATTGGATTATAACCAATATTATCTGTAAAAATTTTTATTGATTTGTCTATATCTTTTTTAAAATCATTAAAATCATAATTAACTAGATATTCATGAGAATGTGAATGATTCCCTAAAAATGCAAATTCTTCTTTTTCGATTTCTTTTATTTCATTCCATGTCATATAACCATATTTACCCACAGCCTCTGTAGAAACAAATAATATAAAAGGAATTTTATTTTCCTTTAAGTATGGCCATGCATTTCTATAAAAGGATGTAAATCCATCATCAATTGTTATTAATACTTTTTTATTTGATTTTGGAGTACTAAATTCTTCTTCAAATTTAATTGGATTATAAAATTTATAATTATTGGTTTTTATTATTTCAATATGTTTTTTAAAAATATCCATTTGTATATTTGTTGATGGATATTTATTTTCATTAAATCTATGATACATTAATGACAGAATTCCTTGTTCATTATGATTATATTTTTTATTTACACCATCAGCATAAACATTTAAAAAAAATAAAAAAAATATGAAAAATATGAAAAATTTAATAATAGACGCTGCAAATGATAAAATTATTTTTTCATTCATTTCTGAAAAACAATCATATACCAGGAGTCATACAAACAGTAGAGAAAATTTTGACAATTTTATAAATCTTCTTTTGATTTTTTTAAAAGAATATAAAATAAAAATGGATGATGTTGAAAGAATTTTTGTTAATCAAGGACCAGGCAAATTTTCAAGTTTAAGAATTTCTATATCAATCGCAAAAGCTATATCATTGGCAAAAAATATCACTTTGACAGGTTTTAATTCAAAATTTGTTGAAAATGGAGATTACGAAAAGTTATTGGAGTCAAATAAAAAAAAAGACTTAGTAATTAATGATTTGATAAAACCCCTTTATTCGAGTTAAATATAATTATGTCTGAAACTATAGAAGAAAAATGTATTGCAAAGGGAGTTAAGCTTACTGATCAAAGAAAGATTATTGCTAAAATTATGAGTGAATCTCAAGATCACCCAGACGTTGATGAATTATATAAAAGAGCATCTGCAGTAGATAAAAAAATTAGTATTGCAACAGTATATAGAACTGTAAAACTATTTGAAGAGTCTGGGATCGTAACCAAGCATGATTTTAAAGGTGGCAAAGCAAGATATGAAGAATTAAGTGAGAGCCATCATGATCATTTAATTGATATAAAGACAGGAGAAATAATAGAGTTTGTTGATGAAGAAATTGAAAATTTACAAAAAAAAGTTGCAGATAAATATGGATATAAACTGGTTGACCATAAACTAGAATTGTATGGAATAAAAAAGAAATAAAAAATGAAAAAAAAAGTTTTTATTAAAACATTTGGATGCCAGATGAATGAGTATGATTCAAATCGTATTTATGATTCTATCAGTAAAATTGGTTATCATAAAAGTGAAGATCAAAATAATGTCGATTGTTATATATTAAATACCTGTCACATTAGAGACAAAGCAAAAGAAAAAGTGTTTCATGAAATTGGCAGGGTAAAAGAAATTTATAGAGGAAAAAATAAACCAATAATGGTAGTTGCAGGTTGCGTAGCTCAAGCTGAAAATCAAGAAGTGCTTAATAGAGATCCATATATTGATATTGTAATTGGCCCTCAGTCATACCATAAAATGAATGATCTTTTAGAGAGTAATATTTTTAAAAAAAAAATTGAAGAAACAGAATTCGACTCTGTTTCCAAATTTAAATATTATGATGAAATAGAAAACAAAAATAATAATATATCGGCTTATTTAACTATACAAGAGGGTTGTGATAAGTTTTGTCATTTTTGTGTTGTGCCTTATACAAGGGGGCCTGAGTATTCAAGACCATTTTATCAAGTTATAAATGAAGCTGAGCAATTAGTTAAAAATGGAGTAAAAGAAATTACTTTATTAGGTCAGAATGTTAATGCATATTATTTCAAAGATAATACCAAAGAATATAGAATCTCAGATTTAATTAAATATCTTGATAAAATCAAAGAAATAAAAAGAATAAGATATACCACTTCTCATCCAAAAGACATGACTGATGATTTAATTGAATGTTATGAAAGTAGTAGAAAACTTATGCCTTTTGTTCATTTACCAATACAAAGTGGTTCAGATCGTATTTTACATTTAATGAATCGCAAACATAAAGTTGAAGATTATTTAAATGTTTATTTTAAAATAAAAAAATTAAACCCAGAAGTAGAATTTTCAAGTGATTTTATAATTGGCTATCCTGGAGAAACAGAAAAAGACTTTTCTGATACATTAAAATTATTAGAAAAAATTCGATTTGTTAATTCTTTTTCATTTGTATTTAGTCCGAGACCAGGAACGAAGGCGGCCAATTTAAAAATGGTCGATAGTGAAGTTGCAAAAAAAAGACTAATCACGATTCAAAAAAAATTATTTAATAATCAAATTGAATTAAACAAATCCATGGAAAATCAAAAAATTGAAGTATTGATAGAAAATAAACTTTCTGGTCAAAATAAATTATTTGGTAGAAATAAATATTTGTCCTCAGTAATATTGGAAGGTAGTGAAAGTTTGATAGGAAATTTGGTAGATGTTAAGATTACTAGTAGTAATCAAAAAACATTATTTGGAATAATCGAAAAAAATATGAAAGCAGCATAATTTGGGTAATATAGCTTACAAAAATTCAAAGTCAGATCTAAAATTTGTATATTCTGAAAATAATGCTCTTAGTATTATTTTTCAAAATAACGATATTTTAATAGGCATTCTTGGAGAATTTAATAATAATTTAAAAGAATTAGAGAGGATTACTCAAACTAAGATATATTCAAGAGGAAACTCTATACTTGTTAAGAGCGATCCTGAAAAAAATGATTTAATTAAGAATGCTATTCAATTTTTAACTAATCAATTTTTAAATAATGGAAGTATTGAAAAAAAAGATATAATTTCATCAGTTAATAAATTTATGATAGATGAAAAATTAAAAAAAACAGGAACAAATATAGAGTATATTATTAAAACACCAAAAAAATCAGTCATTCCAAGATCTGAAAAACAAAAAAATTATGTGAGAGCACTTAAAGAAAGTGAAATAATAATTTCAGCCGGACCTGCTGGTACAGGCAAAACATTCTTAGCTGTTGCTGTGGCTCTTACGATGCTTTTAGATAAAAAAATAGAAAGAATTATTCTATCAAGACCAGCAGTTGAAGCAGGTGAGAGATTAGGATTTTTACCAGGAGATATGAGGGAAAAAGTAGATCCTTATTTGAGACCTTTATATGACTCACTTTATGATTTGTTAGATTTTGAAAAAATTCAAAAGAAAATTGAAGCAGGCGACATAGAAATTGCACCATTAGCTTTTATGAGAGGAAGAACACTAAAAAACTCATTTGCAATTTTAGATGAAGCTCAAAATGCTACAGATACTCAAATAAAAATGTTTTTAACAAGAATTGGTGAAAATTCTAAGATAGTAATAAATGGAGATCCTTCACAAATTGATTTACCAAATAAATCATTATCAGGACTTAGTAGATCAAAAAATCTACTTGGACATTTAAAAGAAATTTCTGTTGTTGATTTTGATCATACTGATGTTGTTAGACATCCTTTAATTTCAAAAATTGTTAAAGCATATTCAGATCAAAAAACTGATTAATGATTAAAGCCAATGTAATTTTGGATAATTATAAATGGAAGAAAAAAATTAATAATCCAAATAATTACTTTAAAAAAAGACTTAATAAATTGAATAAAATGAGCTCTTTTAAAAGAAAAAATTTTGAATTCACAGTTTTTTTAACAAATAATAAAAAAATGAAAAGTTTGAATTTCAAATTCAGAAAAGAAAATAAACCTACAGATGTATTATCTTTTCCATTTAGCCAATTAAAAAAAAGTGAATATATTGGTGATATAGCTATCTCATTTGAAATAGTTAATCAAAGATCAAAATTTTCAAATTTTTTTTTAGAACTAGATAAAATGTGGATACATGGATATTTCCATTTAATTGGATATGATCATAAAAAAATAATAGATTTTAAAAAGATGTCTAAAAAAGAAAACTCAGTATTAAATTATTTCCACAAAACGATTTGACTTCATTAATACAAAATAAATTATTAATTTATATTATACCATTTATAATCGGTTTATTAACTTCTTATAGTCTTCCACCATATAGTTTATTTTTTATAAATTTAATTACGTTTCCAATATTATTTTTTTTTCTTATACTTAACTATCAAAAAGGAAAGTGGACATCTTTTAAGATTGGATGGATGTTTGGTTTTGGATATTTTATTTCAAATTTATATTGGATATCAAATTCACTTACCTTTGAAGAAATTTTTAAACCATTAATACCTTTTTCATTAATTATTATTCCACTGTTTTTGGGATTATTTTATGGGCTTAGCACATTTTTTTGTTCTTTTTTCAATCTAAAAAAAAAATTTTCATCAATTTTTATATTTTCATTTTTTTTTTCAGTTGTTGAGTATTTAAGAAGCTTTATTTTTGGAGGATTTCCATGGAACCTGATTGCTTATAGCTTTACAGATTATTTGCAATTAATTCAAATTCTTTCATTAGTTGGGACTTATGCTTTTAATCTTTTATGTATTACTTTATTTTTAACACCTTCTATAATTTTTTTTAAGTATACGAAGAAGAAAAAAATATTTTTTTTAATCTCTTCTATTTTTCTTCTTTCCATAAATTTTTTTTATGGAGATTCAGTAATTAAAAAATACGAAGAAATTAATAAAACAAATTTAAATTTTATAATAAAAATTATGTCACCAAAAGTAGATATTAAAAGATTTTTTGAAAATGAAGCACCAGAAAAAACAATTTTAGAATTAATAAAATTAAGTAAACCTAATTATTCAGAAAATACGTTATTTATTTTTCCTGAAGGTGTACTTTCTAATATTTATTTGCAAGATTTAAAAAATTTTAGTTTTATAATCTCAGAAAATTTTTCTGACAAACATAAGATAATTTTGGGAATAAGTAGTTTTGAAAATTCAAAAATATTTAATTCGCTGGTAGTTTTGGATAATGACGCAAATATATTAGCAAAATATGATAAAAATAAGCTAGTTCCTTTTGGAGAGTATTTACCTTTTGAAAACTTATTAAGAAATTTTGGATTAAAAAAAATTACTCAAGGATATCAATCTTTTTCTTCAAGTAATGAGAGAGATATAATTAAAATTGACAATATAAGTTTTCTTCCTTTAATTTGTTATGAAGTAATTTATTCAGGAATTATTAATAAAAATAGTGAAGATTTTGATTTTATAATTAATATATCAGAAGATGGATGGTTTGGAGATTCTGTTGGTCCATATCAGCATTTTTCTCATTCTATATTTAGATCAATAGAAGAGGGAAAAAATTTAATACGTTCGGCAAACAATGGTATTTCGGCACATATTGACGCAATAGGAAAAGTAAAAAAAAAAATAAAATCAACTGACAGTGGATTTATAGAGATTAGAAATATTCTAAAAAAAAAAAATACTTTTTTTAATACTCATGGCAACAAGATCTTCTTTTATTTTTTAATTTTTTATATTAGTTTGATTTTTTTTTTAAAAAAAAAGGAGAATAAATGAAGAAAGATTTTTTATTTACAAGTGAGTCAGTTTCAGAAGGACATCCAGATAAAGTATGTGATAGAATTTCAGATATGGTTGTTGATACATACCTAGGTATGGAGCCACAAGCTAGAGTGGCTTGCGAAACTTTAACAACTACAAACAAAGTTGTATTAGCTGGAGAAACAAGAGGACCTGATATTAATAAAGATGAACTAATTTCTAAAGTTAGAGATTGTATTAAAGATATTGGATACGACCAAGATGGTTTTACTTGGAGAGATGCAACTAAAATTGAAAGTCATTTACATTCACAATCAGCTGACATTGCAATGGGAGTAGACTCATCAGGAAATAAAGATGAAGGTGCAGGAGATCAAGGAATAATGTTTGGTTATGCATGTAATGAAACAGATGTTTTAATGCCAGCGCCAATTCATTACTCTCATAAAATTTTAAGATTAATGGCGGAAGATAGAAAATCTGGAAATCTTAATGGAATAGAACCAGATTCAAAAAGTCAAATTACTATTGAATATAAAAATGGTAAACCATCAGCAGTAAAATCAGTAGTAATTTCTACACAACATTCTAAAGATGTTAACTTAGCTAAAGTAAAAGAGCTTTGTCTGCCATACATTGAGAAATCTATTCCAAAAAATTTATTAGGAAATCTTGATGAAAATGAAATTTATATAAATCCAACAGGCAATTTTGTTATCGGAGGACCAGATGGAGATAGTGGATTAACAGGAAGAAAAATTATTGTTGATACTTATGGAGGTGCAGCACCTCATGGTGGAGGAGCATTTTCAGGAAAAGATCCAACAAAGGTAGATAGATCAGCAGCATATGCTTCAAGATATCTTGCAAAAAATGTTGTAGCTTCAGGAATTGCTGAAAAGTGTCTAATTCAATTAGCATACGCCATAGGTGTTTCAAAACCTTTATCAATTTATGTAGATTTATTTGATAATGATGAGCAAAAAAATATGCATGTTGAAAAATTGATAAATGAAAATTTTGATTTAAGCCCTAGAGGAATTAGAGAAATGCTAGGTTTAAACAAGGCAATATATCAAAAAACGGCTGCATACGGTCATTTTGGTAGAGAACCAGAATCTGATGGTTCATTTTCATGGGAAAAAACTGACAAATCAGAGGTTTTCGAGAAGTAAATAAAGTTGAATAATTAAAAAAAATATCTATATTTCAGGTACATTGTTGAAATTTCAAAATGGGCCTCGGCCCATTTTTTTTTGGAGAAAGCTAAATGTTAAATAGAAGAGCAGATAAATTAGAATTAATTAGAATTGCTGAGGCGGTAGCATTAGAAAAATCTATTGATAAAGAATTAATCATAAATTCTATGGAAAATGGTATAGCAAAAGCTGCTAAATCCAAGTTTGGTTCTGAAAATGAGATTGAAGTACAAATTAATAGAGATAACGGAGATATTGGAATTTTTAGAAAATTATTAATAGTAGAAAATCCTGAAAATATAAATTTAGAAATAAGTCTAGAAGATGCTGTAAAGTTAAATGAAAATAATAAAGATAAAAAAATTGGTGATGAAATATTACAACCTTTACCATCCTTTGACTTTGGTAGAATTGCGGCACAGACAGCAAAACAAGTAATAACTTTTAATGTAAGAGAAGCTGAAAGAGAGAGACAATATAATGATTTTAAAGATAAAAAAGATACTATTTTAAGTGGAATTGTTAAAAGATTAGAATTTGGAAATGTTATTGTTGACTTAGGTCGAACTGAGTCAATTATACAAAAAAATGAATTAATACCTAGAGAAAACATAAAAGCTGGTGACAGAGTTAAAGCTTATTGTTTAGATGTTAGAAGAGAACCTAGGGGTCAACAAATATTTTTATCTAGAGCACACCCAAAATTTATGGAAAAATTGTTTATACAAGAAGTACCAGAAATTTATGATGGTCTTATTGAAATTAAGTCTTCCTCAAGAGATCCAGGAAGTAGAGCAAAAATTTGTGTTAAAGCTATTGATACATCTTTAGATCCAGTGGGTGCTTGTGTTGGAATGAGAGGCAGTAGAGTTCAAGCAGTTGTCAATGAACTTCAAGGAGAAAAAATTGATATAGTTAATTGGTCTGAAGATCCTGCAGTTGTTGTATCAAATGCTCTGTCACCAGCAGAAGTTTTAAGGGTTAATGTTAATAGTGAGGAAAGAAAATTAGATGTAATTTTATCTGAGGAAAATCTAAGTAAAGCAATTGGTAGAAGGGGCCAAAATGTAAGATTAGCAACAAAACTACTAAATTACGAAATTAATATTATGACAGATCAAGAGGACTCTGAAAGAAGACAACTGGAGTTTAAAGAAAAAACAGATAATTTTGTAAAAAATTTAGAATTAGACGAAACTTTAGGACAGTTGCTTGTTGCTGAAGGATTTTCTACAATTGACGATATTAAAGATAGTACTCCTGAAATTTTGTCAAAAATAGAAGGAATCGAAACTGATACTGCCAAAGAATTAATTGATAGAGCAAAAGAATTTCATCAAAAAGACCAAGAAGAAATTTCCAATAAAATTAAGGACCTTGGTTTAGATAATGAACTAATTAATCATAAAGGATTAACTCCTGGAATGCTAGTGACTCTTGGTGAACAAAAAATTTTAAAACTAAATGATTTTGCAGATTTAGCTTCAGATGAATTGACAGGTACTTACGATATGATTAAAGGAGAGAGAATCAGAATTAAAGGGTATCTCGAGGATTTTGCTTTATCAAATAAAGAGGCAGATGATCTAATTATGTCTGCTAGAGCAAAAGTTTATCAAGATTGAGAAATGAAAAATGGAAAAGAAAAAATTAAAATTATCAATT
This sequence comes from uncultured Pelagibacteraceae bacterium, assembly GCA_902604785.1. Classification (GTDB taxonomy): domain Bacteria; phylum Pseudomonadota; class Alphaproteobacteria; order Pelagibacterales; family Pelagibacteraceae; genus Pelagibacter. Next base: position 80,836 of record CACLAC010000001.1, read on the forward strand.
TCGGGAAGTACGAATAAAACTATTAACAGTATAGAAAAAGCTAAAAATAAATCAAAAAACACTGTTGTAATTGAAAAAAAGTCTAAAAGATTTTTTGGAAAGCCACACACTTCAAAGCCAATCTTAACTAATGATAAACCTAAAAACAATTCATCTTTTGTATTAAAAAAAAATAATTATTCTAGACCAAAAACAGATATTAGTTCAGATTTTGAAAAAAGAAAATTAGCTGAACAAAGAGCGACAAGAAGAATTAAAGGAGAAGTTTCTGCAAAGGATAGCAAAGCTAATAAACTTGGAGGCAAAAGGAGAGAATTAAAATTAACTATATCAAGAGCTTTGAGTGATGATGAAATAGGAACTAAGTCTAGAAGTTTAGCATCATTAAAACGAGCGAAACAAAAAGAAAATAGAAACTTAAATAAAGATGAAAGCAAAGAAATTTTAAAGCCAATAAAGAGAAATATTAATATTCCTGAATTAATAACTATTAGAGAATTGGCAAATAGAATGGCCGAACAATCAAGCAATATTATTAAGCACTTATTAGGTATGGGAGTTACCGTTACAATTAATCATACAATAGATTCAGATACTGCAGAATATTTAGTAAAAGAGTTTGGACACAACCCAATTAAAGAGAAAAAAGCAGAAGAAATAATTGAAAAAATAAAAGAAGTTAAAACTCAAAATTTAAAAAGTAGAGCTCCGATTGTAACAGTAATGGGACATGTTGATCACGGAAAAACTTCTGTGTTAGATGTTATCAGAAAAGCAAATGTAGTTTCAGGAGAATTTGGAGGAATAACGCAGCACATAGGAGCATATCAAATTACACATAATTCAAATAAAATTACTTTTATTGATACCCCAGGTCATGCTGCATTTACAGAAATGAGAGCTAGAGGATCTAAATTAACTGATATTGTAATTTTAGTAGTAGCAGCTGATGACGGAGTTAAACCTCAAACTATAGAGTCAATAAAACATGCTAAAGCTGCAGGCGTTCCCATAGTAGTTGCTATAAATAAATGTGATTTACCAGATGCAGATCCTCAAAAAATTAAAAATCAATTATTAGAATATGAATTAATTGCTGAAGATCTTTCAGGAGATACATTAATGGTTGAAGTATCAACTAAAACTAAACAGAATCTTGAAAAACTTATTGATTCAGTTGTGCTTCAAGCAGAAATATTAGATTTAAAAACAGATTTTAAAACTAATGCTAAAGGCATAGTTTTAGAATCGAAAATTGATATAGGAAGAGGACCTATTGCAAATATTATAATTACAGCGGGTACATTAAAAAGAGGTGATTTTTTTGTTAGTGGATTAAAATGGGGAAAAGTTAGAGCAATAATAAATGATCAAGGAAAAAGTATTGATATTGCTGAACCAGCAACTCCAGTTGAAATTATAGGAATAAATGGAGCTTCAAAGGCAGGAGATGATTTTTTAGTTTTAACAAATGAAAAAGAAGCAAAAAATTTATGTGACGCTAGAGTTCAACAAACAAAAGAAGGTAAAAGTCCTTTAACATTTGTAACACAAGATTCAGCATTTAAAGACACAAAATCAGAGGAAATAAATATAATTATTAAATCAGATGTTCATGGATCTTCTGAGGCAATTAAAAGTGCAATTAATCAAATTAAACATGATGAAGTTAGGCCAAAAATACTTCTATCTGATATAGGCATGATAACAGAAACTGATGTAACACTTGCTAAAGCTTCGAAAGCATTACTCATCGCATTTAATGTAAAACCTAGCAAAGAGGCAAAAAAAAGAGCGGAAAAAGAAAAGATTTCAATATCTTCATTTAATATAATTTATGAAGTTTTAGATTTCATAAAAAATAAAATGTCAGGATTGTTAACTCCTGATATTGATGAAAAAATTATCGGTACAGCTGAAATTCTTGAAATATTTAAAGTATCTAAAGTTGGAAAAGTTGCAGGTTCAAAAGTTGTTGATGGAGAAATTACCCAAGACTCAAATGCAAGAGTAATAAGAGATGGAGCAATAATTTTTAATGGTAAAATTGGATCTATATTTAGAGAAAAAAACCAGACAAAACAGGTTTCAGCAGGACTTGAATGTGGAATAACTTTAAAAGACTATGGGGACTTCCAAAAAAAAGATATTATTGAGGTTTATAATTCGACAGTAACAGAAAGAACTATTTAGATGACTAATTTAGGAAAGCCGATTACACAAAGGCAATTAAGAGTTGGAGAAATGATCAAACAAGCTTTAGGTATGCTTTTTATAAGAGATGAAGCTAAATTACCAAATCTTTCAACTAAAGAAATTACAGTTACAGAAGTAAGAATGTCACCAGATTTAAAAACAGCAAAAATATTTGTTATGCCTCTAGGGGGAAAAAATGCTAAAGAAATTATTGAAAAATTAAAAGAATTTTCATTTGTGATCAGAAAAGTATTATCTAAGAAAATAGTAATGAAGTTTTTGCCAAAACTTTATTTCGTTAAGGATGATTCTTTCGATTATGCTGAAAAGATTGAAAACTTAATAAAACAAACTAATAAATAAGGATAATAAATGATAAAAAGAGCAAAAGAACTTGCAATCCACGATAAAGATACTGGATCATCAGAATTTCAGATAGCTCAATTAACAGATAAAATTGAGAATCTGTCAAAACACATTAAACAGTTTAAAAAAGATAAACATTCATCAGTAGGTTTATTAAGAGCTGTTAATAGAAGAAAGAAGTTGTTGGACTATTTAAAGAAAAATAAATTAGATTCATACAAAAATGTACTGTCTAAATTGAACTTAAGAAAATAAGAGATCAAAATAGATAGAACAAAATTAAACAAAATGAAACAAAATGAAACGAAACGAAATGGAAATGAAATGTTTAAAGTATGTAAGAAAGAAATAGAAGTAGCAGGAAAGAAAATAAGTTTAGAAACAGGCAAAGTAGCAAGACAGGCAGATGGAGCAATTATCGCTTCATGCGGTGAAACAGTTATTTTAGCAACAGTTGTAGGAGCAAAGAAAATAAATCCAGATATAGATTATTTTCCATTATCAGTTAACTACCAGGAAAAATATTATGCTGGTGGAAAAATACCAGGCGGTTATTTTAAAAGAGAAGCAAGACCAACTGAGAGTGAAACTTTAATCTCAAGATTAATTGATAGACCAATCAGACCTTTGTTTCCTGATGAATTTAAAAATGAAGTTCAGTTATTACCAACAGTAATTTCTTATGATAAAGAAAACCAACCAGACATTTTATCAATTACTGCTTCTTCAGCAGCGCTAGCTATCTCAGGAATGCCTTTTATGGGCCCTGTAGGTGCGTCTAGGGTAGGTTTTATTGATGGTAAGTATATTCTTAATCCATCAAAAGCTGAATTAGAAAATTCAAGTTTAGATTTAGTTGTAGCAGGTACTAAGGATGCTGTTCTTATGGTTGAGTCTGAAGCGAATGGTTTATCAGAAGAGGAAATGTTGAATGCAGTTAAATTTGGACATGAAGGATTCGTTCCAGTGATAGAAATGATAGAGGAACTTGCAAAAGAATGCAGAAAGCCTGAATGGATTGTTGAGAAAAAAGATTTATCTGAAGTGAAACAAAAACTTGAGGAAAATTTTACAGAAGAATTAAAGAAAGCTTTTGCTACAAGAGACAAGCAAGATAGATCAAATCAAATTTCAGAGATTACTGAAAAAGCTAAAAAACTTTATGAAGAAAATGAAAATTATTCTGATCTAGATGTTAATACAGAGCTTAAAAATCTTGAAAAATCTATAGTTAGAACAGACATTCTTAAAAATAAGAATAGAATTGATGGTAGAGGTTTATCAGATGTAAGACCCATCTCATGTGAAGTTGGTATTTTACCAAGAACTCATGGCTCTGCTTTGTTTACAAGAGGAGAGACGCAAGCAATTGTTGTTACTACATTAGGTACATCTGATGATGAACAAAGATTAGAAAGTTTAGACGGACAACAAAGAGAAAGATTTATGCTTCATTATAATTTTCCTCCATTCTCAGTTGGTGAAACTGGAAGAATTGGAACTGGAAGACGTGAAATTGGACATGGGAAACTTGCTTGGAGAGCAATTAATTCTTCATTACCATCAAAGGAAAGTTTTCCTTACACTTTTAGAATAGTATCTGAAATTACCGAGTCCAATGGTTCGTCTTCAATGGCAACTGTTTGTGGAACTTCATTAGCATTAATGGATGCTGGCGTACCAATTAAAGAGCCAGTAGCTGGTATTGCAATGGGTTTAATAAAAGAGGGAAATGATTTTAGTGTATTGTCTGATATTCTAGGAGATGAAGATCATTTGGGTGATATGGATTTCAAAGTCGCTGGAACTAAAGATGGAATTACATCTCTTCAAATGGATATCAAAATAACTGGTATTACATTTGAGATTATGGAACAGGCTTTAAATCAAGCAAAGGATGGAAGAATTCACATCTTAGGAGAAATGAATAAAGCTTTAGATAAATCTAGAGCAGAAGTCGGTAAACACACTCCAAAAATGGAAAAAATTACAGTTGATAAAAAAGATATCGCAGCTGTTATTGGTAAAGGTGGAGCAACAATTAGAGAAATTGTTGAACTTTCAGGCGCGAAAGTTGATGTTAATGATGAAGGAGTTGTAACAGTCGCGGCACCAGATGAAGAATCTAGAAATAAAGCAATGCAAATGATTAAAGACATAACCGCAAAAGCTGAGTTGAATAAGATTTATAACGGAAAAGTTATGAAAATTATGGAATTTGGTGCATTTGTTAACTTTTTAGGTAAACAAGACGGTCTTGTCCACATTTCAGAACTAGCCAACAAAAGAGTTGCTAAAGTAACTGATGTTGTAAAAGAAGGTGACGAGGTAAAAGTTAAAGTAATTGGCTTCGATAGAGGAAAAGTTAAACTTTCCATCAAACAGGCAGCTATTTAATATGCAAAATCAAGAAATAATTAAAATAATTGAAAATCTAAAAGGTCGAAAAAACTATGAGGAAAAAAGAGCATCAAAATTAGGCTTCCCATCACTTTATGCTTACTTTGAAAATAAAATTCAAAGAAAAAAAAAAGTACTTGAAGATAAGAAGAAAGAATTGGAGGAATTAAATGATCATAGCAAATTAAAAGATAAAGATAAAAGTAAACAGAAAAAAAATTGTAGTTGTTGCTAAATTGTTAGGTAATATTTTTTGGGTCTGGCATTCCTACTTTATTATATCCAGCATCTACATAATGAATTTCGCCAGTAACACCGCCTGCCATATCGCTTAAAAGGTATAATGCAGAGTTTCCAACATCTAAATTATCAACATTTCTTTTTAAAAATGAATGATCTGCGTTCCATTTATATAAAAATTTAGCGTCTCCAATAGCAGAAGCCGCTAAAGTTTTAATAGGACCAGCGCTTATAGCATTTACTCTAATTCCTTTAGCACCTAGATCTCTAGCTAGATATTTAACACTAGACTCTAATGCTGCCTTACAAACACCCATTACATTATAATTTGGAATAGCTTTATTTGCCTCATAACTTAGAGTAATCATACTTCCACCTACCCTCATTACTTTGGAAGATTCTTTTGCAATTTCTGTAAATGAAAAGCACGAAATTAACATACTTCTTAAAAAATTTTCTCTAGTTGTATTTAAATATTCTCCAGATAACTCAGACTTATCTGAAAATGCAATTGCATGCACAACAAAATCAATTTCACCCCAATTAGATTTTACGTCTTCAAATAATTTTATGACATCCTCTTTTTTTTCAACATCACAGCTGAAAGTAACATTAGAATTCAACTTTTCTGCTAGTGGAACTACTCTTTTCTTTAATGCATCACCAAGATATGTAAATGCTAATTCAGCTCCAGCTTCAGATAGTTTTTGTGCAATTCCCCATGCAATAGATCTTTCATTAGCAACACCCATGATCAATCCTTTTTTACCTTTCATTAAACTCATTGATTAAACTTTCTCAAATACTAATGTTGCATTTGTTCCACCAAATCCAAAACTATTAGACATGATAGTATTAAGTTGCACATCTTTTTCAACTTGGGTTACAATAGGAAAATTTTTAGCCTCATCATCCATATCATTGATATTTACTGATGCAGATATAAAATTATTTTTCATCATTATTAAACTATAGATAGCTTCGTGAACTGAAGTAGCGCCAAGAGAATGTCCAGATAAAGATTTTGTTGAACTAATTTTAGGTTTATATTCTGGGAAAGCCTCACCTACTGCTTTTAGTTCTGTAATATCACCTACTGGAGTTGAAGTTCCATGTGTATTTATGTAATCAATTTTATTTTTTGCTGTGCTTAAAGCCATATTCATACATCTTACTGCGCCTTCTCCCGAAGGAGCTACCATGTCATATCCATCAGATGTTGCTCCATAACCAGTTATTTCTGCGTATATTTTAGCACCTCTAGCCTTAGCATGTTCATACTCTTCCATAACTAAAACTCCTCCACCTCCTGAAATTACAAATCCATCTCTTGTTTTGTCATAAGGTCTAGAAGCTGTTTCAGGTTTATCATTATATTTTGATGATAGAGCTGTCATAGCATCAAACATTGCAGTTAAAGCAAAATGAACTTCATCACTTCCTCCTGCAAAAATTATATTTTGTTTTCCAAGTTGAATTAATTCCATAGCATTTCCAATGCAATGACCGCTAGTTGCACAAGCTGAGCTAATTGTATAGTTAACTCCTTTAATTTTAAAAGGAACAGCCAAAGTTGCTGATGCTGTGCTTGCCATTGTTCTTGGAACAACAAAAGGTCCCATTTTTTTAGGATTTTTTTCTCGTGTTTTATCTGCTGCAAGGATTACATTTGCAATTGATGGTCCTCCAGAACCCATAACCATTCCAGTTGAAACATTACTTACATCTTTTTCTTCTAAACCAGAATCTTTTACAGCCTCACTCATCGCAACATAGTTATAAGCAGATCCTGCTCCCATAAATCGTATTACTTTTCTATCAACATGATCTTCCAATTTAATTTTTGGCAACCCATGCACATGGCTTTTCAGATTATATTCCTTATATTCTTCTGAAAAAGTTATTCCTGATTTGGAATTTAATAAAGATCGATAAACTTCCTCTTGGTTATTTCCTAAACAAGATACAACCCCTACACCTGTTATAACTACTCTTTTCATTATTTAAATAAACCAACTTTTAAATTTTCTGCTGAATATATTTTTTTTCCATCAGCTAGTAAAACTCCATTAGCAAGACCAACTGTAGTTCCTTCTTTAATAAGTATTCTTTTCATATCAATAACGTATGTTGCCATTTTGACATTTTTTAGAACTTCTCCCGTGAATTTTACACTATTTACTCCTAATGCACGACCTCTTCCTGGATTTCCTAACCAACCTAAATAAAAACCAACTAGTTGCCACATAGCATCTAATCCAAGACATCCAGGCATTACTGGATCTTCTTTAAAATGACAATCAAAAAACCAAAGATCATTATTTATATCAAGTTCTGCTTTAATTAAGCCCTTATTAAAAAAACCTCTATTTTCCTTGATTTCTGATATTCTGTCAAACATTAGCATTGGCGGAGAGGGTAATTTTGCATTACCAGGGCCGAAAAGCTCTCCATTTGCGCAGCTTATTAATTCATTATAATTAAAAGACCCTTTTTTCATAATTTTCTATCCTTATTACTTGATATAATATCATTATAATATAGAAATCGTTTAGAATAATAATAAAATGCAATGGGTTCTAGCAAAGAATATATAGAAAAACTAAGAAAATCAGGCTTAAGACCAACAAAACAAAGGATAAATATTTGTGAGGCCTTATTTGATGCTGAAAAAACTTTTCATTTCACAATTACTGATTTAGTAAAAATTATAGAAACTAAAGCCAATCAAAAAATTTCCTTAGCAACAGTTTACAACACTATCCATGCGTTCCAAAAAAAAGGATATCTTAAAGAAATAGCAATTAATTCAAGCCAAGCTTATTTTGATACGAACACAACTGACCATCATCACTTTTTTGACGAAAAAAGCAAAGAATTAATTGATTTAAAAGATGAAGATGTTCATCCAATTAAAATAAAAAAAAATATACCAGGAAAAAAAATTAAATCTGTAGAAGTTCTAGTTAGACTTGATTCTGAAAATTAGTATCAGATTTTTAATCAATATAATTAATAAATATATATTAAAACAATTCTAAACTATTGACTACAGTTTAGAATCGTTATAAATTATAAAAAATGTTAAAAGAACAATCAAAATGTCCATTTACTGGTATGGGTACCCCCTCGAAGCACCCAACTGGTAAAGGGACTTCTAATAGGGATTGGTGGCCGAATAGCTTAAATCTAAAAATTTTAAGTCAACACTCTTCATTGGTAAATCCAATGGATAAGAAATTTAATTATTCAAAAGAATTTAAAAAATTGAATTATAAAGCACTAAAAAAAGATTTAGTGAAATTGATGACCCAATCACAAAGTTGGTGGCCTGCTGACTATGGTCACTATGGACCATTATTTATAAGATTAGCTTGGCATGCTGCTGGAACTTATAGAACAGGTGATGGTCGTGGTGGTGCAGGAACTGGAAATCAAAGGTTTGCTCCTTTAAATAGTTGGCCAGATAATGTTAATTTAGATAAAGCTAGACTTCTTCTTTGGCCTATAAAAAAGAAATATGGTAAAAAAATTTCATGGGCCGATTTATTTGTTTTGATTGGAAATGTTGCTCTTGAGTCAATGGGATTTAAAACCTTTGGATTTGGTGCAGGAAGAGAAGATATATGGGAACCAGAAGAAGACATATATTGGGGTTCAGAAAAAGAGTGGCTTGGAGTAAACCGTTACAGTGGTAAAAGAGAATTAGAGAATCCATTAGGAGCTTCTCATATGGGTTTAATTTATGTTAACCCACAAGGTCCTGATGCAAATCCAGACCCTTTTCTAGCCGCACATGATATTCGTGAAACATTTGGTAGAATGGCAATGAACGACTATGAGACCGTAGCATTAGTAGCAGGAGGACATACTTTTGGGAAATCTCATGGAGCAGCTCCAGAGTCACACAAAGGTCCAGAACCGGAGGGATCAAAAATTCAGGAGCAAGCTACTGGTTGGAATAGTAATTACAAAAGCGGTTTAGGTTCGGATACAATAAGCAGTGGTATTGAAGGAGCATGGACTAGTAATCCTATTAAATGGGATATGGGTTATTTTGATAATCTTTTTGGATATGAGTGGCAGCTTTCGAAAAGCCCAGCTGGAGCTCACCAATGGAAGCCAATTAAAAATGGTAAAGCTATAAACATGACACCAGATGCTCACATCAAGTCAAAAGAAAATTTTCCAATCATGCAAACAACTGATTTATCCTTAAAATTAGATCCATCTTATGGACCAATTTCTAGACATTTCCATAATAATCCAAAAGAGTTTGCCGATGCTTTTGCAAGAGCATGGTTTAAGCTTACACATCGTGATATGGGTCCTCGTGCATGCTATTTAGGACCCGAAGTTCCTAAGGAAAAATTAATTTGGCAAGATCCAATATCAAAACCTACTTATAAAATTAAAAACAAAGATATAAAATTTTTAAAGGCAAAAATTTTAAAATCAGGACTTTCTGTCTCTCAGCTTGTTTCAACAGCTTGGGCCTCAGCTTCTACTTTTCGTGGATCAGATAAAAGAGGTGGAGCTAATGGTGCAAGAATAAGACTAGAGCCACAAAAAAGTTGGTCAGTAAATAATCCATCTCAGCTATCCAAAGTTATTAAAATTTTCGAAAAAATTAAAAAGAGTTTTGGTAATAAAAAGAAAAATGTTTCAATGGCTGATTTAATTGTTTTAGGAGGATCTGTTGGAATTGAAAAAGCAGCTAAGAATGCAGGCTATAAAATAGACGTTCCATTTACACCTGGTCGAGGTGATGCGACGCAAGATCAAACTGATACCCATTCTTTTGATTTACTTGAACCAAAAGCTGATGGATTTAGAAACTATATTACAAAAATGACAAATGGATCTACAAAAAAACCTACTGTTTCTGCGGAAGAGATGTTAGTTGATAAAGCTCAACTTATGAAACTATCAGCACCTGAAATGACAGTATTAATAGGAGGAATGAGAGTTTTAAACAGTAACTTTGATAAATCTAATATTGGTGTTTTTACAAAAAAACCAGAAACACTTACAAACGATTTCTTTATCAATCTACTTGATATGGGAATAACTTGGAAAGAGACTGATAGTAATGAACAATTGTTTAATGGTAGAGACCGTAAAACAAACAAAGTTAAATGGAAAGCTTCAAGAGTTGATTTAATTTTTGGTTCAAATTCTCAACTTAGAGCAATAGCAGAAGTTTATGCTTGTGAAGACTCTAAAATGAAGTTTATTTCTGATTTTATTACTGCATGGATAAAAGTTATGAATTTAGATCGCTTTGATCTTAATTGATTTCTCCCCAAATATTATTTTTTTCTATCCAACCTGAAAATTTTTCTGTTTGTATATTACACCAATTTATCTCACATTTTTTTACTATTAAAAGTCTTCCTTTTTCTATTCTTGCCAAAGGTTTTGAATATTTTGTGGGTTTTTTAAATAGAATTTTATTTGAAGTCGCAATTAAAGATTTTGATTTTCTTAATTGAGATACATGTATCCATCCATTATTTTTTTTATGATCTATAATTTTTCTAAAATTTTCTTTTTTATCAATTACTTTTAAAGGTAATTTATTTTTTTTATAAATAAATTTAATAGGATAATCAAATCCAGGTCCATATCTTACATTAACTTTATTATTTTTAAGCATTAAAAATTTTTTCCTCTCCTCCGAAAACGAATTTGTAAAAAAAACAAAAAAACAAAAAAAATAAATTATACTTTTTTGCATATACAATTTTTTCTTTTTTTAAATAAAACTTTTCTAAAATTTAAATTCAAAAAATCTAAAATAAAAATATTTGATTTTAAATTTTTTCCTATACCTAGTATTATTTTTAATACTTCGTTAGCTTGTATACTTCCTACAATATTTGATGTTGATCCCAATATTCCTTCACTTTCGCAATTCAAAAATTCATCAGAAGGTTCTGTTTGATAAAAACACTTTAAACATGGAATTTTTTTTTTATTAAAATCAAAGGAAAAAATATGCCCATCAAATTTACTAATTGCTCCCACAACTAATTTTTTTTTAAATTTTATTGAAAATTTATTTAATAAAAATTTTGTTTTAAAATTATCACTCCCATCTACCACAACATCATATTTATGAATTATATTTTTCAAATTTTTATCATTTGCTTTATAGTTATAAATTTTAACCTTTGTCTCTCTATTAATTAAATATAATTTTTTTTTTATTACATTAACTTTATATCTTCCAATATCTTTAGTTGTGTATAGTGTCTGTCTATGAATATTTGACAAACTTACCTTATCAAAATCTATGACACCTAATAGCCCTATACCCGATCTAGTTAATAAATCTGCTATTGGACAGCCAAGTCCACCTGCTCCTACAATTAATACTTTAGAACTAATTATTTTTTTTTGACCAATTATTCCAATATTTTTTAAAATGATTTGTCTTGAATATCTTATTAAAGATTCTTTTTTTAGGTTTTTTCTCATTTGCCAGTAGACCCAAAACCTCCAGAACCTCTAACACTTTTTGGTAATTCTTCTACTTCTTCAAACTCAACCTTTAATACTGGCATCAATATCATTTGTGCAATCCTATCCATATTATTTACAGTAAATTCTTCTTTTCCATGATTAAATAAAATTATTTTTATTTCACCTCTATAGTCACTATCAATTGTTCCTGGAGTATTTAATACGCTTATACTTGATTTTGCGGCAAGCCCAGATCTTGGTCTTATTTGGACTTCTGTATCTTCTGGTATTGCAATAGATAAACCAGTTGAAATTAAAACTGAACTTTGAGGTTTAATTTTTATAGGTTTTTCAATTAATGCCATTAAATCCATTCCAGAGGATCCTTCAGTTTTGTATTTAGGAAGTTCAACTTTTGGATTAAGCTTCTTGATTAAAACTTTAATCATTGAACTAGTTTAACTTATTTATTACTCTATTTACTAATTCCTTTGCAATTAATGACTTGCTCATTTTTTTTAGAGTTTCTCTTGTATTGTTTTTATAAAAAATTGAAACCTCATTATCTTCAGAATAAAATCCTATTGAACTATCAGATACATCGTTTGCTACAATCCAATCGCAATTTTTTTCTTCTAATTTTTTTAAAGAATTTTCTACTAAATCATTAGTTTCAGCTGCAAATCCAATAGTTAGTTTAGGCCTTAATGAATTGTGCTTAGAAATATTGGAAAGAATATCTATATTTTTTGTTAAATTTAAGTTTAAGTTTCCTTTTTTTTTTATTTTTTCATTTTCATAATTTTTAACTTTATAATCAGAAACTGCTGCTGAGAATATTGCAACATCAGCAGGTAAATTATTTATAGTTTCATTGTACATTTCTTCAGCTGTACTAACTTTAATAAAATTTACACCAGTTACAGGTTCCAAATTGGTTTGGCCAGAAATTAGAGTTGTCTCAAAACCATTATCCCTAAATGATTTAGCAATTTCGTATCCTTGTTTTCCACTTGACTTGTTAGTAATAAATCTTACAGGATCTATATATTCGTGCGTTGGACCAGCAGTTACCAATGCTTTATATTTTTTATTTTTTTCTTTGTTTCTGAAATATGATACAATTTCTTTTATAATTTCATTTGGTTCTGTCATTTTTCCTTTTCCAAATTCACCACAAGCCATATCTCCTATTTCAGGACCAATTATTTTGTAACCGTAATTTTTTAATATATTAATATTTTCTTTAGTTGATGGGTGTTCCCACATTCTTACATTCATTGCAGGCACTAGATAAACTTCCTTATTTGATGCTAATACTACAGTAGAAGCAAGATCATCAGCTGACCCAGAGCTTAATTTAGAAATAGTATTTGCAGTTGCTGGCGCAACTAAAATTAAATCAGCCCATCTTGATAGAGAAATATGATCCATTTCTGATTGATTTTCAGCACCAAACATATCTTCATAAACTTTTTCTTGAGAAAGAGACGATATTGATAGTGGAGTTACAAATTCCTTAGCATTCTTTGTTAATATCGTTTTTACCTGCGAGTTATTTTTTTTTAGACCTCTAATTATTTCTAAGCACTTGTAAGCCGATATACCCCCACATATAATCAATAGAATTTTCTTATTTAATAAATTTTTCATCGTGAGAATTAAAATACTAATAAACCTGCAATTACAAGCAATAATAAACCAATTATTGTTTGATTTCTAAATGTAATCATTTCTGATTTTTTAATATTTAGTTCATTATAGGAATTTGAATTTTGAGGTATTTGACCACTAGCTAAAAAAGTTAAAGCTTGATTAGCTTTATCCATTACTTCAGGTAAATTTGGAAGTTTTTTTAATGCTTCAACAGATTCTCTTAAAGTTTCATTAATTGTATTAATAGGATCTTTGCTTTCATTTAACCATTTTTCTAATACAGGTTTTGAAGTTTCCCAAATATTAGTTTCAGGATTTAATTTTCTAGAAACGCCTTCAACAACAACCATAGTTTTTTGTAACATAAGTAATTGAGGTTGAGTTTGCATGTTAAATTTTTCTGTAACATTGAAAAGTTGTTTAAGTAGTTTTCCTCCCGAAATATCTTTAACTGATTGACCAAAAATTGGCTCTCCTATAGATCTTAATGCTTGAGCTAAATCATTAACTGGAACTTCTTTTGGAACTAAGCCCGCAGATAGATGAACTTCTGCCACTTTCTTATAATCTCTTTTAATAAATCCATATAAGATTTCAGCTAAAAATCTTTGGCTTAATTTATCCAATCTACCCATAATTCCAAAATCTATAGGTATAATTTTACCATCATTATCTATGAAGATATTACCTTGATGCATATCTGCATGGAAAAATCCATCTCTAACAGCATGTCTTAAAAAATGTTGAATAATATCCGAAGCTATTTTTTTTGTATCAATATTTTTTTTTAACAATTCTTCGCTTTCTCTTATAGAAATTCCATCAATCCAATCAAGTGTCATGACATTTTCACTAGTAAAATTCCAATAAATTTTTGGAACACTAAATCCAATATCATTTTTTGTATTTTCTGCATATTCATTTGCAGCCGCTGCTTCAAATCTTAGATCCATTTCATGATTAGTAATTTCCTTTAGTAAAAATACTACTTCAACTAATTTTAATCTTTTAGTCTTTTTAATAGCCGACTCAATAATAAAAGCTAGAAGCATAAGAGCATCAATCTCATCATTAAAAATTTTTTTAATATTTGGTCTTAAAATTTTTACGGCTACATTTTTTATAATTCCATTATCATTTATTTGAGCTTTGTGTACTTGAGCTATTGAAGCTGCAGCTATCGGTTCACTCAAATTAATAATTGAGTTATATGTTTCATTTCCTAAATCTTTTTTAATCATTTCTTTTGCTTCAGATAATGAAAAAGGAGGAAGTTTATCTTGAAGAGTTTCTAGTTCCTTGGATAATTTTTCTCCAATTATATCGGGTCTAGTGGCTAAAAATTGTCCAAGTTTAATAAAGGTAGTACCCATTGATTGCATAGAATCAGAAAGTTTTTTTTCTTCATTTTCAATTTGATTTTTTCCATAATTTTTTGAAAAAGAAAATCCAACTATTTTAAATAAAATTTTAATTAAGAATGGAAGTTCATTAAATTTTTTTACTATTTTCAAAGCATCAGATTTTGCAACTTTTCTACATAATTTAAATAATATAAATAATCTTTTAATCATTATATTTTCCAGCCTGAATGAATAGCAACTATTCCTCCAGACAAATTTCTATAATTGCAATTTTGAAAATTATTTTTTTTCATTAATTCAATTAGTTCATCTTGATTTACAAACTCACTAATACTTTTAGTAAGATATTCATATGGTTCTTTTTTTCCAACAATAGCTTTCCCGACATAGGGTATCACTTTCGAATATTGTTTATAAATAAATTCTAAATTTGAGTTTTGTATTTTAGAAAATTCCAAACATAGATATCTACCACCTGGCTTCAAAACTCTATACGCTTCAGATAAAGATTTATTTAAACTTTTGGTATTTCTTAATCCAAAACTAATTGTGTAATAATCACATGAATTTTCTTCTAATGACAATTTTTCAGCTGGATTAATAATCCATTTAATATTTTTATAATTTTTAAGCTTAATTTTAGCTTTTTTAATCATACTTTTATTTGGATCTATGCAAAATATTTTATTGTCTTTATTTGTAAATTCTAAAAATAATTTAGCTATATCTCCTGTACCACATGCCACATCAGCAAGTATCTTATTAGAAGAAGGATTCATCCAGGTTAAAAGATTTCTTTTCCAAATTCTATGAACTCCAAAAGACATAAAATCATTCATAAGATCATATTTATCGTTGACCTTATTGAATACATTTTCTACTAGCCCTTCTTTATTTTGAAGATATTGTTGCATAAAAATAATTATTTAAGATTAATATAGTATTAAATGCCAGAATTGCCAGAAGTAGAAATAGTTAGACAATCTTTAAAAAAAAAAGTTAAAGATATGATTATTCAAAAAGTACTAGTAAAAAATAGAAATTTAAGGTTTAAGCTTGATTCTAAATTTGAGAGACATTTATATAAAAAAAAAATTAAAAAAATTGATAGATTTTCAAAATATTTAATCATTATATTTGATAATAATTCCGGTTTTATAATACATCTAGGTATGTCGGGTACAATTCATCTTTGTGATATTAATAAAAAAAATTTTTTTACAAATACAAGTTTTTATCATTCACCAGTTTTGCCAAAGAAACATAATCATATTGAAATTCATTTTAAAAAAATTAAATTTATTTATAATGATCCAAGAAGATTTGGATATTTTTCAATTTTTAATAATAAAATTGATTTAAAAAAAAAATTTAATAATTTTGGACCTGAACCTTTTTCTAAATCATTTAACCTTAATTATGTAATTAATTATTTTAAAAAAAAAGAAAAAAACATTAAAAATTTTTTATTAGATCAAAAGTTTATTTCAGGGATAGGAAATATATACGCAAGTGAAATTTTATTTATTTCAAAAATTAATCCCTTTAGAAAGGCAAAAAACATAACAAAAGATGAGTGCAAAAAAATAATCTTAAATTCAAAAATTGTTTTAAAAAAAGCTATACTAAAAGGAGGATCAAGTATACGGAACTTTCAAAATATAAATGGGGAAATAGGAAATTTTCAAAAAAATTTTAAAGTTTATCAAAGAGAAAACTTAAAGTGTGTTAAGGTTAAATGTAAGGGATTTATTCAAAAAAAATTTATATCAAATAGATCTAGTTTCTTTTGCAATTATTGCCAAAAATAAAAAATTATTCTATTGACCAGTATAAATTCTCAATATATACAATCGCGTTTATGGCAAACACAAAATCAGCAATCAAACGAGTTAGAAGAATTTCAAGACAAACTAAAGTGAATAAATCTAGGAAAAGTAAATTTAGATTATCACTAAAAAAAATGAATGGACTTATAGACAAGAAAGATAAAAAGGGAGCTCTAGACTACTTGCCAAGTTTAAATTCTGATTTGATGAAAATAGCCAAAACTGGAGTAATTAAAAAACAAAATGCTTCTAAAAAAGTTTCACGAATAACTAGAAAAATTAATTCTCTTTAAACAACTCTAAGTAGTTAATAATAAAAAATATTTTAATAAAAATTCAACCAAAGAAATTACAACTTTAAAGACTAATAAAAATTTTTTAAAAACAACATCTAATTTATTTTTTTTTAAAAACACTACATGTAGAAAATTATTTTATATAGTAAATATTTTTTTACCAATTTTTTCTACTTAGAATTTAAATTAGGATTCAATTAAAAATTTATACAATTATAAATTTAATTTATTTTAATTTTTATACATAAACTTATTGCAATAAATAACTATAAGTTTTAATTGGAATTTCCTCATGAAAAATAATTTACAAAACTCTAATGTATCAATTGAAAAAAAAATTGATTGGAAATTAGTGCAATCCACCATGAAAGAAAAACTTGGACAAGATATTTTTGAAAGTTGGTTAAAAAAAATTGAATTAATCGAAGAGTTTAGTAATTATGTTTTAATATCTGTTCCAACAAGATTTATAAGAGACTGGATAACATCCAGGTATTTAGATCAAATATTAAAAATCATTAAAGAGTATAAAAAAAATATTATAAGAATAGAATTTGTAATAGAAGATAACAATAGCAAACAAAGTAAAAATTATGAAAATGAAATGGATCAAAGTAATGAAAATTCTACTATAAAAAATGTATCTTTTATTAAAGACTCTTTTCTTCAATACAACAGAATTGATCCAAACAAAAATTTTGATAATTTTATAACTGGTAATAGTAACAAATTAGCTTATGAAGCTTCAAAGAAAGTTTCACAAGACATTTCACATTACAATCCTCTTTATTTATATGGAGGAGTAGGTATGGGAAAAACACATTTATTGAATTCTATAGGTTTAAGCTTAAAGGAAAAAAGTAAAGTAATGTTTATTTCAGCTGAAAGATTCATGTATCAATTTGTTAAATCAATTAAATCAAATGAAATGGTTAAATTTAAGGAATATTTTAGAAATACTGATATTTTAATAATCGATGATATTCAATTTATGAATGGCAAAGAAGCTATGCAGGAAGAATTTTTTCATACATTTAATGCCTTGATTGAAAAAGGTTCTCAGATAATAGTATCTGCTGATAGACCTCCAAATAAATTAACTAGGATACAGGAAAGAATTAAATCTAGATTTTCTGGTGGTTTAGTTGTTGATATTCAAAGTCCTGATTATGAATTAAGATATAAAATTATTAAATCCAAAACAGATCAACTTAAATTATTTTATTCAAATCAAGTAAATATAAATGAAGAAATACAAGAGTTCATTAGCAACGAAATAAGAACAAGTATTAGGGAATTAGTTGGAGCACTGAATAGAATTGTATCATTTTCAAGAATTTATAATAAAGTTCCAAGCATATCTGAAGTCAGAGTTATATTAAAAGATTTGCTAAATTTATCAGAAAACAAGGTTACGATTGACGCTATACAAACAATTGTATGTAAATTTTTTAAAATTAGTAAGAACGAAATGCTTTCACCAAGACGCTCAAGATATCTTGTTAGACCTAGGCAAACAGCGATTTATCTATCAAAGATGCTAACATCCAAATCATTACCAGAAATAGGTAGGGCTTTTTCAAATAGAGATCACACTACCGTTATACACTCAGTTAAGACAATCGATAAGATAAGAAAAGAAGATAATGAGTTAAATATTAATATTGGAATATTAAAAAACAAGATTTTATATAATCAAGAAAATGAAATTTAGCATAAACCAGCAGGATCTTCAAAAATCTTTGAGTTACTGTCAGGGAGTTATTGAGAAAAGAAGTACACTTCCAATTCTTTCAAATGTTTTATTAGATGTTGGAAATGGAAAGTTAACAATTACTGCGACAGATTTAGATATTATTTTTATTCACCAAATATCAAATATTGAAATATTTGAAGAAGGAAAGACGACAACCTCTTCATCAATAATGTATGATATTGTAAGAAAGTTTTCTTCAGGAAAAAAAATTAATTTTTCTAATACAAGTGAAAATAAATTACAGTTAGAGTCTGAAAAGTCTATTTTTAACTTGAACTGCATAAATGCATCAGAATTCCCTTTGACAGATGAGAATTTTAACCAAAATGAATTTGTAATTAAATCTAAAGAATTATTAAAATTACTAAATAAATGTAAATTTTCAATATCAAATGATGAAACAAGACATTATTTAAGTGGAATATTTTTTCATCAAACGGAAATAGAAGATAAAATTTTTTTAACAGCTGCAGCTACAGATAGTCACAGAATGTCAATTTCAAAAATTAGATTAAAAAATAAAATTGAATTTGATCCAGTTATTCTTCCTAAAAAAACAATATTTCAACTATGTACTATTCTAGAAGATTATGATGGTGATATAAAAATTTCAAATATTAAATCAAAAATAAAATTTGAGATAAATGAAAGTATATTAATATCAAAATTAATTGATGGAAAATTTCCTAATTATCTTCAAGTTATACCAAAAGAGAATCAAAAAAAATTAGAAATAGATTTAAAATCATTTTTAAATTCAGTTGATAGAGTTGCATCTGTTTCTCTTGATAAAAAAGATGGAGTAAAGTTTAATCTTTCACAAGACACACTTAACTTATCTGTAAACAATACAAATAGTGGAGATGGAAAAGAGAGTTTAAATGTAAAATTTGATCATGAATTAGACATTAGTTTTAATTCTAGATATTTAATTGACGTAGCCTCACAAATGGATGGAGAAAAAATTGAAATTTATTTAAAAGATTCTGGATTGCCCGCTTTAATAAAAGATCCCTCAGATTTTGATAGTATTTATGTAGTTATGCCAATGAAAGGCTAGTCGATTAAATCTAACTCATCATATATTTTTTTTTCAATTGTAGAAATAAAAACATTGGAATCTAATCCTGGATTAATAGGATTTAAAATTGAAATAGTAATAGATTTTTTTGGTATTAAAATATTTTTTTTTTGCCACACACGACCTGAATTAATTGCTATAGGCTGACATTTTATACCTAATTCTTTATAAATTCTACCAACCCCCTTTTTAAATGATGTTCTATCATCTGGAAGAACTCTTGTTGCTTGAGGAAAAATTAAAATTGGTCTTTTTGAATTTTGAATTGAGTATTTTATTTTTTCAATAAATCCTAAATTATCTTTAGTAATTTTGTTTCTATTTATTGATATAGATCCAATTTTTTTTAAATACCAACCAAAAATAGGTATTTTTAGAAGTTCATTCTTTAGGATAAATATTGGAGAACTAAAAATCGTTTGCAAATAAAAAGTCTCAAACATTGATTGATGGGACGATGCAATAAAAAACTTTTCATTTTTTATAATATTTTCTTTTCCTTTAATAATAATTTTTGTTGAAAGAAATATTCTTAAACAAATTCCTGACCAAAAACCCATTATTTTACCACCAAATAGTACAATTTTAGATGGCATTAAAAGTGCTGGTAAAAATAGCAATGAGATAGAAATAATTCCTAGAAAGAAAAAAAATAAAAATAAAAATTTTCTTATCATTTTAATCAAAAGTTAAATAATATCTGATAACTTTTGTCTCTTTTTAGCAACAATAATTCTTGATCCTTTTATCAATATTTCAGCTGGTTTTGATCTAAGATTATAGTTTGAACTTAAAGAAAAACCGTAAGCCCCAACATCACAAATAATTAATAAATCTTTTTCTTTTAATTTTTGAAATTTTTTAATTGATGAAAATTTATCAGTACTTTCACATATGGGTCCAACAAATTCATAGGTTGTATTTGAAAATTTATTTGTTTTATTTATGGGAATAATTCTATGTTTTGCTCCATATAACGCAGGACGCATTAAATCATTCATTCCTGCATCTAAAATTATAAAATTTTTTGATTGATTTTTTTTTATATAAATTATTTTTGAAATTAAAATTCCAGTATTTGCTACAATTGATCTACCAGGTTCAAAAATTATTTTACTATTATATTTTCCTAAATGTTTAATTATGGATTTTTGATAGTTAGCATAATTAAATTTCTTATTATCATTTTTGTATGAAATTCCTATTCCACCGCCTAAATCAATAAAATCAAATTTAAAATCAACTTTTGAGATTATTCTATCTATAACTTTAAGCATTCTTTCATAAGGTTTATTTTTAAAAATTTGACTTCCAATATGAACACTTAAACACCTTAAATTAATATATTTTGATTTTTTTGTATAACTTACCAATTCAATAAAAGCTTTTTCATCTACTCCAAATTTATCTCCTTTTTTTCCAGTTGAAATTTTACTTAAAGTTTTTGCATCGGTATTTGGATTAAGTCTTATTCCAATATCTACAATTTTTTTTTTAGATTTTGCAATTTTTTCAATCTGTTTTACTTCACTCTTTGATTCAGAATTTATTAGTAGTATTTTTTTATCTATTGCATACTTTAGTTCTGTATAAGTTTTACCCACTCCAGAAAATACAATTTTGTTTGGACTTATTCCAGCTTTGATTGCTTGCATTAATTCTCCTTTGGAAACAACATCGGCACCTAATCCAAATTTTTTTATTTCTCTGATTATGTTTAGATTAGAGTTTGATTTAATAGCAAAACATATTAATGGACTTAATTTACTAAAATTTAATATAAAATTATTAATATTTTTTTTTAATTTTTCATAAGAATAACAATAAAGAGGTGTATCAAATTTTTTTGCCAATTTTTTTGAATTTACTTTTTCTACAAAAAAATTATTATTAATATACTTCATTACACTTTGTGTATAATGACTTTAATTTGATTGCTCTGATATTCTGGATCTCCTTTTCTTCCACAAGAGAATAAAATAATAAAACAAATCATTATTAAAACTATTTTTTTTATCATTATATATCTTTTTTATAACTTCTTATCATTTTCTTGATATTCGCAAAAGAAGTTCCTCCAAATGAATTTTTTGAGTTTATTGAATATTTTAGGTCAAAAACTTTAAAAACATCATTATTTAATTTTGGTTCAATTCTTTTTATTTCTTCTATTTTAAGCTCGTTAAGTTTTTTTTTATTTTTTTCTGCAAAATTAATTATTTTTGCAGTTTGTAAATAGGCTTTTCTAAAAGGATAATTTAGTTCTCTAACCATATAGTCTGCAAGATCAGTAGCAGTAATATATCCGACGTTAGCGAGTTCCAACATTCTTTTTTTATTTACAGAAAAATTCTTTAAAATATCATTCAAAATAATTAAAGAATTTTTTAATTGATCAAAAGATTTAAATACTAAGTCTTTATCATCTTGAAGATCTTTAAAATAGGATAAAGGAAGACCTTTTAATATAGTTAACATTGAAAATAGATTACCAATCGCTCCACCTGTTTTACCTCGTAAAAATTCTAATGGATCTGGGTTTTTTTTTTGAGGCATTATAGATGACCCGGTAACGACTTTATCATTTAAAGAAATTAAATTAAATGCATCTGAATTCCATATTATAAATTCTTCTGCAATTCTTGAAATATGAATTGAACATGCTGAACAGGAATATAAAAAATCAATAACAAAATCCCTATCTGAAACTGTATCAATAGAATTTTTTGTTGGCATATTAAACTTCAATTTTTTCGTTGTGTAAAATCTATCAATTTTAAATGAAGTACCAGTTAAAGCTGCCACACCAAGAGGATTTTCATTCAGATTATCAATATTGTTGATAAATTTTTTCTTGTCTCTATTAAACATTTCGACATAAGCTAATAGATAATGAGCAAATGAAACTGGTTGAGCATTTTTCAAATGTGTAAAGCCAGGCATTATTGTTTCAACATTTTTGTCTGCACTTTTTAAAATGTTTTTAATTGTAAGATTTAAGTTCCCAATTATTTCTTTAGTTGCTTTTTTTAACCAAATTTTAAAATCTGTAATAACCTGATCATTTCTAGATCTTGCTGTATGAATAAATCCAGCATCTTCACCAATTAATTCGAAAAGTCTATTTTCTATATTCATATGAATATCTTCTAGACTTTCATCATACATAAATTTTTTTTTTATAATTTCATTTTTTATTCTTTTTAGTCCCCAAACAATTTTATTTTTTATTTTAAAATTAATTATTTTTTGTTTAAATAGCATTTCTACATGTACAATAGATCCTTCAATATCTTCATTAAATAATCTTTTATCGACTGATAATGAGCTACCAACCTTTTTAAAAAGGTTTGTGGACTCTTTTTTTATTCTTGTATTCCAAATTGGTTTATTGTTTTTATTTTTACTCATGATAATTAATTATATAATTTAAAATGAAATATAAAAAATTAAATTATTTAGCATTCTTTATTTACTTAATATCATCTAGCGGATCATATTCAATAGAACGACCTGATATAAATAATCTATTAATTCATGCAGAGAAGAGAGCAATTGAAAAAATAGAATTTTTTAATTCAAAAAAAATGAGAGAAAGTTTAGAAAATTATAAGCAAAATTTAACAATAATTAACTTTTGGGCAACATGGTGTGAGCCTTGCAAAGAAGAAATGCCCCATCTAGATAAACTAGTATCAAAGAATAAATTTAAAGAAATAAAAGTTATTCCGATAAATATAGCAGACGAGAAATTAGAAAAATCTAAAGAATTTTTTGATAAATTAAATATAAAAAATTTAGAAATTTTTTATGGTTCAAGTCTTAATTTAGCAAAAGAATTCAAGCTTCGTGGTATCCCAACCACAATTTTTATTGATAAAGAAGGATATGAATTTGCAAGAGCTATTGGTTTTATAGATTTTGAAAATAAATCCTTTTTGGATTGGCTGTCTAATCAACTATGAAATTTTGTCTCAATACAACAATAATAAAACCTGAAAATAATGAAAATATAGAACACGCTATAATTTTACTTCATGGATATGGAGGGGATGGAAAAGATATAAGTATGTTAACTTTAAACTGGAAAAGATTTCTAAAAAATACAATTTTTTTATGCCCTGATGCTCACGAAATATGTAAGATTAATCCAAGTGGTTTTCAATGGTTTGATCTTAATACTGAAGATGAAAAATATGTTTTAAATGAATCTAAGAAGGCAGAATATAAATTAAATCAATATATAGAAGAAGTAAAATTAGAATATAAATTAAATAATTCTCAAATCTGTTTATCTGGTTTTAGCCAAGGATGTATGATGTCAATAAATGTTGGCTTAACATCAAATGAAAGTTTTAATTGTATAATTGGTTTTTCAGGAAAAATAATTGATATGAATGATCTTGCCTCAAGAATAAAAACAAAAACAAATATATTAATGGTACATGGTGAAATGGATCAAATTGTTCCACCAAGCAGCTTATTAGATGCTAAAGATTTTTTTATTAGAAATAAAATTAATGTAGAAACATTAATGATAAAAAATTGTGATCATCATATACCAATTGAAGCATCAAGTGCAGCATTAAAATTTATTAAAAAAAATTTAAATAGTTGATAAAAATTTAACATTAAACTTGTGTCCTTGATATAATTTATTAGATATTGTAGAATTAATCTATGATTGAAATGTCAGACCAAAATATTTCATTAGAAAAGTGTCCCGCACTAGTTTTAAATGCTGATTATAGACCTTTAAGTTATTATCCGTTATCATTATGGAGCTGGCAAGATTCAGTTAAGTCAGTATTTTTAGATAGAGTATCTATAGTAAATTATTATGATAGAACCATAAGAAGTCCTTCTTTTAGTATGAAACTTCCTAGTGTAATTGCACTTAAGTCATTTATAAGACCCCAGTCTAATCCAAACTTTACTAGATTTAATGTTTTTTTAAGAGATAAATTTTGCTGCCAATACTGTAGTAGTAAAAATGAATTAACTTTTGACCATCTATTACCAAGATCTAAGGGTGGAAAAACAGATTGGAAAAATGTTGTCACAGCTTGCTCATCTTGTAATGTTAAAAAAGGAGGAAGGCTATTAAAAAACTCAGGGATGACACTTAATCAATGGCCTTATCAACCATCTACAGAAGATTTACATAAAAATGGAAAAAATTTTCCCCCTAATTTTCTACATGAAAGTTGGATAGATTATCTGTATTGGGATGTTGAGCTTGAAGCTTAGTTAGATTTTTTCAGATATTTTTATTGCTAATTTAGATCCAGTCTTAATTATTTTGTCGATTAATACATAAAAACCCTCTTTAGTTGCACCTTCTTTGTATGCAATATCTTTATGATGTATTTCATCATTCCTAAATTTTATTATATTATTTTTCAAATTTTTTTCATCTGGCCCAATTTGATCTATTTGATTTTTATAGTGTCCATCTATTACTTCTTCAACAGACGCAGTACATAACATTGCTGCTTTTTTCCCCAAAATAGTTGAGCCAAAACCAAGCCCAAGACCTAGTAAATCCCATAAGGGCAGAAATTTAGTAGGTTTTATATTTCTTTTTTTAATTTCATCTTCAAAAAAATTACAATGTTCTTCTTCATGTTCTTTCATATTTTTAATTGTTTTTTTTAAATCTTCATCATTAACCAATGTATTCAAAGCAAGTAGTTGACCTTCATAAATTTTAATTGCGCCTCTTTCTCCAGCGTGATCTACTCTTATGAATTCTTCAAGTTTTTTTGGATTAGTTTTTTTCATAAACCAATATCCTTATAGAATAAACTACAACAAATAAAGATAATAATAAATTTATACCAGCTAAAGACATACCTAAAAATTTAAAATTTACATCCTTGCAACTTGTTAAATTATTATTCAAAGATTTTAGTATTTCTGATTTATTCACAATATCTAAAGATTTAGTGGTACATCCAGAAAATTCTTTAAATATATTATTCTCAATTCCATAATGATAACCTGAAATGAAAAAACTTATTAAAAAAATTATAATAATTAAAATTAGTATTTTATCATTTTTAAAATAATTATAACCAATAAAACTAATAAAAATTGCAATTATATAAGGTATTCTCTGGTACAAACATAACTTACATGCTTTATAACCCAAAACATATTCAACATATAATGCGAAAAATATTGCGAATAAAGAATAAAATAAAATAAATAGATAAAATTTTTTTTTATTTAGGAATATGTTCATATTAACTAATAAAATTTATCAAAAATTTATAAATTAAATATGCAAATAAGATGATTATTATAGATAAAATTATCGAAAATTTTAACAATTTTTTTTCAATGATTTTTTTCATAGTTGCACCAAAATTTCCAATAAGAAAAGCAATTAAAAAAAACCTCAAGCCTCTTGTTAGTAATGAGACTATTATAAAATAAAATATATTGAAATGAACAAAGCCACTTGTGATGGTTAAGAGTTTAAAAGGGATTGGTGAAAATCCAGCAATAGCTAATAAAGTCATCCATGCAATTGTTCCACCCTCAGAAGACATCTTATCTTTTAAAAATGAAGTATTGTCGACGCCATAAAGCTCAAATATTCTAACTCCTATTTCATTAAAAAAAACATATCCAATAAAATACCCCAAGCATGCTCCAAGCAAAGAACCAATTGTAGCAATTAATGCAATTTTAACCCATTCATTTTTTTTTGCTATTGTCATAGGAATTATTAAAACGTCAGGGGGTATTGGAAAAACAAAACTTTCAATAAAAGACATAATACCCAAAAAAATTTTTGAACTTTTATGTCCTGCAAGATTTATAGTTTTTAAGTATAATTCTTTAAACATATTTTCTTTTATTATATTAAATGTTTTAATACTATAATTTTTATATGAAACTTAAAATATTTGGGCGAATGGCGGAACTGGTAGACGCGTTGGACTCAAAATCCAATAGTAGCAATACTGTGAGAGTTCGACTCTCTCTTTGCCCACCAAATAAATTATGAATTTAGATAAATTAAATAGTCTAATTGAATTATTTTTTTATCAAGCAGATAAACAAGATAAAAAAAGTATTTTTTTGCAATGGTTAAATCCAAATAATAAAAAAACTTATACATGGGGAGAAACACAACAAAATATATTTAAGTTGTCAAAAATTATAAAAGAAAACATAAAAGAAGGAGACAGATGTCTTTTGGTGTCTGAAAATAGACCAGAATGGTTTATTGCTGATTTAGCTATTATGTTATCAGGTGGAATTACTGTACCAGCATACACAACTTATACAGAAGAAGATTATAAATATTTAATAGAAGACTGTGAACCTGCCTTAGTTATTGTCTCAAATAATGAAATGTTAAAGAAATTAAATAATACTATTAATGAAAAAAATTTTATTAAAAAAATTATTACATTAGATGAAGTAGATAAGGTAGTTGATAATTTAAATTTAAATAGTAAAGAAATATATTTAGACTTTGAAACAATTTTAAAAAATGATTTATTAGAGAAAGATAAAATTCAAAATAACAATTTAAAAAGAACTTCACCCGCTTGTATAATATATACTTCGGGAACTGGTGGAAATCCAAAAGGGGTAATTTTAAGTCATGGCGGTATTTTAAATAATCTTGTAGGAGCATGTGAAATTATGAAACCATTATTTAATTCAAGACCAGTATTTTTAACTTGGCTTCCACTTTCTCATTCATATGAACACTGTGTTCAATTTGCTCAGATAGCTGTGGGAGCAAAAGTTTTTTATGCTGAAAAAATAGAAAAACTTTTAGAAAATATATCTGAAGCAAGACCGACAATTATGACAGCTGTTCCAAGATTTTATCAAAATCTTTATAACAAAATTAACATTAATTTAAAAAAACAAACAGGTTTTAAAGCTAAATTAATTGATGCAACTCTTCGATTGGGTAAGAAAAAATTACTAAATCAAAAAATGACATTTTCTGAAAAATTACTAAATTTAATAGTTGAGTTATTAGTTAGAAAAAAAATAAAAAAGCAGTTTGGTGGAAATTTAAAAGCTTTTGTTTCTGGTGGGGGTGCCCTAGACAAAGAAATAGGTGAATTTTTAAATTCTGTAGGACTGCCTACACTTCAAGGTTATGGTTTAACAGAAACATCACCAGTTGTTAGTTGCAACCCTATACATAAGATAAAGGTAGAAACTGTTGGTCCTCCTTTTAAGGGAAACCAAGTCAAAATTGCTGATGATGGAGAAATTTTGGTTAAGGGAGAAAATGTTATGCTTGGATATTGGAATAAAAAAGAGGAAACAGAAAATGTTATTAGAGATGGTTGGCTCCATACTGGAGATATAGGCAAAATAGACTCCGAAGATGGTTATTTAAAAATTACTGACAGAAAAAAAGATATTATTGTAAGTGCGGGAGGAGATAATATTTCACCAGCTAAAATTGAAAATATGATTACAAATGAGGCAGAAATTGATCAATGCATGGTTTATGGAGATAAGAAAAATTATTTAGTTGCTTTAATAGTACCTAATAAAGATTTTTTAAAAGAAAAAGAAAAAATAAATAATGTAATTGAGAAAATAAATAAAAAATTAACTTTAGTAGAAAAAATAAAAAGAATTCAATTAATAGACGAAAATTTTTCTATAGAAAATGGTTTAATGACACCAACAATGAAAGTGAAAAGAAAAAAAGTTACAGAAAAATATAAAAATCAATTAGAAAAACTTTATTAATTTAATTTTTTAAAACAGTTTATTAATCGCAATTTACTTAACTTTTTTTTATTATTATTAAAATAAAAATAAAAAAATTATTTTTAGATAAATCAAGAATAATTAAAGATTTGACATAACTATTTAAAAAAAATAAAAAAAGATAACTAAACGAATCAAAAAGATTCGTTAATTAAAAAGGGAGCTAAAGATGGCTAAAAGAAGAAAAAAAGCTGCTAAGAAAAGCAAAAAGAAAGCTAAGAAAAAAGCTAAGAAAAGAAGAAGAAGATAAGTTAATCTTTTAGAGAACGCTTCTCATGGCGCTTGCGTGGGAAGCGTTTTTTTATTGTGCCGCTTCTGCCTCTGGAACGTCTAATTTTTGATTAGTATTAGTTTCTTGTACTTTTTGTATCTGTTTTTCCAAATTTCTTTTTAATGCCTTATCAATTTTCTTTTGAGTATTTTCTAAACTAGAATTCATAACTATTTGAAATTCTGCTAGTAGCCGATCATATGCTTTTTCAAATAGCTGCCTCTCACTGTATGATTGATCTATCATTAAATCATCACCTTTATTAAGATCTCTGACAACTTCAGCTAAATCATAAATTTTACCTGATGAAATTTTTGACTCATACTCTTGAGCCCTCCTACTCCACATAGATCTTTTTATTTTGGGTTTACTTTTTAAAATACTTATACATTTGTTAACTTGATTTATTGTAGCTAATGGTCTTAAATGTAATTGCTTATTTATTGGTACCATTCCATTAGCTTTATCTTTTTCAAATCTTAAAACATAAGTTTCAACATTTATTCCACCAATACTAATTTTTTTTATTTCAGTAATTTGACCTACGCCGTGTTTTGGATAAACAACATAATCTTTTACTTTATATTCTTTTTTTTCAGAATCTTGTTTTTTAATTTTTTTTATTTCAGGTTTAAGTTCATTATTTTTTGATATTCTTAATAAATCATTTTTATTCTCTATTTTCTGTTTTTTAGGAGATTTCTTTATAGGTATTTTTTTAACTAAATCTTTTTTAATTAATTTTTTTGATTTTATTTTTTTTTCATTTTTAAAGATCTTAACAAATTTAGAATTCTTTTTTCTTTTAGTTTTTTTTTTTGGAACTTTTGTTTTTTTTACTTCTTTTTTTTTATTCAAGATTTTCTTTAAAATATTTTTCATACTTATCTTTTACATCTTTAAATTTTTCATGATCCTCAGGTGGATCTTTTTTTTCACTTATGTTTGGCCAAATTTCAGAGTATTTTGTATTTACCTCCAGCCATTTGTTGCTACCATCTTCTTGGTCTGAAACTATAGCATCAACCGGACATTCTGGCTCACAAACGCCACAATCTATACACTCATCCGGTTTAATTACAAGCATATTTTTTCCTTCATAAAAACAATCAACAGGACAAACTTCCACACAATCAGTTAGCTTGCATTTTATACATTTATCATTAACTAGATATGTCATTATTCTTTTTAATAACTTTTTCTTTTATATCTCCTACTACTTTATTATCTAAATATAATAATCCTGACAATCTTCTCATTAGATTTGTCTCATACATATCAGCATTTTTATCTGAATAAATAATATTCCACAGTGCCTCTATTATTAATTTTTTTTTGTCTTCACTAATATTTTTAACTTCTTTTGTAAAATCTAAAATTTGATTTGAATCTTTTACTTTTTTTTCCGATTCTTCCATAATTTCATCTATTTTTTTAGCTTCTGCTCCCATTTCTATTAAGGCTTTTTTAATTATTTGCTTTTCTTTTTCTGTAAATTTTTCGTCTATCTTTGCAGAATATATTAATAAAGATGCAACAGAAATTAAAGATAAATTATTATTTATTTCTAACTCTTCTTTTTTAAATAAATTAAACATTATTTTAAATTTAATTGACTTAATATACCAAATGGATTGTTTATTTTGTCTATTTGTTTTGATTTCTTTCTAATTATTTTTTTATTTGAAACATATTTAAAGTAAACATCTTTATCTTTTTTATAAGTATTATAACCCATGCTTTGCAAAAGTTTTACAAAATTTTCTTTATTAGATCCAAGTAAATTTAACATTTCAGGTATTAATTTTATTTCATTATTTTTCTCTTTATTTGAGTTTAATAATAAAATAAATAGTCTTTCCAATATATCAATTCTAACAAAAAACCTATCAAATTTTTCAAAGCCACAAAGTAGCATGAACTCTTTATCAATTTTTTCCTTTTCTTCTAAAAAATTAAGTCCAAAAGTTGGTGGTAAAAGATTTAAATTTTTTTCATTAAAACTTTTCCATAATAAAATTCTCAGTGAAACAGAGCTTGGTTTAAATAATTTAAATAAAAAAATATGATATCTTCCAAATTTAACTCCAATTCTTCTTAGTTTACCCCTTTGATCTTGATCTAATTTATTTAGATAGTTTGATACATTTTCTCTTTTAACAACTCCATTGTTTTCATATAAATGATAAGATAGAGCTCTAAGTTCTGGATTACTTTCTTTAATATTTTTTAAATCTATAAGACTTTTAAGTTCAATTTTTATTTTTTCATTTACCCATTTTTGTAAATATGTACTAAGTTTTAATTTTTCATCATATTCAATCATATCGTCAATAATTAAATCAATTTGAGGGTTCAAATAATCAGATCCAGGTATTAATTTTGCTATTGGATATTTTTTCCAATAAATCTTAAAATTATCTTTTAATTCAATTAATCCTGTTTCTATAATTTGAAAAATTCTTTTAATTATTTCAGGACTTACATTTTGTCTTGCAGCTTTTTTTAATGATTTAATATCAGAATCTAAAGCATCAGTTTTAAAGTCTAATTCTAATTTAAGACCTTTCAGATGACCTATATATTGTTGGTTAATCATAACTTTTTCTTCATCTATTATTTTTGTATCAAGTAATATATCTTGTTTTAATCCTTTAGCTAAAACGCTTGCTCTTTTATCTATAAATGTTTTTGTTAATTCTTCGTGCAGCCTATCAGATAACTTATCTTCTAAGTTTTTTGTTCTTTCTATCCAATAATCTTGGTTCTCAACCCAGTTAGATTTATTTGAAACATAAGCCCAAGTTCTTACATTTGCAATTCTATTTGACAAAGAATCTACATTTCCATCTAATTTGTCTAGTGTTGATAGTTGTTCTTTCATATATTGATTTGGTATTTTTTTTGTTTTTCCAGTTAAAAATTGAAAAACTTTGCCAACAACCTCTATATGATGTCCGTAAGTTTTTTTCACAAAATCAGGAATTTGACAACATTCCCAAATTATTTTTAAATTTTCTTCATTATCTTTAATGTCTATATTTGGCGAATCTTTTATAAAATATTTTAATACTTTTTCATCTTCGCATTCGTTTATTCTCTTTAACCAATCTTTTTTCGGCTTTTCATCTAAAGATTTTAATAAACTTAGTTTATTATTAAAATTTAGTTTAGAATTTCTCCAAAAAATATTTTCAATTTCACTAAATGTGTTTTTTTCAATCACTTCTGCTTCATCTGAATTAATTTCACTACAATCTCCTGTAATTCCAAAATATCCATTATTTTTGTATCTTCCTGCTCTCCCTGCAATTTGTCCAATTTCATATAAGTTTAATCTTCTAAGTTTTTTTCCATCAAATTTTTTTAAGTTTGAAAAATAGACATTATCTAAATCCATATTTATTCCCATTCCTATTGCATCAGTGGCAACAAGGTAATCTACATCATCAGATTGATATAAGTTGACTTGAGCATTCCTTGTTTTGGGACTTAAAGATCCCATTACAATAGCTGCACCACCTTTTTGTCTTCTAATTAATTCTGCGATTGCATAAACTTCTTCTGTAGAAAAAGCTATGATTGCACTTTTTCTTTCTATTCTAGAAATTTTCTTATGACCACTAAAAGATAATTTTGAAAATCTTTCTTTATTTAAAAATTCAATATCATCATCTAATTTTTCAATTATACTTTTTATAATATTTGAACCCATAAGCATTGTTATTTTTTCACCTCTAAGATTTAGAAGTCTATCTGTAAAAATATGTCCTCTTTCATGATCATTACACATTTGTATTTCATCTATTCCAACAAATTCTAAATCTTTATCTATTGGCATAGACTCAACAGTGCATAAAAAATATTTTGCATTTAGAGGGATAATTTTTTCCTCTCCTGTAATCAAAGCAACTTTAGATGAATCAATTTTTTTAATTACCTTATCGTAAACTTCTCTAGCGAGTAATCTCAATGGAAAACCTATCATTCCAGAATTAAATGAAAGCATTGTTTCTATTGCCAAGAAGGTTTTTCCAGTATTAGTTGGGCCAAGAACTGCAGAAACTTTATTTTTTTTCATTTCAACCTTTAGTATGATATTTTTCTTACCTACTATATTTTGTTACCCAAAAAGAACAAAAATAGTCTAAAACAGGTCCGAATCAGAAGGGAAAAAGTTCTCATCATAATTTTTTGTATATTAAAGGTTATCATAAATTTAATAAATTCAATATAATTTTTTATGAATAAAAAATTATGGGAAGCGTCTTTATCCATAAAGAAAAAATCAAATTTGTATAAATTTGAAAAATTCATTTCAAAAAAATTTAATTATAAGTCAAATAAAAATTATAAAAAATTATTTAATTGGAGTATTAATAATCTATATTCATTTTGGAATTCAATTTGGGACTATACAAACGTTAAAGGAAACAAAGTTGAGAAATTTAAATATTCAAAAGACTTTATAAAAAATAAATTTTTTGTAAATTCAAAGCTAAACTTTGCTGAAAATCTTTTATCTAAAAAAGATAATTCTAAAGCAATTACATTTATTAGTGAAAATGGATATAGAGAAGTAAGATCATGGAAAAGTTTAAGTCGCAATACTTCAAGACTGATTCAATTTTTTAAAGAAAATA
Source organism: uncultured Pelagibacteraceae bacterium (assembly GCA_902604785.1). Taxonomy (GTDB): domain Bacteria; phylum Pseudomonadota; class Alphaproteobacteria; order Pelagibacterales; family Pelagibacteraceae; genus Pelagibacter. The sequence continues at coordinate 114,168 of CACLAC010000001.1, forward strand.
ATATCTCTAAAAAAGATAGGGTAGCAGCATATATGTCTAATCAAATTGAGACTGTTGAATGTTTTTTAGCTACCTCAACAATTGGTGCCATATGGTCCTCATGCTCTCCAGATTTTGGAACTCAAGGATTAATAGAAAGATTTTCTCAAATCAAGCCAAAAATATTAATTTTGACAGATAGATATTATTACAACGGTAAAGAAATAAAAATTTTAGAAAGACTTCCACTAATACTAAATAAAATCAAATCAATAAAAACTGTTTTAATTGTAAATTATCCAGGAAAAAAATATTTAAAACAAAAAAAAATAAAAGCTATTAGTTTTCATAGTTTAAATAAAATATATAAAACCAAATATAATAAAATTATATTTAAAAGATTTGATTTTGATCACGAATTAGCAATTTTATATTCAAGTGGTACTACGGGAAAGCCAAAATGTATTTGTCATAGATCTGGTGGAGTTTTGTTGCAACATTTAAAAGAGCATCAATTACATTGCGAAGTAAAGCCAGGTGATAATGTTTTTTATTTTACTACTTGTGGATGGATGATGTGGAATTGGCTTTTAACATTTCTTGCATCAAAAGCATCAATAGTTTTATTTGATGGTTTTCCAATGTTTAAAAGTCATGATTTATTATTTAAAATTGCTGAAAAAGAAAAAATTACTTTGTTTGGAGTGAGTGCGAAATATATTGATCAACTAAGAAAGTTAAAAATTAAAATAAAATCAAAATTTAAATTAATTAAATTAAAAACAATTTGCTCAACAGGATCACCACTTTCAGAAGATAATTTTCAATATGTTTACGATAATATAAAAAAAAATGTTCATTTAGCTTCTATAGCAGGAGGAACAGATCTAGTGTCTTGTTTTGTTTTAGGTAATATTTTTTCTCCTGTTTATAAAGGACAAATTCAAAATAATGGTCTTGGAATGAATACTGATGTTTTTTCAGATAAAGGAAAATCGTTAATAAATAAAAAAGGAGAGTTAGTTTGTAAAACACCTTTTCCATCAATGCCAAAATTATTTTGGAATGATAAAAATAATACTAAATACAAAAATGCATATTTTAATAAATTTAAAAATATTTGGCATCATGGGGATTATGCAGAAAGGAAAAAAAATGGTGGGTATATTATTTATGGAAGATCAGACGCCACTTTAAATCCCGGAGGAGTTAGACTTGGAACAGCAGAAATTTACTCAGTTGTTGAAAAATTTAAGAATGTAAAAGAATCTATTGTTGTAAGCCAATCTTGGGATAATGATGTTAGAATTATATTATTTTTAGTTTTAAACAAACCTAATTCATTGGATAATTTATTTGTTGAAAAGCTTAAAAAAACTATAAGAACAGAAGCATCACCAAGACACGTGCCTGCAAAAATTATAGAAGTTGGTGATATTCCTAGAACAAAGAACGGTAAAATCGTAGAATTAGCCGTTAAAAATATAATTGAAGGAAATAATATAAAAAATATTGAAGCGTTAGCTAATCCAAATGCATTGAAACATTATAAGAATTTAAAACAGTTACAAACATAATGATTAAAAATAAAATTAAGAATCTTAATTTATCTGCAACATTAAAGATAAATGAAATTTCAAAAAAATTAGAAAATGAAGGAAAAAAAATTATTAAGTTTGGTTTTGGAGAATCGCCTTTTCCTGTGCCAGCTAAAGTTGTGGATGAACTTAAAAAAAACGCTCATCAAAAAAGTTATTTACCAATCCAAGGCTTGGATGATCTTAGATCTTCTATTTCAAAATATGAGTCAAAAAAGAAAAATAAAAATTTTTCATCAGAACAAATAATTATCGGACCTGGATCAAAAGAACTTATGTTTTTACTACATCTTTCTTTCGATGGAGATATAATAATTCCTACTCCTAGCTGGGTTTCCTATAAACCTCAATCAATCATAGCAGACAACCAATTTCATTGGATTGAAACTGTTGCTGAAAATAATTGGTATCCATCTGCAGAAAGTCTTGAAAAATTGATATTTAAAAATAAAGAGAAAAATTATTTATTGATTTTAAATTCTCCAAATAATCCTTCGGGGCAAGTATGTAAAAATATAAAAGAGATAAGCGAAATTATAAAAAAAAATAAAATAATCGTTTTGTCTGATGAAATTTATTCTGAATTAACATTTGATGAAAATTATGAATCTATATCAAATTTTTGTCCAGAAAAAGTTATTGTTAGTAATGGGCTTAGCAAGTGGTGTGGCGCAGGAGGTTGGAGGCTTGGTTATTTTATAATTCCAAATGAACTAAATAAATTAAAAAATTCCATGAAAGTTCTAGCTAGCGAAACATTTTCAGCAGTCAGTGCACCAATTCAATTTGCTGCAATATCAGCTTTTAAAGATGATCATTATGAGTATATTTTAAAGTCAAAAAAAATATTAAAATCAATTGGTGAATATATTTATAATAACTTAAAGTCCAATAATGTTGTTATGAATAAACCAATGGGTGGCTTTTATTTAATGCCAGAATTTTTAAATAAAACATTTAATACTTCTACAGAAATGTGCACAGATCTTTTAAATAAAAAAGGTGTAGCAATTTTACCTGGATCTGACTTTGGTTTTTCAACTGAAAAAATGATAAGTCGTTTAAGCTATACAGATTTTAATGGAAAAAATTTTATGTCAAACATAAGTTTAGACACAAAAGTTGATGAAGATTTAATTAAAAAATTTGCTCCTAAAATCATAGAGGGAACAAAAAGACTTAAAGATTGGGTTGAAAAAGCCTAATATAACATTAGAATTATTCTAATAAACTTCTGGACAATCTAATTAAATTTTGTTTCAATTATTTATTATAATTAACTAATAGAGAGAGAGGGAAAATGAAAAAAATATTATCTATCCTATCAAGTACTCTAATTCTTTTTGCTGCATTATTTTCATTTAATACTGTTGCAAAATCTGCAGAGTTTTTTACGATAGGAACAGGTGGTCCAACTGGTGTATATTTCCAAACTGGTAATGCTATTTGCAAGATGTTGCATAAATCAGCTATAGCTAAAGAACATGGTAGAAAAAAAGGTATAGATAAAGCTTATAGATGTACAGCTCCATCAACTGGAGGTTCTAACTATAATATTGGCCAAATTAAAGAAGGTGAATTTCAATTTGGTGTTGCTCAATCTGACTGGCAATATCATGCAGTAAATGGTTCTAGCAAATGGGAAGGAAAACAGTTTAAAGGTTTAAGAGCTGTATTTTCCGTACATAATGAGCCTTTCCAAATTTGGGCTAGTGCAAAATCGGGTATTTCAGATTTTAACGGTTTAAAAGGTAAAGTAGTTAACATTGGTAATCCTGGTTCTGGTCAAAGAGGAACTATGGAAGAACTTATGAAAGCAATGGGAGTTGATAACAGTTTCTTTAAATCAGTGACTGAATTAACTTCATCAGAACAAGTAAAAGCTCTATGTGATGGCAAAATAGATGCATATGGTTATTCTGTAGGATTTCCAAATGGTGCTATGGAGCAAGCAGCTACTTGTGCTGCAAAAGCAAAACCAATTAATTTAACAGGTGGACCTGTTCAAGGATTAATTGATGGTGCTGATTACTATGCTAAAGCAGTAATTCCCGCAGGTACTTATACTGGACAAACTTCAGATGCTACTACTTTTGGTGTTAAAGCAACTGTAGTAACTAGTAATGCAGTTGAAGCAGATCTTGTTTATTTAGTTGTAAAAGCTGTTTTTGAGAACTTTGATGACTTCAGAAAACAACATCCTGCTTTTGCTCCTCTAAAAAAGGAAGATATGATTGCTGATGGTTTATCAGCTCCTTTACATGAAGGTGCTAAGAGATATTATAAAGAAGTTGGATTAATGTAATACATTTAATATATAATAATTTAAAAAGGCCCAATATATTTGTTGGGCCTTTTTTTTTATAGTAATATATATTTTTTAAATGAGTCAAAACACTAGCGAAAAAATTAAAAGTAAAATCCAGGAAGATTTATCTCCAACTAAAAATTTGTCTGGAATACATTTAAAAATTGTTGCTGCTATTGCAATTATTTGGTCTCTATTTCAACTTTGGTATGCATCTCCTTTTCCATTTTGGTTTAATATTGGAATGTTCAAAGGTTTGCCAGCAAGAGCCATTCATTTAGGATTTGCTTTATTACTCGCATTTTTAATATTTCCTTATTCAAGAGGAAAAAAAATATCAGTTATAGATATATTAATCAGTGCAATAGGAGCATTTTGTTGTCTATATATTTATTTTTTTTATGACCAATTGGTTGATAGAGGAGGTATTCTTTTAAAAATTACATTAACTGAAAATTTTGTAATACCGATAGAATTAATAATTGGCATCTTTGGAATTTTAATATTACTTGAAGCCACAAGACGAGTAATAGGGATTCCGTTAGTAATAATAGCAATTTGTTTTTTATTATTTTCATATTTTGGAAAATATGCTCCCGATATGATATCGCATGGAGGCTTATCGTTAAAAAGATTAGTTGGATTTCAGTGGTTTGATCAAGAAGCTATATTTGGAATTCCTATTGGTGTCTCTGTCGATTTTATTTTTTTATTTGTTTTATTTGGAGCTCTTTTAGAAACAGCTGGTGGTGGAAAATATTTTTTAAATTTAGCTTTTGCTATGGTTGGTAAAATGAGAGGAGGGCCAGCAAAAGCTGCAATTTTAGGTTCTGGTATGACTGGATTAATCTCAGGATCATCAATTGCAAATACTGTAACAACTGGAACTTTTACAATTCCAATAATGAAAAAAACAGGTTTCTCAAAAGAAAAAGCAGGAGCTATAGAAGTTTCATCATCTGTAAACGGTCAAATAATGCCTCCAGTTATGGGTGCTGCGGCATTTGTAATGGCAAGCTTTATTGGAGTAACATACTTCGAAGTTGTTAAGCACGCATTTTTACCAGCAATTATTTCCTATATTGCTCTATTTTATATTTCTCACTTGGAAGCATTAAAGCTTAATCTTAAAGGTATGGATGATGAAGATGTTCCTAATTTAAAAAAAACCTTTTTTTCAGGACTTCATTTTTTAATTCCAATTTTTGTTTTAATTTACTTATTAGTTTATATGAGATTTACAGCCTCATATTCAATTTTTTATGCAACATTATCTTTAATCTTTGTAAATTTGATTAACAAAATAATAAAAGAAAAGGATTTTAAATATTCTTTAATAACTTGGTACAATCAAACAATTATAGGATTTGAAAAAGGCGCCATTAACATGGTTGGTGTAGGTATTGCAATTGCTACTGCCGGGGTGATTGTTGGTGCAGTTGGTTCAACAGGCTTAAGTACAAATTTAATAATCGTAATAGAATCAATTGCTAAAGATAATGTAATTATACTACTATTTTTAACAATAATTTTGTGTTTATTGTTGGGAATGGGTCTTCCAACAACAGCTAACTATGTTGTGGTTGCATCCCTTATGGCAACTGTTCTGGTAGATGTTGGAAATGCATCAGGATTTATTTTTCCGCTTATAGCAGTTCATTTATTTGTTTTTTATTTTGGTTTAATGGCCGACGTTACACCTCCAGTAGGACTTGCGTCATATGCAGCCGCTGCTATTTCAGGAGGAGACCCGCTTAGAACTGGCGCACAAGCATTTTGGTATAGTTTAAGGACTGGAATTCTTCCTATTGTATTTTTATTTAATCATGAATTACTATTAATAGGTGTCGAAAATATATGGCATGCTCTCTTAATAATTATAACTTCTTTAATTGGTATTTTAATATTTACATCTGCAACCCAAGGATGGTTTATTAATAAACTTAAATGGTATGAAATAATAATTTTCCTTATAATTTCAATTTCATTTCTATCTCCAGAATTTGTTTTAAATAAATTTTATCCAAAATATAATTATCTAGAATTAGCTAAAATTCAAAATATAAAATTAGATCCGAAAAAAGAAGTAAGAATAAAAGTTACAAGAGTAAGTGAATATGGAGAAAGGTATAAATTATTTTTGATAGAAAAAAATACTTTTAATAATCTTTATAATCTAGAAGAATATGGAATTAATTTAATAAACGAAGAAAATAAAATTATAGTAGATACTATTAAATGGAATGGAAATGCAAAAAAAGCTGGAATCGAAATGGGAGATTATATAACTGAATTTAAAATTGAAAATTCTAATAGGCCAAATAAAAAATTAGTATATCCAATTGCATTATTTTTATTATTAGTTTTTGGCTATCTAAATAAAAGAAGAACTAGCTAGCCACCAAATCCAGCATTAGGTAAAGGTTTTTTTAATATTTTCCATATACCTGAAGCAGTGGCAATTAGTTTGCCCTTGCACTCTAAATGGCAAATTAAGAAAACCATACTGTTTGTTATTTTTTGAATTTTTGTAAATCCAATAATTTCATCACCCAGAACGGTGGAGCCTATAAATTTTATATCTAGAGAAATTGTAACACATGGTTTTCCATCAGTTGATCTATGGGCACCTGTACCAGCTCCAGCATCAATAATTGAAGCTATATAGCCGCCATGGGTAATTCCTGCCATATTTAAATGACTTTTTTTTACTTTTGTTTTGAATTCATATTCATTTTTAGAGATCTCTCTAAATAATAACCCACCATTATGCTTCATGTATCCAGGCTTAGAACTTAATTGTATAAATTTTTTCGGCATTAGATTAATATTGTGATTATAACCAACAAAATCAACACTAAACAAAAAAAATAAATTACAGATTTTCGCAAAGATATTTTCATTTTTACCTCTTCTGGTGCGCCTGCTAGGAGTCGAACCCAGAACCTCCTGGTCCGTAGCCAAGCGCTCTATCCAATTGAGCTACAGGCGCAAAACATTAAATTTATTACATTATTTTTAATGTAAATTCTCAATTTAGCAATTATTGTGTATATAGTATTCTTTTTATATGAGTTTAAAATTATTAATTCCAGATATTGGTGATTTCGATAAAGTTGAGATAATAGAAATATTGGTAAAAAAAGGTCAAAAAATCAATAAAAATGATCCGGTAGTAACTTTAGAAAGTGATAAATCAAGTGTAGAAGTTCCATCAAATTATGAAGGTGAAGTTGAGAGTATAAATGTCAAGATAGGTGATAAAGTTTCTAAAGGAGATTTAATATTAACTCTATCTTCAAGTAATGAGAAAAATATCGAAAAAATACCCCCAGTTACTGAAAAAATTATTCAAGAAGCTGAAAGTTCGATAAGTAAAAAAAACGAAAAAATTAATAATCAATCTGAAAAAGAAAAACCAAAAAAAGTAATACAAGAAACTAAAATATTATTTAATAAAAAAGATATTGATCCTCTTGAAACCAAAGATTGGTTAGATTCAATTTCTGCTGTTCTTGAAAAAGAAGGAACACATCGTGCACAATTTTTAATAAAAGAATTAATAGAGCATTCATATAGACAGGGTTCAGATTTAGCTTTGTCTAGAAACACTCCTTATATAAATACCATTTCTCCTGAAGAAGAAACAAAATCTTCAGGAGATCAAAATATAGAGCGAAAGTTGAGATCTTTGATCAGATGGAATGCGGCAGCAATGGTTGTAAGAGCTAATAAAAAATTTCCAGAATTAGGTGGCCATATAGGAACTTTTGCTTCAGCGGCTACTTTATATGATGTAGGAATGAATCATTTTTGGAGAGCTAAAAATAATAAATTTGGAGGAGATTTAATTTATTTTCAAGGACATAGTGCACCTGGAATGTATGCAAGAGCATATTTAGAAGGAAGATTATCGGAAAAACAATTAGATAGTTTTAGACAAGAGGTAAATAAAGATGGTCTTTCATCTTATCCACATCCTTGGTTAATGCCAAATTTTTGGCAATTCCCGACCGTTTCAATGGGAATAGGACCAATGTTGGCAATTTATCAAGCAAGATTTATGAAATATCTAATTAATAGAGGATTAATGAAAGATGAAGGAAGAAAAGTTTGGTGTTTCTTGGGAGACGGAGAAATGGATGAGCCAGAGTCTTTAGGTGCGATAGGTTTGGCAGCTAGAGAAAATTTAGATAATCTTATATTTGTAGTTAACTGTAATTTGCAAAGATTAGATGGACCCGTTAGAGGAAATGGAAAAATAATTCAAGAGCTAGAAGGGATTTTTAGAGGTGCAGGATGGAATGTTATAAAAGTCATTTGGGGCTCTTATTGGGATTCATTGTTAGCAAATGATAAAACAGGTCATCTAATTAAAATAATGAATGAAACAGTTGATGGTGAGTATCAAGCTTTTAAAGCTAGAAATGGTTTATATGTTAGAGAAAAATTTTTTGGTAAATATTCAGAAACATTAGAATTAGTTTCAAAAATGTCTGATAAAGATATTTGGAGATTAAATCGAGGTGGACACGATCCTCATAAAGTTTATGCAGCTTATGATAAGGCTGTTAAAAATACTGGTAGCCCAACAGTTATTGTTGCCAAAACTATTAAAGGTTATGGTATGGGAAAATCTGGAGAGAGTGTAAATACAACCCATCAACAAAAGAAATTAGATGTAGACGATTTACTATATTACAGAGATAGATTTGATGTTCCATTAAATGATGAGCAAGTTAAAAATATAGAATATTTTAAACCAAATGAAAATTCTGAAGAAATCAAATATTTGAAAGAAAGAAGGATGGAACTCGGAGGTTTCATACCAGAAAGAACTTCTTATTCAAAACCCATTAAAACTCCAAGTAAAGATATTTTTGATTTTATGAAAGTTTCAACCGGTGACAAAAAAATGTCAACAACTATGGCCTTGGTTCGAATTTTGACTAATTTATTAAGAGATAAAAATGTTGCACCAAAATTAGTTCCTATTATTCCAGACGAAGCAAGAACTTTTGGAATGGAAGGTTTTTTCCAAAAAATTGGAATTTATGCTCATGAAGGTCAAAAATATGAGCCAGAAGACTCTGCACAGCTTTCTTCATATAGAGAAGAAAAAAGTGGACAGGTTTTAGAAGAAGGTATTACAGAATCTGGATCAATGTCTTCTTGGATAGCAGCAGGAACATCATATACGAACCACGATATTGAAATGATACCAATATATTTATTTTATTCTATGTTTGGATTTCAACGAATTGGAGATTTTGCATGGGCCGCAGGAGACAGTCAAGCAAGAGGTTTTCTTATTGGGGCTACAGCTGGAAGAACTACTCTAGCAGGAGAGGGATTGCAACATCAAGACGGTCATAGTCATCTAATTTCTTCAACTATACCAAATTGTATTTCTTATGACCCGACTTTTCATTATGAGTTAGCTGTCATTTTTAGAGAAGGACTTAGAAGAATGCATGAAAAAAATGAAAATGTTTTCTATTATATTACAACAATGAATGAAAATTATCCTCATCCAGAAATACCAAAAGATAAAAATTGTGAAGAAGGAATATTAAAGGGTATGTATAAAATTAAAGAATATTCTCAATATAAAAAGACAAAAATTCAGTTATTAGGTTCTGGAGCTATTTTGAGAGAAATGATAGCAGCAGCAGAAGTTTTGCAGAAAGAATATCAAATTGATAGCGAAATATGGAGTGTAACTAGTTTTACTGAATTAAGACGAGATGGTTTGGAGGTTGAAAGATATAACTTATTAAACCCTGAAGGAGAAAAAAAAGTTACATATGTTGAGAAATGTTTAGGAAAAACCGAGGGTCCAATTTTGGCAGCTTCAGATTATATGAGAATCAATACAGATCAAATTAGACCATATATATCAAAGAATTTTTATTCATTAGGCACAGATGGTTATGGAAGAAGCGATACAAGGCAAAACTTAAGAAAATTTTTTGAAGTAGACAAACAGCACATAGTTGCATACGGCTTAAGTGTTTTGGCGAAAGAACAGCTAATAGCATCAAAATATGCCGAGGATGCAATAAAAAAATATAATATTGATAAAAATAAACCAATGCCAACAAAGTTGTAAAATGAATGATTTAGTGGAAAAAAATAATCAAAATGTTTTATCTAGCCCAAAAGCTAGAAAGTTTGCAAGAGAAGTAGGTGTTGATGTTAGGGATGTTGTTGGCAGTGAGAGATTAGGAAGAGTTATCGAAAAAGATATTAAGGAGTTTGTTTCTTCAAAATTAAATAAAAAAGAAAATATTAATATAAATAAAGAATATGATCATTCTGAATTTGGGAAAGTTGAAATTAAAGAAATACAAAGAATAAAAAAAATTGCAGCGCCACATTTAGTTAATTCTTGGAAAAATATTCCTCACGTTACAAATCATGATGAGGCTGATATTACTGAAATGGAAGAATTTAGAAATTCTTTAAAAGATATTTATACTGGCGAAAAAAAAAAAATTACTCCATTAGCTTTTATAATTAAAGCAGTTGTATCTTCACTTAGAAAATTTCCAAGTTTTAATTCCTCAATTGATGATATTGAAAATGGCAAGATCACTTTAAAAAAATATTATCATATTGGTATTGCAGTTGATACTTCTCACGGTTTAATGGTACCTAAAATAAGAAATGTAGATAAAAAAAATATAAATGAAATTAGTGAAGAATTAAAAAAAATTAGCGAAGATTGTAGAAATTTAAAAATAGATAAAAAAGAATTTTTTGGAGGCTCAATCACAATAACTAGTTTGGGTGGCATAGGTGGTTCTTTTTTTACTCCAATTATAAATTATCCAGAAGTAGCAATACTTGGTGTTGGAAGATCTTATAAAAAACAACTATTTATAAATGAAAAATTCACAACTAGAAACGTTTTACCACTTTCTTTATCTTATGATCATAGAATTATAGATGGTGCAGAAGCAGCTAGATTTAATAATGATTTAAAAGATAATCTTGGAAGCAATTTTGCTTATAAGTTAGCAATTTAAAAAAATGTCAAAACCAGCATCATTGCTTTCAGCTTTATTGTGTACATTTATATGGGGCACCACTTTTATTGCTCAAGATACGGGCATGGATACTATTGGACCACTTACTTTTAATGCTGTAAGATTTTTAATTGGTTTTATATCAATTATCCCTATCGCATTTATTTTTGAAAGTAAAAAAATCACTAATGAAATAAACAATAATAAAAAACTATTTTTAAAATTATCATTTTGGATAGGTTTGTTTTTATTTTTAGGAACTTTTTTACAACAAGCAGCTTTACTTTATACAGATGTAGCAAATGCAGCTTTTTTTACTGTTTTTTATGTTCCTATGGTCCCAATTATTCTATTTATGTTTTATTCAAAAAATATTCATTGGAGCATATGGCCCTCTGTTTTGTTATGTGTGGCTGGCGTTTATCTATTAAGTGATTTTACAGATGCTACAGTAAGATTTGGAGATGGATTGGTAATATTGTGCGCTCTTTTTTGGGCTCTCCATATAATTTTTATTGGAAAATTTATTCAAAACTTTAATATACCTTTATTTTTTGGTGCTCTTCAAGGTTTAATCGTTTCACTATTCTCTTTTTTATTTGCAATATTTTTTGAAGATATTTCATTTATTAATATATTAAATGAGTCTACCTCAATAATTTATGCAGGAGTTTTATCTGGAGGAATTGCATTTACTTTACAAATATATGCACAAAAAAAAATTTCTCCCGCTCCATCAGCAATTATTTTTTCTCTAGAGGGTGTATTTGCAGCAATTGCAGCGTGGATAATTTTAGATCAAGTATTAGGTTTAAATAATTTAATTGGATGTTTTTTCATATTAGTTGGAGTAATAATTTCTCAAATTTTGCCTGAAATCAAATTTTCTAGGAATAAATAATAACAAATAAAATTAATGCTAAAAAAATTCTATAGTAAACAAAAAATTTTAAGTCAAATTTTTTTACATAAATTAAAAAATATTTAATTGTTAAGTATGAAATAAAAAATGAAAAAATAATTGAAATTAAAAAAATTAAATTAAAATTTGTACTAGTTTCTAAAATTTTTTTAATTCCTAAAAAACTTGCACCTGCTAAAGCAGGAATGGATAAATAGAAAGCAATTTTTGAAGAGTCTACTCTATCAAAACTTAAAAACCTTGAAGCTGTAATAACTATTCCTGATCTACTAACACCTGGTACTATAGCTAATACTTGAAATAAACCAACAATTAGAATATTTTTATAATTAAGGTTTGTATCTAACTTTCGTTTTATTTGTGATCTATCTGCGAAAAATAAAAGCAAACCAAATATCAAAGTAGTCCAAGCTATTATTTTTAAGTTTCTAAAATAATCAATTAATCCTGTTGTAAAAAATATGTATCCAATAATTATTAATGGTAATGATCCTACTATTATTAATGAAAATAGATTTTTATTTTGTCTAATATTTAATAGATCATTTCTAAAATAAAATATTATCGCAAACAAAGAGCCTAAGTGAAAGCTAATATCTAACTGTAAAGAACCAACATTAAAATTATAGATTTCAGAAATTATTATTAAATGACCTGACGAACTTACTGGAATAAATTCAGAAAACCCTTGAATAAATGCTAAAATTAGAACTTCAATGTATTGTGAAATCATTAAAATATTATCTTGATAATCCAAAGATAATTAAAATAAAGCAATAACTTAAATGCATAACAAATATGCATTACATTATAAAATCCTTTAAATATTAGGTTTTTCAAAAATATTAGTCATATATTATGACCTAATTACGGTTTATTTGTTTTATTTATTAATATATATCACGTTTAATGAATGAAAAAATGTTGAAATTTGTTGATATAAATCAGGAAAATCCCTCAAAAAGGGATAAAATTGTGAGAAAAGTTGATTTCAATGAAATATATGGAGAATTCATTAATGAAAAAGCCAGAAAACAATCAAGTAGGTGCTCGCAATGTGGTGTTCCTTTTTGCCAGGTACATTGCCCATTAAGTAATAATATTCCTGATTGGCTAAAACTTACAGCAGAAGGAAGGTTAGAAGATGCCTATCAATTGTCCCAAAGCACAAATAACATGCCTGAAGTATGTGGAAGAATTTGTCCACAAGATAGATTGTGTGAAGGAAATTGCGTAATTGAACAATCAGGTCATGGCACTGTAACAATTGGATCGATTGAAAAATATATTACAGAAACTGCATGGGATAAAGGTTGGGTTAAACCAATTGAGGTTGCTGAAGAACTAATTCAAAGTATTGGAATTATAGGTGCTGGTCCAGCAGGACTAGCATGTGGAGAAGAGCTTAGAAAAAAAGGTTATCAAGTTACTATATATGATCGTTATGACAGAGCAGGAGGTTTACTAATTTATGGTATTCCAAACTTTAAATTAGAAAAACATGTTGTCAATAGAAGAATTAAACTTTTAGAAGATGGAGGAATTAAATTTATTCTTAATTTTGAAGTCGGAAAAAATTTATCTTTAAAAAAATTAAAGGAAAAGCATGATGCAATTTTAATTGCTACAGGAGTTTATAAACCAAGAGAAGTTAATATACCAGGAAATAATCTTAAAAATATTTTTCCAGCTATGGAATTTTTAACGGCATCAAATCGAAAAGGCCTAGGAGATAAAGTTGAAATGTTTGATAATGGAACACTCGATGCTAAAGAAAAAGATGTAATAGTAATTGGAGGCGGAGATACAGCAATGGATTGTGTTAGGACTTCAATAAGACAAAAAGCAAAATCTGTAAAATGTATTTACAGACGTGATAAAGAAAATATGCCAGGGTCAGCAAGAGAAGTTTTAAATGCAGAGGAAGAAGGTATAGAATTTATTTGGTTAAGCAGCCCAAAAGAATTTAAAGGTTCAGATAAAGTTGAAAGTTTGGTTGTTGATAGAATTAAACTTGGTGAACCTGATGAGAGTGGAAGGAGAAAGCCACTTATACAAAAAAATTCAGAATTTGAAATTAAGGCAGATATTATAATAAAAGCATTAGGTTTTGATCCTGAAGAGCTTCCTAAATTATTTGATGAAGAAAAATTACAAGTTACAAAATGGGGAACAATAAAAGTAGACTTTGATACAATGGAAACGAACATATCAGGTGTTTTTGCTGCAGGGGATATAATAAGAGGAGCATCATTGGTTGTTTGGGCAATCAAGGATGGAAGAGATGTTGCAATATCAATAGAAAATTATTTAAAATCAGTTCAAAATCAAAAAGTAGCATAATGAAATTAAGAATAAAAAATTTAAATATTTTAAAAAAAAACCATATTTATAACGACGCTATGGAACATGACTCTTGTGGAGTTGGTTTAGTAGCATCCACCGAAGGTTTGAAATCAAGAAAAGTAGTTGAGCAAGGAATTGAAGCGCTTAAGGCAGTTTGGCATAGAGGTGCAATTGATGCAGATGGAAAAACTGGAGATGGTGCAGGCATACATATAGAAATACCAACCAAGTTTTTTATAGAAAAAATTGAAAATTATGGTCGTAAATATGATGAAGGAAAAATTTGTGTAGGAATGATTTTTTTACCCAGAAACGAATATAGTTCACAAGAAAAATGCAAAGCAATCATTGAAACTGAACTATTAAAAAATAATTTTTCTATTTATAGATGGAGACAGGTTCCAATTAACACTAAAGTTTTAGGTACAAAAGCTGAGATAACAAGACCCGAAATTACCCAGATTTTATTTAAACCTAAAGATAATTCAATAGATGAAAAAACATTAGAACGTAGACTTTATGAAACTAGAAGAAAAATAGAAAAAGAAAGTTTAAAAAATCAATTAAATCAATTTTATATTTGTTCATTCAGCTCTAAGTCTCTCATTTATAAAGGAATGTTCTTAGCTGAAGCATTATCTGATTTTTATTTAGATTTAAAAGACGAGAGATTCATTTCAAGATTTGCAATTTTTCATCAGAGATTTTCTACCAATACAGCCCCTAGTTGGGATCTAGCTCAACCATTTAGATCAATAGCACATAATGGAGAAATAAATACTTTAAAGGGAAATCTTAATTGGATGAAAGTTCATGAAGAAGAAATGTTTAGTCCTTATTTTGAAGATATGGAAAATTTAAAACCAGTAATTCCTTCAGGAAATTCTGATTCAGCATCCCTAGATAATGTATTTGAATTACTTAATATGTCTGGCCATTCTGCTCCTTTAGCAAAACTTATGTTAATACCTGACGCATGGTCTAAAAAAAGTAAAATACTACCCAGGGATCATCTGCAGCTATTTAATTTTCTTAATAGCACAATGGAACCTTGGGACGGGCCTGCTGCGATTGCTGCTACTGATAATGAATGGGTTATCGCTGCAACTGATAGAAACGGTTTAAGACCCCTAAGATTTACGGTCACCAAAGATAAATTATTATTTGCTGGTTCTGAGACAGGAATGGTTGATATAGATGAAAAAAAAATTGTTACTAAAGGAAGATTAGGACCTGGTGAAATTATAGGAATTAGAATTAAAAAAGGAAAAGTTTATACAAATAATCAAATCAAAAATTATTTAGCAAAAGGATATAAAAATTTTAATAATCAAATTATAGATCTAAATAAAAAATTCATTATTAAAAATGAAAAGCATGAATTTTCAGGACAAGAACTTAGAAATTTGCAGCATTGTTTTGGTTATAGTATCGAAGATTTAGAAACAATTCTGCATCCAATGGTAGAAGATGCCAAAGAAGCCACAGGATCAATGGGTGATGATACGCCTTTAGCAGTTTTATCAGACAATTATAGACCTCTTTATCATTTTTTTAGACAAAATTTTAGTCAAGTTACAAACCCACCTATAGACTCTTTGAGAGAAAATAAAGTTATGAGTCTTAAAACTAGATTTGGAAATCTTGGAAATATTTTAGATTTTGATAATTTAACTAAAGAAAATATTTATGTTCTTGATGGACCAATACTATCGAATTTTCAATTTGAAAAATTTCTTAACTATTTTGGAGGAGATTACAAAATTTTAGATTGTACTTTTGATATAGATGATAATTTAGAAGATGCACTTAATAAATTAAAAAAGCAAGTGGAACAATTGGTTAGAGAAGGAATTAAGCAAGTAGTTCTTACTGATAAACAATTATCAAAGAAAAAATTACCAATTCCAATGCTTTTGTGTATTGGTGCAATAAATTCACACCTAATTAACCTTGGGCTAAGAGGTTATGTCTCAATAAATGTTCAAACAGGAGACGCTCTCGATACTCATTCTTTTGCAACATTAATAGGAGTTGGAGCAACAACTGTAAATCCTTATTTAGCTTTTGATAGCATACATCAAAGATATTCAAAAATGCTTTTTGGAAAATTGAGTTTTGAAGAATGTATTTCAAGATATATTAAATCAGTAAATCTTGGATTATTAAAAATTATGTCTAAGATGGGTATTTCAGTATTAAGTTCCTATCGAGGTGGCTGTAATTTTGAAACAGTAGGTTTAAGTAGATCGCTAGTTAAAGATTATTTTCCAGGAATGTTATCAAAAATTTCTGGAATTGGACTGAATGGAATCGAAAAAAAAATAAGAAAAATTCATAAGCAAGGATTTGACTCAACTTCTAATATTCTCCCAATTGGTGGGATTTATAAGTACAGGAAGAATGGAGAAATCCATCAATATCAAGGTAAGTTGATTCATTTAATTCAAACTGCCGTTACAGAAAATTCTTATAGTATTTACAAAAAATATGCTGATGGAATCTATAATCTTAAACCAATTAACTTAAGAGACTTAATAGATTTTAAAGAAAGAAAATCAATAAATATTGATGAAGTAGAAACCGTAAAAAGTATTATGAAAAGATTTGGAAGTGGTAGCATGTCTCATGGTGCTTTATCTAAAGAAGCGCATGAAACTTTAGCAATTGGAATGAATAGAATTAAAGGTGCTTCGTGTAGTGGGGAAGGAGGAGAAGATGAAAAAAGGTTTAAAATTAATGAAAATGGAGATAGTGCAAATTCAAGAGTAAAACAAATAGCTTCAGCTAGATTTGGTGTAACAATTAATTATTTAAATAATTGCAATGAAATAGAAATTAAAATTGCTCAAGGTGCAAAACCAGGAGAAGGAGGGCAGCTACCAGGTTTTAAAGTAACTAATGAAATAGCAAGACTAAGGCATTCTACACCTGGAGTTACATTAATTTCTCCTCCTCCTCATCATGATATCTATTCAATAGAAGATCTTGCTCAATTAATTTATGATCTTAAACAAATTAATCCTAAAGCAAGAATAAGTGTAAAATTAGTTGCCTCTTCAGGAATTGGAACAATTGCAGCAGGTGTAGCAAAGGCAAAAGCAGATATAATATTAATTTCAGGACATTCCGGAGGAACTGGAGCAACTCCTCAAACAAGTGTTAAGTATGTAGGAATACCGTGGGAAATGGGATTAACAGAAGCAAATCAAGTGTTAACATTAAACAATTTACGTCACCATGTAACATTAAAAACTGATGGCGGAATCAAAACTGGAAGAGATGTAGTAATTGCAGCAATGATGGGAGCAGAAGAATATGGTGTTGCAACAACAGCACTTGTTGCAATGGGTTGTATAATGGTTAGACAATGTCATTCAAATACTTGTCCTGTTGGAGTCTGTACGCAAGATAAGAAATTAAGAGAAAAATTTTCTGGAACTCCAGATAAAATTGTAAATTTATTCACTTTCATTGCGATGGAAGTAAGAGAAATATTAGCAAAATTAGGATTTGCAACTTTAAATGATATAATAGGAAGGGCTGATTTATTAAAACAAGTTAGCAAAGGCTCTTCAAATTTAGATGATCTAGATTTAAATCCATTATTTGTTCAAGCAGATTCTGGTTTAAACAAAAAATATTGTGAAAATCCAATTATTAATGGTGTTCCAGATACTCTAGATCAAAAAATATGGCCAGAAATTGAGCAATCAATCGATAAGAATGAAAATCTTGAAAAAGAATTTAAGATTAAAAATATTCACAGAGCAGTTGGTACAAGAATTTCTTATCATCTATATAAAAAGTTTGGAAATAATAAACTAAATGAGAATTCAATTTCACTAAAATTTGATGGATCTGCTGGCCAATCTTTTGGTGCCTTTGCAGCCAAAGGATTAAAATTAATTTTAAAAGGTGATGCGAATGATTATGTTGGTAAAGGATTATCCGGTGGTACTATTGTAATTAAATTGCCAAATGAAAGCAGTCTAGTCTCTAGTGAAAATACTATAATCGGAAATACAGTTTTATATGGTGCAACATCCGGATATTTATTTGCCGCAGGACAAGCTGGAGAGAGGTTTGCTGTTAGAAATTCTGGAGCAACAGCAGTAATAGAAGGGAGTGGCTCAAATGGATGTGAATATATGACTGGTGGCAATGTTATAATTTTAGGAGAAGTTGGAGATAATTTTGCAGCAGGTATGACTGGTGGTATGGCATTTGTTTATGATGCTCACAATAATTTTGAAAAGAAAGTCAATCCAGATAGTGTTATATGGCAAAGACCAAAAACAAAATATTGGATAAAGTTTCTTAAAGATTTAATTTTTGAACATTTCAAAGAAACAAATTCAATTTTTGCAAATAATTTATTAAATAATTTTGAAAATGAAATAATAAATTTTTTTCAAGTATGTCCTAAGGAGATGTTAGACAAACTAGATCAACCATTAACACTTAATAAAGCTTTAGGTGTCGCAAGTTAATAATTTTTAAGAATTTAAATATAAGATTTTATCTAATTCTCTATTAATTTTTTTTAAATTTATCTTACTTGAAAGACTATGATCACCATTTTTAATAACTAATATTGTTTTTTTTGCTTTATTAAAATTATTCAAAATTTTTTTTGAATAACTTAAAGGAACAACTTCATCTTTTGAGCCGTGAACCATTGTAACAGGAATTTTTGAACTATATTTTTTGTTTAAAATTTTATTTTTTCTTCCATCTTTTATTATTTGATGAGTAATTGGGTATTCGTATTCACCATGCTTTAATTGATAAATTTTTTTTTCAATAATTTCTTTCTTTATTTTTTTTGAAAATTTTTTCCACATGAGTCTTTCCAAAAACTCTGGTGCTGATCCAATACCTAAAAATCCCTTAATTTGTTTTTTATAGTATTTGAATATATTTAAAGCTATCCAAGAACCCATACTTGAACCAACCAAAATAAAATTATTTTTTTTTATTTTTTTTTTTATTGCAATTTTTACTTCCTTAGTCCATTTTGATATATTGCCTTTTATAAATTCTCCTGAAGATTTTCCATGACCAGAATATTCAATTGCTAAAAATCCTAATTTTCTTTTTTTACAATATTTTAAAAAATTTTTTGGCTTATCCCCCTCAATGTCAGACATAAAACCATGTAAAAAAACAACATATAATTTTGTATTTTGATCAAATGATAAATATCTTAATTTTATAGATTTAGAGATTTTTAAAAATTTAAATTTACTCATAAAAAATTTTTAAATATTGTGATAATATATTACTTTATTAAATGCCAACTAAATTAAAAGTTTTACAAGTTATTCCAAGTTTAGGATATGGAGGAGCCGAAGCAGGCTGTTATGATATTGCACATTATTTATATGAAAATGATTGCAAGTCATACTTAATTACTAGTGGAGGTGAATTAACAAGGTTTATAGACAAAGAAAAAGTAAAATTGATAAGACTTCCTGTTCAATCAAAAAATCCAATAATCATGTTATTTAACACTATAATGATTTTTTTAATTATTCTTTTTTTCAATATTAACATAGTTCATGCAAGGAGTAGAGCCCCGGCTTGGTCTTGTTTTCTAGCAACAAAATTGACGCGTAGAAAATTTGTTACTACTTTTCATGGAACTTATAATTTTAAAAGTAAATTAAAAAAATTTTATAATTCAGTTATGGTCAGATCTGATCTAATTATAGCAGGATCAAATTTTATTTTTTCACATATTAATGAAAATTATTCTGAGTATTTAACTACAAAAAAGAAATTTTTAGTAATTTTTAGAGGAATAAATACTGATTACTTTGATCCTTCTACAACTTTAGAAAAAGAAGAAGATGCGTTGTTTAAACTGTGGGAGCTTAAAGTTGGAAAGAAAATTATTTTATTTCCAGGAAGGCTAACTTCTTGGAAGGGCCAAGAAATGTTTTTAGAATCAATAAATAAAGTTAATATACAATTAGGGCATGATGCTTTTATTGCAGTAATACTTGGCAGTGATCAAGGAAGAGATTTATATAAAAAAAAACTTATCAGATTAGTAGAGCAATACAGGTTAACCAATCAAATAAAATTTATTGAAAACTGTAAAAATATGCCAGTGGCATATAAAATTTCAAATTTTGTAGTGTCAGCGTCAACTGAGCCAGAGGCTTTCGGAAGAATATCCGTTGAAGCTCAATCAATGCAGAAACCAATTTTAGCGAGCAATATTGGCGGATCAAAAGAAACTATTATTGATAATAAAACTGGTATTTTATTTGAGGCAGGAAATTCGGAAGATATGGCAAGAAAAATTATTGAATTGTTTAATTTAGATGAAAGTACACTAAATCAAATGGGTATTGAAGGTAGGAAAAACGTGATAAACAAATTTAATGTTGAAAAAATGTGTTTTTCTACTTATTCAGAGTACAAAAAATTAATAAATTAAATGCCTAATATAACTCTTCCCGATGGAAAAAAACTAGATTTTGCAGAAAGTATTACAGGTTTAAAGATTGCAGAAAAAATTAGTAAGTCTCTAATAAAACAAGCTCTTGTTATGAGTGTCGATGGCGAATTAAAAGATTTAGAGCATGAAATCACAAAAGACTCTGTAGTTAAAATTTATACATCTAAAGATAAGGAAGGTCTTGAAACAATAAGACATGATACTGCTCATATTTTAGCTATGGCGGTTCAAGAACTTTTTCCAGGAACTCAAGTAACAATTGGTCCAGTTATAGAAGATGGTTTTTATTATGATTTTGCAAGAAAAGAACCTTTTACAAATGAAGATTTAGAAAAGATTGAAAAAAAAATGAGAGAGATAGTTGATAGAGATGAAAAAACTTATAGAGAAGTTTGGAAAAGAAAAGATGCTGTGGAACACTTTAAAAAAAAAGGTGAAATATATAAAGCTGAAATAATAAATAGTATTCCAGAAAATGAAGAAGTTTCAATTTATTTCCATGGCAAATGGCATGACCTTTGCAGAGGTCCTCATTTAATTTCAACTGGAAAAATAGGAAAATATTTCAAATTAACAAAAGTTTCAGGGGCATATTGGAGAGGTGACTCCAATAATGAAATGTTACAAAGAGTTTATGGGACAAGTTGGTCTTCTCAAAAAGAATTAGATGAATATTTAAAAAGAATTGAAGAGGCAGAAAAAAGAGATCATAGGAAACTAGGTAAAGAAATGGATTTATTTCATTTTAGGGAAGAAAGTCCAGGTTCAGTTTTTTGGCATCAAAAAGGATGGAGTCTTTTTCAAAAATTAGTTTCTTATATGAGAATGAAACAAGATAATGCAGGATATAAAGAAATTAATACGCCTGAAATCCTTGATAGATCTTTATGGGAGAAATCTGGTCATTGGGAAAAGTTTGGAGCCAATATGTATACATCAGAAACTCCAGATGAAAAAATATTTGCAATCAAACCTATGAATTGTCCAGGATGTGTTCAGGTTTTTAATCAAGGTTTAAAAAGTTATAGAGACTTACCATTAAAAATGTCAGAGTTTGGAAAAGTGCACCGTTATGAACCTTCAGGAGCTCTCCATGGTCTATTAAGAGTTAGAGCTTTTACACAAGATGATGCACACATTTTTTGTACAGAAGAACAAATTACAGAAGAATGCTTGTCTGTTACAAATTTAATATTAGAAATTTATAAAGATTTAGGTTTTGAAAATGTAATTTTAAAATATTCAGATCGACCAGATATAAGAGTGGGAGATGATAGCGTGTGGGATAAATCGGAAGCCGCATTACTTGAAGCTATAAAAGCATCAAAATTAGAATATACAATAAATAAAGCAGAAGGAGCATTTTATGGGCCAAAAATAGAATTTGTACTAAGAGATGCAATTGGAAGAGATTGGCAATGTGGTACATTGCAAGTTGACTTAAATTTACCTGGAAGACTAGGAGCAACTTATGTCGCAAAAGATGGTACAAAGAAAGTTCCTGTTATGCTTCATAGAGCATTGTTTGGTTCATTAGAAAGATTCATAGGTATATTAATTGAAAACTATGCTGGTAAGCTTCCTTTTTGGCTCGCTCCTCTTCAAACAGTTGTAATACCAATTTCTAATGATTTTGATGATTATGCAAAAAATGTTTATAAACAAATAAAAAGAGAAGGAATATCCTCAGAAGTAGATCTCAAAAACCATAATTTAAATTATAAAATTAGAGATCATTCATTAACAAAAGTACCTTTGCTTTTAATTTGTGGAAAAAAAGAAGTTGACACTAACTCATTAACTATTAGAAGATTGGATTCAAATAAACAAGAAAATATGGAATTAAAAGAATTTCTAACAAAATACTCTGCTTTTAATAAAGCACCTTCAATTTAAGTGGCAGAATTTAAACAAAATTATTTTCAAAGAAAAACTAAACCTAGGGGTCCAAGGTCAAATAACAGAATTACTTCTCCAGATGTGCAAGTTATCGGTAGTGATGGAGAAAACCTTGGAATATTAAATTTGAATGATGCAATCAATCGAGCAAAAGATCTTGGGTTAGATTTAATCGAAATTGCACCAAATGCTAAACCACCAGTATGTAAAATTATGGATATGGGTAAATATAAATATAATGCTCAGAAAAAAGCAAATAAAGCAAAAAAAAAACAAAAAAAAATTGAATTAAAAGAAATTAAATTGAGACCTGTCACCGAAACTCATGACTATAATTTTAAAATTAAAAATGCAAAAAAATTTATTACAAAAGGAGATAAAGTAAAGTTTACGATAAGATTTAAAGGAAGAGAACTTCAGCATTCAAGTCTTGGTAGTGAATTAATGGAAAAAATAAAACAGGATATGCAACAAATTGGAAGAGTTGAGATGGAACCAAAGTTTGATGGTAAGCAAATGATTATGGTAATTCAGCCTTTATAGCATATAATTCTAGTTGTAAAACAATATTAATATTTGTATAACCCCGAGAAAATTATGCCTAAATTAAAAACAAAAAGTTCAGCTAAAAAAAGATTTAAAATATCAGCAAAGGGTAAAGTTATAACTGCCCAGGCTGGCAAAAGACATGGCATGATCAAAAGAACAAATTCACAAATTAGAAAACAAAGAGGAACAACGGTTATGTCAAAACAAGATGGTAAAATTGTTAAATCATATATGCCGTACAGCTTAAGAGGATAATATGGCTAGAGTAAAAAGAGGTGTAACAAGTAGGGCAAAGCATAAAAAAGTTCTTAAGACAGTTAAAGGTCAATGGGGACGTAGAAAAAATACTATAAGAGTTGCAAGACAAGCAATGGAAAAGGCTATGCAATACGCTTATAGAGATAGAAGAAATAAAAAAAGAGAATTTAAATCTTTATGGATTCAAAGAATAAATGCAGGAGTTAGGTCTGAAGGATTAACATACTCAAAATTTATCAATGGATTAAGTAAATCAGGCATTAAATTAGATAGAAAAATACTTGCTGAAATTGCATATGATAACCCACAAGCATTTAAAACTATAGTTAAAAAGGCTCAGGCAGCTTTAAATTAATCTTCTCTATTGTTTTTCTAGAGTTAACAAATATTCTACTAATATGTCTGATATTAAAAAAATCAAAGATGAATATTTAGATAAGTTGCAAGGTGATTTAAATCTAGAAAAAGTAAATAAAATTAAAACAGAATTATTTGGTAAAAATGGTGCAATTTCTAATTCATTCAAGAAACTTGGTTCGATTCAATCAGAAGATAGAAAAAAATTTGCATCAGACTTAAATTTTATAAAAGATGAGTTACAAGAAAAAATTAATAACAAACTTCAAGAAATTGAAACTAAAGAAATCAATTCTAAGCTTAAAAATGAAAAAGTAGATGTAACTTTGCCCGAGAGAGATATTGATCAAGGAAAAATACACCCTGTCTCACAAGTAATCGACGAAATATCATCAATTTTTTCAGAAATTGGATTTAGTGTTGAAGAAGGACCAGATGTAGAAAATGAACATTATAATTTTACCGCATTAAATACTCCTGACAATCATCCAGCAAGAGATATGCATGATACTTTTTATTTAGATAATAATAAAGAGTTACTTTTAAGAACACACACTTCTCCAGTTCAAGTAAGAACGATGCTTAAAGGAAAACCACCTTTTAAAATAATAGCACCTGGCAGAACATACAGATCGGACAGTGATCAAACTCACTCTCCAATGTTTCACCAGGTTGAGGGACTTCACATTGATAAAGACATCAATATGGGTCACTTAAAAGGTTGTTTAAATTATTTTATAAAAGAGTTTTTTGAAGTTGATAAAATACAAATGAGATTTAGACCAAGCCATTTTCCTTTTACTGAACCATCCGCAGAAGTAGATATTGGTTACGAATTAAAAGATGGGAAAATAGTTATTGGCGAGGGTGATAAATGGTTAGAAATTTTAGGATGTGGAATGGTCCATCCAAATGTGCTTAAAAATGTAAATGTTAATCCAGATAAATATCAAGGTTATGCTTTTGGCATTGGTATTGATAGACTTGGAATGCTTAAATATGGAATAAATGATTTAAGAGCTTTTTTTGAGACCGACTATAGATGGCTTAGACATTTTGGATTTGATCCATTGGATGTACCATCAAACTATAGAGGCCTTAGCAGATGAAATTTACAATAGGTTGGCTTAAGGAACATTTAGATACAAAACATAAAGATAATAAAATTGTTGAAAAGTTGACTGATGTTGGACTTGAAGTCGAAAGTTTCGAAAATGTTAGTTCTGAACTTGATAGTTTCAAAGTTGCAAAAATTATAAACGCTGAGCAGCACCCAAATGCTGATAGGCTGAGAGTGTGTGATGTTGATATTGGTGAAAAAAATACAATTAAAGTGGTGTGTGGTGCACCAAATGCAAAAAAAAATCTTTTAACAGTCTACGCTGGTCCAGGATCTGTAATACCAAAAAATAAAATGAAACTTACAGTAAGTAAAATTAGAGGAATCACCTCTTACGGAATGTTATGCTCTGAGTCAGAATTAAATTTGTCCAATGATAGTGAAGGCATAACAGAACTTAAACAAGCAAAATACTCTGACCAAGTTGGAAAAAATTTTTTTAAAAATAATAGTGAAAAAGTAATTGACTTATCAATAACTCCAAATCGTCCTGATTGTTTAGGTGTTAGAGGTGTTGCTAGAGATCTTGTAGCTGCTGGAGTCGGTAAATTAAAAAATATCTCAAATAAAAATATCAAAAAAGAAGGTTATCAAAATATTAAAGTTTCAATTATAAAAGATAAAAATCAAGGCTGTACTATATTTGGTAGTTGTTTAATTAAAGGTGTCACAAATAAAGAAAGTCCAAAGTGGTTAAAAGATAAAATCGAGTCTATTGGGCAGAAACCAATCTCTGCAATAGTTGATATAACAAATTATGTAATGTTTGATTTAAATAGACCACTCCACGCTTATGATGCAGATAAAATTGATAAAGAAATCATTGTGAGAAATTCTAAAAAAGGTGAAACTTTCGAAGCTCTTGATAACAAGGAATATAAACTCTATGATAATATGTGCGTTATATCTGATAAGTCGGGTGTACTAGGTTTGGGTGGTATAATTGGAGGTACACGATCAGGAACTGAATTTAATAGTAAAAATATTCTTTTAGAGGCTGCATATTTTATTCCAAGATCTATAAGAAAGACATCAAAACTCTTAAATTTAGATACAGATGCAAAGTTTAGATTTGAAAGGGGAATAGATCCAAAATCTATCGAGGAAGGTTTAACGAGAGCAGCATATTTAATTACTGAAATTTGTGGAGGTAAAATTAGTAAATTCGATGTTCAAAAAACTGAAAAAGATAAAAAAAATAAAATTAAATTTAAACTTTCTCTATTTGAAAAAATTGCTGGTTTTAAAATAAAAGATAAAGACATTGTAAAAATTTTAATTTATTTAGGTTTTGAAATATCTAAAAAAAAACAAGAATTACAATTGACAATACCTACTTGGAGACCTGATATAACACAACCAATTGATATTGTAGAAGAAATAGTAAGAATTAAAGGATATAATAACATAAAGACTTTAGAACCAGAGAAAATAAGAATTAAAGATACTTTAAACAAAAAACAAAAACTTTTTCATTTTCTTCAGCGTTCAGTTGCATCAAAAGGATATTATGAGACTGTTACCTGGTCTTTTACTGATTCAAAAATAAATAAATTATTTAAAGAAGATAGAGATGAAGTTAAAATTGTAAATCCAATTAGTTCAGATCTAGATGTTTTAAGAAATTCTATTCTACCTAATCTAATTTTTTACGTAAAAAAAAATTTAGATAGAGGATTCAAAGATATTTCTCTTTTTGAAATAGGTCCAATTTTTAAAGGCAAGCAACCAGGGCAACAATTAACTGTTATAGGAGCTATTAAATCTGGAAAGGTATCTAGATTAAGTTGGAATGAAAAAGATAGATTAGTTGATGTTTTTGATGCAAAAAAAGATGTTATTCAAACATTGAATGAAGCAGGATATGATAAAAATGATTTTTTTATTGGAGACAAATCTCCACCATATTATCACCCTGGAAAGTCTGGCTCAATTTATCTAGACAAAGATGATATTGATCCTGTAGCTTATTTTGGAGAAATTCATCCAAATATTGTAAAAAAATTAGATATTAATACAGAGGCATTAGTTAATTTTGAAATTTATTTAGATCACTTAAAAGATAATAAAATAATGCTAAAAGATAGGAAGTCTAATTTTGAATACTCAGATTATCAAAAATCAGAAAGAGATTTTGCTTTTATTGTTAATAAAAATATAAAAGCCCAGGATTTAATAGAAATAATTAAATCTATAGATAAAAACTTAATTAAATCTGTAAAAGTATTTGATGTTTATGAGGGTGAGAACATTCCTTCTGATAAGAAATCAATAGCTTTGAATGTTACAATTCAATCGTCAGTGAAAACATTAAATGATAATGATCTAGAAAAAATTAATAGTTTAATTATTTCTACAGTAGAGAACAAGTCTGGCGCAAAAATTAGATCCTAAAAATGTCCAATACTCTCGAGAACATTAGAAATTTTGCAATTATTGCACATATTGATCATGGAAAATCAACAATTGCAGATAGAATAATTCATACATGTGGAGGTCTTACTGATAGAGAGATGAAAGCACAAGTTCTCGACTCAATGGATATAGAAAGGGAAAGAGGTATAACAATTAAAGCACAAACAGTTAAATTAAACTATAAAGCTAAAGATGGAAAAAATTATGTTTTAAATATTATTGATACACCAGGCCATGTAGATTTTAGTTATGAAGTAAGTAGATCTTTGTATGCATGTGAAGGCTCAATTTTAATAGTAGATAGCACTCAAGGTGTAGAGGCGCAAACACTAGCAAATGTTTATCAAGCGTTAGATATTAATCATGAAATAATACCAGTACTAAACAAAATTGATCTGCCAGCATCTGATATTGAAAAAACAAAAAAACAAATCGAGGACGTTATTGGTATTGATACTTCCATTGCAGTTCCATGTTCAGGAAAAACTGGAGATGGGATAGACGAGATTTTAGAAAAAATCGTTAGCTCTTTACCTGGTCCAAAAGGAGTAAAAGATGATAAATTAAAATGTTTGTTAGTAGACAGTTGGTATGACACATATTTGGGTGTAGTAATTTTAGTTAGAGTTATTGATGGTAAAATTTCAAAAAATATGAAAATTAAAATGATGTCCACAAACCAAGATTATATTGTTGAAAAGGTTGGTGTTTTTACTCCTAAACCAAAAGACATTAATGAATTAAATGCCGGAGAAATAGGTTTTATCACAACTGGTATAAAAGTTTTATCTGATACCAAAGTTGGAGATACAATATGTGATGCCAATAATATTTTAAAAGAAGCTCTACCTGGATTCAAACCTAGCAAACCCGTTGTTTTTTGCGGCCTGTTTCCTGTTGATAGTTCAGAATATCAGAAATTAAAAGATGGTTTAGCAAAACTTCAATTAAATGACGCAAGTTTTTCATTTGAGCCTGAATCATCTTCTGCTTTAGGATTAGGTTTTAGGTGTGGTTTTTTAGGTTTATTACATCTTGAAATTATAACAGAAAGACTTGAAAGAGAATTTGATATAAATTTGTTAACAACTACGCCAGGAGTTGTTTATAAAATTCATATGAATAATGGAAAAGTTCAAGACCTTCAAAACCCTTCAAGTTTACCAGACCCAACATACATAAAGTTTATTGAAGAACCTTGGATAAAAGCTACAATTATTACACCTGATCAATATCTTGGCTCAATCATTAAGATGTGCCAAAGTAAAAGAGGTATTCAAACAAATTTAAGCTACTCAGGAAATAGAGCTGTTATAAATTATGAGTTACCTTTAAATGAAGTGGTTTTTGATTTTAATGATAGACTTAAATCTATGACTAGCGGATATGCTAGTTTTGATTATGAACTAATAGGCCACAGAGAAGGAGAATTAGTAAAAATGGGAATTTTGGTAAATGGCGAACCTGTAGATGCTTTAGCAATGATGATTCATAAAGATTTTGCTCAATCCACGGGGAGAGAAGTTTGTGAAAAATTAAAAGATTTAATACCAAGACATAATTTCATGATACCCATTCAGGCAGCAATAGGAGGCAAAATTATTGCGAGAGAGACTATAAAGGGATTTAAAAAAGATGTATTAACTAAAATTCATGGTGGAGGCGCAACCGATAGAAAGAGAAAATTATTAGAAAAACAAAAAAGAGGAAAAGCTAGGTCAAAACAATTTGGCAAAGTTGAAATACCCCAAGAAGCTTTTATAGGTGTATTAAAAATTAATAAAGATCTATAGAATTTAATGGATGAATTAACTGAAATATCAAAAAAATATGATACTGATAAAAGCAAAGAGCATCAGTACACAAAAATTTATAATAAATATTTTTTAAAAAAAAAAAATCAAGAAATAAAATTATTTGAAATTGGAATTGGCTATCCAGAGGATCCGAAAAAAGGTGGAGGATCGTTGCAAATGTGGAGAGACTATTTCCCAAAAGGAATTATTTATGGAATAGATATTGTCATAAAAAATTTAGACTTAGGTGAGAGAGTAAAAATATACCAAGGATCACAAGATAATCATCAAGACCTTAATAAAGTAGTAAATGACGCTGGAAAATTTGATATTATAATTGATGATGGGAGTCATTTTAATAATCACCAAATAAAAACTTTTGAACATTTATTTAAATTTTTAAACTTTGGAGGTTATTATGTAATTGAAGATACACAAACAAGCTATATGTTAAAGTATGGAGGTGATGGTTTCTACCTTAAAAATAAAAAAACTGCAGTAAATTATTTTAAGGATTTTATAGATAGAATTAATTTTAGAGAAATAGAAAATCCATATAATAAATTTAAAAATGATGAATTTTCAAGTTCAATTACTGAAATTCATTTTTACCATAACCTTATCATAATAAAAAAGGATTTTAATAAAGAACCAAGTAATCTACTTACTGAAAATCAATTTAAGGTAAAAGGAAAAACTGCTATTGGTATAAGAAATATATTAAAACAAATGAAATATTTTTTTCATTTTTTAAGGTCTATTATAAATAAATTTTTAGATATTTTAAAAATATAATTAATAATTTAAAGTGTAAAATGGAAATAGAAAATATTACATTCGTAATAACAACTTTTAATAGTGAAAAAATAATATTATCTTGCATAAAAAATCTTCCTAAATATTCAAAAAAAATAGTTATAGAAAATTCTGGAAATCATAAGCTAAAAAAAATATTAACTGATCAATTCACAAATATTAGAGTTGAAGTAATGGATGAAAACTTAGGCTATGGTAGAGCTAATAATATTGGTATTAAGCTATCTACAACAGATTATGTTTTTATTTTAAATCCAGATGTATTTATAAAAACTGAAGAGCTAAATTTTATTTTTGATACTTTAAAAAATATTAATTTTGCTATTGCATCACCAATTGAAAAAAAAGAAATTAATAAATTTAATTTTAATAATGAAATTTATAAAGATGTTAATGAAGTTAAAGGATTTGCAATGATATTAAATAAAAATAGAATGAAAGGTGAATTATTTGATGAAAATTTTTTTTTATATTTGGAAGAAATTGATTTATGTAAAAGAATAAAAAAATTAAAAGAAAAAATATTATTATTGAATATTGGTATAGATCATTTAGGAGGCAAATCCCATGACAGCCATTACAACCTGGAAATGGAGAAATCAAGAAATTGGCATTGGATGTGGTCTAAATTTTACTTTTACAAAAAACACTATGGATATTTGTATGGATTTATAAAAACTTTACCTAATTTAATAAGTTCGTTTATAAAATTTTTATTCTTTTTTTGTATAAATGAAAAAATAAAAAGCCAAAATTATAAAATGCGATGTCTAGGGTTGGCTTCATCTTATTTACTCAAAAAATCTTATTATAGACCATTATTTGACTAATTATTATAAATTCTTTTTTATTTTAGCCATCTATCATTTTTCAAAGTCCACTGAACTACCTGATTAATTCTTTCTGTAATATCTATTTTTGGTATCCAACCCAAATTCTTCATTAAATTACCATCCAATGCATACCGTAAATCATGACCTGGTCTAGAACTATGAAAATCCACCATTTCATACTTCAATTCTTTATTTTGAGCTTTTGCAATCATTTTTGCTAATTCTAAATTATTAATTTCTTCGGGTCCAACTAAATTAAATTTTGGACATTTAGCACCTCCAAAATCTTTTTTTATTTTTGAAATTTTTTTTTCATTTTGAAGTAAAAATAAACATCCGTCCGCAACATCTGAAGCATGTATATAGTGTCTACTTCCAGGAATTTTTTTTGTTTCATCACTATGGATTGTGACAGCTTTATTTTTTTTAATTTTACTTATGGATAAAGGAATAAACTTTTCTGGATGCTGTCTTTCTCCAAAAACATTCATTGTATGAGTAATATAAATTGGCATGTTATATGTATTCTCAAAAGCAACAGCTAATTCTTCACCCCCAGCCTTTGTGGCACTATATGGGTTTGTTGAATTATATCTATCTCTTTCTTTATAGTTGATCCCTTTAGGTGCGGGCCCAAATACTTCATCAGTAGAAAAATATATAAATCTTTCTAAGTTATTATTCTTTCTAGCAAAATTTAAAATATTACAAGTCGCAACAACATTATCCATAACAAATGAAAGAGGGTCTTCTATTGAACGATCTACATGTGATGATGCCGCTAAATGAATAATATAATTAAAGTTACCTAAATTATTTTCAAGCATTTCATTTATTTCAGACTTTAAATCGTGAAAAATTATCTTAACTCTTTTTTGTTTATTTTTATCAAATTCTGTCATCATATCTGATATCCTGTTTAAATTTCCTGAATAATCAAGCCTATCTAAAGAAGTAACTTCCCAATCTGTGTTTAACAATAAATGCCTTATCAAATGATGTGCGATAAATCCAGCCCCACCAGTAACTAAAACTTTTTTCATATTTTTTTAATTTGATATATTTATTATATAATAATATAGAAAAATATATTATATATTTAATTATTTCTATATAAAACATTTCAAAAAAATTATAAATTTTAGCAACATTAAATTAATAATATAAATTAATTTTAACCGATGGAGAGGTGGCCGAGTGGTTTAAGGCGCACGCTTGGAAAGTGTGTGTACTGTCAAAGGTACCGTGGGTTCGAATCCCACTCTCTCCGCCAAATTTGTGGTCAAAAATTGCATTTTTTTGAGCAAAAATAATAAATAGAAAAAAAAACAAAAAAACATCAAATAAGTATTGATTTGCAATGTCTTTTAACCATTAAAGACTTTATTGATTTTATTAAAAAATTCAAAAATGTTATAAATAATCTTTCCAAAAAAAATAATATGGCAAAAAATAACACAACTTACCAGGCAGATTCCATAAAAGTTCTTAAAGGTTTGGAAGCTGTAAGAAAAAGACCAGGAATGTATATTGGTGACACCGACGATGGAACCGGTTTACATCACATGGTATATGAGGTTGTAGATAACTCAATTGATGAAGCTCTAGCAGGGTATTGCAGAAATATAATAGTTGATATTAATAATGACGGTTCAATAACTGTTAAAGATGATGGAAGAGGAATACCTGTAGATATTCATAGAGGAGAAAAAAAATCTGCAGCAGAAGTTATAATGACCCAATTGCATGCGGGAGGAAAATTTGATCATGAATCTTATAAAGTTTCTGGAGGACTTCATGGAGTAGGAGTTTCAGTAGTTAATGCTCTTTCAGAGAAACTAGATTTATTTATCGAAAGAGATGGAAAAAAACACCACATAGAATTTAAAAATGGAGACGCTAAAAATCCTCTAAAAGTTATTGGAAAATCAAAAATAACTGGAACTAAAATAAATTTTATACCTTCAAAAGAAATTTTTTCGTCAACTAAATTTAGCTTTTCCATATTGCAAAAAAGAATGAGAGAATTAGCTTTTTTAAATAAAGGAATTAAAATCTCATTAAATGATTTAACTCAAAAAAAAATAAAAAATGTTAATTTCAAATTTGATGGCGGAATAATTGAATTTGTTGAATATTTAGATGAAAAAAGAGAAAAATTAAAAAATAAAAATGATAATGATTTGTTTAAAAAACCAATTTATATAGAAGGAATTAAAAACAATATAGATATACAATGTTCTCTAAAATGGAATGCTGGATATAACGAAGATGTATATCCATATACTAATAATATTTATCAAAAAGATGGAGGCACACATATTTTAGGTTTTAGAACTGCTCTTACGAGAGTTATAAATAAATATGCATCTGAACAAAATTTATTAAAAAAAAATAAAGTTTCACTTTCCGGTGACGATGTAAAAGAAGGTTTGACGTGCGTATTATCAGTTAAAATTCCTGATCCAAAATTTTCATCTCAGACTAAAGATAAGTTAGTTTCTTCAGAAGTTAGAAATATTGTTGAAACTATTATAAGTGAAAAGTTATCTATATGGTTTGATCAAAACCCGTCTATATCAAAAATAATTTTAACAAAAATTATTCAAGCGGCTGTAGCAAGAGATGTTGCCAGAAAAGCCAGAGAAAATGTAAGAAGGAAAGGTGCATTAGAACTTACAGGTTTGCCAGGCAAATTGGCAGATTGTCAAAATTCTAAGCAAGAGGGCACTGAATTATTTATAGTCGAGGGAGATTCAGCTGGAGGATCAGCAAAACAAGGAAGAAATAGAGAAAATCAAGCCGTTTTACCCCTTAGAGGAAAAATATTGAATACTTTTACAGAAATTAATGGGTCTAAGAAAAATGGTAATTCAAATGATCTTAGAACTAAAACTCTTTCAAAAATGATTTCTTCTAATGAAATTGTAACATTAATTAATGCGCTAGGTCTAGACCCAAAGAATGAAGAAATAGATTTAAAAGATTTAAGATATGGAAAAATTATAATAATGACTGATGCTGATGTAGATGGTTCACATATTAGAGCATTGTTATTAACTTTTTTTAACAATAAACCATTTAATAAATTAATTGAGCAAGGACATGTTTATTTAGCACAACCACCTTTATTTAAAATTAATAAAGGATCTAAAGGCATTTATATAAAAAATGAAAAGGAACTTGAAAATTATATTATAAAAAATTCTAAAGATATTAAAAAAATCAAAAAGGGATCCAAAGATTATGAGAAATTTTTACAAGCTGAAAAATCTAAATTAAATATTCAAAGATTCAAAGGACTTGGAGAAATGAATCCAGATGAGCTTTGGAACACAACTTTAAATCCAGAAACTAGAAATTTACTTAAAGTTCAATATTCAAAAAATTTACAAAAAGATCAAAATCTTATCAAAACATTAATGGGAAGTGATGTTTCTTCTAGAAAAGATTTTATTGTAGATAATGCAATTAATGTTTTAAATTTAGATATTTAACTAATGGAGCTAGGAAAGATCTCCGAAACTTATTCTTTAAATAGGTCAACATATATAAATCTAAGATGGATAGGAATACTTGGTCAACTTATAACTATTAATTCTGTAAAGTTTATATTTAATTTTGACTTTGATTTTATATCAGCAAATATAATTATATTTATTGGTGCAGTTAGTAATATTTTTTTAATATATAATTATAAAAAAATACAATTATCAAATAGATCGGCACTTAATTTTCTTTTATTAGATATTATTCAGCTAAGTTCACTATTGTATTTAACAGGAGGAGTTGTAAATCCTTTTTCTATTTTTTTGTTAATTCCAAGCGTATTTGCTTCGTCTCATTTAAAAATTAAAACAAATTTGTTTCTTATATTTTTGACATCAATTTCAATTATTTTTCTTACATTTTTTTCTTTGGATTTACCAAAACCTTTAAGCGAACATTTTCATGTTAGTCCATATTATTTTTATGCTATTCCAATCGGCTTGATTATTGCATTATTATTTTTAAATTATTTTGCTGTAATTTTTGGCAAAGAATCAAATCTTAGAAAAGAAGCATTAAATAAAATTCAAGAATTGATTTCCAAAGAGCATGAATTGGTATCTTTAGGAACTCAAGCTGCAGCAGCAGCGCATTCTTTAGGAACACCATTATCTACAATAAAAATTATATCCCAAGATCTGTTAGAACAATTAAATAATAATAAAGATTTAAAAAAAGATATTCAACTTTTAGTAAGTCAAGTAGATAGGTGTAATGATATTTTAAAAAGATTGTCAATAAATTCAACCCTTGAGGATGATTTTATTGGCAAAGACTTAAGCTTAAATAGTTATTTAAAAGAAGTAGTAATTTCTTTTAAAGAAATATCAAATAAAAATTTTAATATAAATTCTGAACAAGATACCAATTCATTTAATATTAAAAAATCTATAGAGATTATTTATGGAATAAGAAATTTTATAGGAAATGCAAATAAATATGCAAAAAAAAATATTTATATCACTATTAAAAGTGATAGTAAATTTTCAGAAATTACAGTTGAAGATGATGGTCCTGGATTTTCTAAAGATATTTTAACTAAAATCGGAGAACCTTATATAAAATCTTTAAGATCAGATGATAGTAAAAAATCGGGATTGGGTCTGGGTATTTTTATCGGGAAAACACTATTAGAAAAAAATTATGCAAAAATTTTGTTCAGAAATTCTGAAACAAGAGGTGGAGCAGAAATTAAAATAGAATGGTTGAATAAAAATTTATCTAAAATTTAATGTAGTTTTTTTTTGTTATCAAACAATCCACTTAATTGACTAATCATTACATCCCCAAGTTCTTGAACATCTGTAATTTTTATTGCTTTTTTGTAATATCGAGAAACATCATGTCCAATACCAATAGCTAAAATTTCAATTTCACTTCCATTTTCAATAAATTTAACTACTTTTTTAAGATGCTTTTCTAAAAAATCTCCAGAGTTGACTGAAAGTGTAGAGTCGTCAACTGGTGCTCCATCCGATATTACCATAAGAATTTTTCTTTCCTCTTTTCTTTTATTTAGTCTATTGAAAGCCCAAGTTATAGCCTCTCCATCAATATTTTCTTTTAGTAATCCTTCTTTAAGCATTAATCCTAAATTTTTTTTTGATTGTCTCCAGTGAGTATCAGCAGATTTATAAATTATATGCCGTAAGTCATTTAATCTTCCTGGAAATTTTTGTTTACCTTTTTTATTCCATTCTTCTCTACTTTTGCCACCTTTCCAATTCTTTGTTGTAAAGCCAAGTATTTCTACTTTAACCGAACATCTTTCTAATGTACGAGAGAGTATATCAGCACATATTGCAGCTATTGTTATAGGCCTTCCCCTCATTGAACCAGAATTATCAATTAACAAAGTGACAATTGTATCTTTAAACTCTAAATCTTTTTCTTTTTTAAAAGATAATGAATTATATGGATCAATTATGATTCTAGGTAACTTGGAACTATCCAATAATCCTTCTTCTAAATCAAATTCCCAAGATCTATTTTGTTTTGCCAATAATTGTCTTTGCAGCTTGTTTGCTAATTTTGTAATTAAATTTTGAAAATTTGTTAATTGTTGATCTAAGTTTTTTCTAAGTTTTAGTATTTCTTCCTGATTTTCTAACATTTCTGCTTTTGCTATTTCATCAAATTCTGTTGTAAATACTTTATATTCCTTATCACTGATACCCATGTTTAATTTTTGTATTATATTTTCTGAACTTTCATTTTCTTTTTCACCATCCATTAATTGTTCATCTAATCTAAATTCATTATTATCATCCATCCCATCCAAGCCTTCTTTTACACCATCATCTTCACTCGTTTGTTCAGATCTTGAAGTTTCATTTGGGTCATCTTTATTTGAATTATTTTTATCTTGATTAT
Source organism: uncultured Pelagibacteraceae bacterium (assembly GCA_902604785.1). GTDB lineage: Bacteria > Pseudomonadota > Alphaproteobacteria > Pelagibacterales > Pelagibacteraceae > Pelagibacter. The sequence continues at coordinate 150,789 of CACLAC010000001.1, forward strand.
TGTCTTCTTCTGTTTTTTCATTATCTTCATTATTTTCTGAATCAAAAATTTCCATATTTTGTAAAATTTCAGAAAATTTTGAATTATAAGACTCTTGATTTTCTAAATTTTTATATAAATATTCAATATGTTTATAAAATGAATCTTGAAAATCTTTTTCCCAATAACTTAATATTTTTTCCGACAATGCATTTAGTTTAATACCCAGAAAGTTTTTTAGCATATATAGCTCAAATGCCTCTCCTATTTGTACATCATCTTTTGATTTTAGTTGTTCTTTCTTTTTAAGTAAAATTTTACGAGAATAGTTTTCTTTTAAATTTTTTGATATACCATTTAACATTTTTGTTCCAAGTACTTCGTATCGTATTTTTTCTGAAAAATCGTAAAGTAATTTGCATGAACTATTTTTTGGTAGATTTTTTTTATAAATAATATCATTTGAAAATTTTCTTTTTAAAGCCTCGGAGTCTGCTTCGGCTCTAAATTTAGTAAAATCTTCTTTAGTATTTAGTTCTCCAAGTTCGAAAAAGTTATAGTTTTTTGAATTTAAGTTATCTAATTGCTCCTTTTTTATTTTGTAATCTTCAGATATTACTTTAACTGTGGAAATTAAAGCTTGTTTAAATTTTTCTTTAGAAATATCTTCTTTATTCATTTATATCTGAATGTTTATCATTGATTCTGGTAAATCTTCTCCAAAGCATCTTTGATAATATTCAGCAATTGTACTTTTCTCTGAATCATCACATTTATTTAAAAAAGTTATTCTAAATGCATATCCAAAATCTTTAAAAATTTCTGAATTACTGCACCAATTCAATACAGTTCTTGGGCTCATTACTGTTGATATATCTCCTGCAATAAAACCTTTTCTGGTCAATGATGCAACTTTTATCATATTTGCTACTTTCTCTTTTCCTTTTGGATTATTAAATTTTTTATTTTTTGATAAAATTATTTCCATTTCTTTTTCTAAACTTAAATAGTTTAGTGAAGTTACTATTTCCCATCTATCCAATTGAGCTTGGTTAATTTGTTGTGTTCCAGTGTACAAACCAGATGTGTCTCCTAATCCAATTGTATTAGCTGTTGCAAATAGTCGAAAATACTTATTTTGTTTTACAACCTTATTTTTGTCAAGCAGTGTAAAGAAGCCATCACTTTCTAGAATTCTTTGTAATACGAACATAACATCACTTCTCCCAGCATCATATTCGTCAAAGACTAATGCAACAGAAGATTGAAATGCCCAAGGGAGTATACCTTCTTTAAATTCTGTCACTTGTTTTCCATCCTTTAAAACAATTGCATCTTTTCCAATTAGATCTATTCTACTTATATGTGAGTCAAGGTTTATTCTTACACATGGCCAATTTAATCTTGCAGCGATTTGAGTAATATGAGTAGACTTACCAGTTCCATGGTAGCCATGAACAATCACTTTTTTGTTATGTAAAAATCCGCTAAGGATTGCAAGCGTAGTATCACGATCAAATTTATAATCTTTGTCAATATCTGGAACAAATTCATTTTTTTTTGAAAATGCCTTTACTTCCATTTCACTTTCTATTCCAAAAGTTTGCTTAACTGAAATATTTATATCTGGCTCTATATTTAAATTACTTGTCATTTTTTTCTCTATATGTATTTTTTAGTTGAGTATAAGCTAAAGTAATCACTTTTAGCTTTTCTTCAAATTTTTTATTTCCAGAATTCATATCAGGATGAAATTTTTTAACAAGTTTTTTGAATTTTTCTTGTACTTTTTCCCATTTTAAACCCACTTCCACACCTAAAATGCTAAAAGCTTTTATGTCATAATGATTAAATTTAAATTGATTCATATGATTAAATCCATTTTTAAATTTCAGTACATCTTTTTCATCTTTTAAGGCATCATTCCATAATATTTTGAAAAAATTATCAGAAGAGCTAAAGCTTTGAGTTGGTTTATGCCAGACCATATCAGATTTTAAAAATTCCATTATTTGATCATCATTCATTCCTGAAAAATAATTCCATTTTTTATTAAATTCTTTTACGTGTTCTAAACATAATAGTCTAAAATTCTTACTATTATCTCTTTCTTTTGGTGCTTTGTAACTCCCTTCTTTAGAACAATTATTCCAATCACAAATATTTTTCATGGTATATATTACTTTATAATATGGATATAAATCAACTTTCAGAAATTGTAAAAAAAAAAATATTGGATAACAAAATTATTGAAAACGTAGAATTAGAGGATAAATCATTTCTCCATAAAAATCATAAAAATAATAACCCAAATAAATTTCATATTAAACTTAAAATAAAATCGAAAACTCTTAAAAATATGAGTCGAATTGAATCTAATAAATTTATATTTAGAATTTTAGATAAAGAAATAAAAAGCTACATTCATTCTTTACAAATATTATTTATTTAATTCAGAAATAAGAAATTTCTTTAGTGAATTATCATTAATTTGATAACTTATTTTTATTTTTCCAAAATCTTGAATTAAAATAATATTAATTTTTTTTGAAATATTTTTTTTGTCAGATTTCATAAAAGATATAATTTTGTTCATATCTTTTATCTTAAAGAGTTCATTAAAATTTTTATTTAAAGGAATTTTATCAAGGTGTTTTATAATTAAATTATAAGGTTTATTTTTTAGAATTTTAGATTGATAACTAAATTTAACGGCATTTTTTATTCCAATTAAAACAGCTTCACCGTGATTTAATTTATTTGAAAAACCCAATTTAGACTCATAAGCATGTGCAAATGTATGACCTAAGTTAAGTGCTTTTCTCAAATTTTTTTCAGTTTCATCTTTTTGAACAATTTTTTTTTTCAGATTACAACTGTTGAGAATTGCATTACCTATTTGTGGTTGTTTTAAATTAATTATTTCATTAAAATTTTTGTCCAAGTATTTAAATTTTTTAAAACTGTCTAGTAAACTGCTTTTAAAAATTTCTGCATAACCACAAATTATTTCTCTAAAATTTAAAGATTTAAGTACATCTATATCTGAAATAACTATATTGGGTTGATAAAAACTTCCTACAAGATTTTTACCGTAAGAATTGTTTATGCCAGTTTTACCACCAATAGATGAGTCAACTTGAGAAAGTAAAGTTGTTGGAATATTTATAAATTTAATTCCTCTTTTGAAAGTACTTGCACAATAACCAACCACATCTCCAGTAATACCACCTCCAAAAGCAATCAAACAGTCATCTCTATTAAATCTATTTTTAAATAAAATTTTTTGGATCAAATCTACATTTTTTTGATTTTTATTTCGTTCATTAGCTTTAAAAATATAAGTTTTTTTTATATCAGATTTTAAATTTTTGATTAATTTTGATTTAAATTTTGATGGAATATTTTTATCTATAACAACTAAAACTTTTGAAAATGACAATTTTTGAGAGGATAAAATTTTATTTATTTTTGAAATTAAACTAGTACCTATAAAGATTGAATATTTTTTTGTTTTTGTATTGATCTGAATTTTATGAATTTTCATAAAGATTTATAATTTTTTCTACAATTTCTTTCTTATTTAATTTATCACAATTAATTCTGTAGTCAGATAAATTATACATTACCGATCTTTTAATTATTAAACTTTTTAATTTTAAGTTATCCAATTTGATTGCCAAAGGTCTTTTTTTACTATTCTTGATTCTATTTATTAACGTTTCATTTTTCCAATCAAGCCATACTGAAATACATTTTTTTTGAACATATTTTCTAATATTTAAATTGATGAAGCCACCCCCACCTAATGCTATGACTTTATTGTTTAATTTTAAAAATTTTAAAGAAATAATTTCTTCAATATTTCTAAAGTATTTTTCTCCATTTAATTTAAAAATTTCAGAAATAGTTTTTTTTTCTATTTCTTCGATTTTATTATCAGTATCAATAAATTCATATTGTAGTTTTTTTGACAATATTTTGCCTATTGAGGATTTTCCAGATCCCATCATGCCTACTAAAACTAAATTTTTATTTAATTTCATGAGTTTCTATATTGAAATAACACAAATTTGTCGTATTTTTGAAATTACTTAAAGTATATGCAATTTACAAAAAAAACAAGCTCAGGAAAAGTTAGTGCAGTAGGTAAATTTATAATAAAAATTGTTTTAGCAGTTTTTGTTATTTTTTTAGCAATAATTTTTATTTCTAAAATTGAATTTCCCGCACCAAACAAAAAAATTGAAAAAATTATACCTAATGAAAATTTTAAAACAATTAAGTAAATTTTTTATAATTTTATTTATATCAAGTACTTTTGTTAAATCAGCAATTTCAAATGAACCTGTTGATATTTGGAATATTGAGAAAAAAAAAAATGTTATTGAAGAAACATTATTAGAAAATAATGAAAGCATTAACAATGAAAATATTCAAGAAATAAATATTTTAGATAAAAATAAAAATATAATTATCAATGACTCTTCTAATTTGAATGATATTAAATTGGCTGGTTTATATGATCCGGCTGACAATGGATTATCCATTGATATGTGGTCTAATAGTAATGGTGAAGAAATAAAATATTTTTTAGATAAATTAAGTTCTAAAAAATTATCAAACTTTTCAGAAAAAATATTGGATATTGCTTTACTTACAAACTCATATTTGCCTTCAAATAATATTTCAAATGAAGAATTTTTAGATTTCAAGTTTCAGTATTTAATAAATAAAAAGGATTTTAAATTAATAAAAAATTTTATAATTAAAAATCCTTCATTAAAACATAATCATAAAATAATACGTTTTTACACTGACTATTATTTATCAAATTCTCAATTGGATAAATCGTGTGAAATTTTTGAACATATCAAGGAAGTTTCCAGTAATTATTTAAATAATTTTAAAATTTATTGTCTTATAAATGCAAATAAAAAAGAAGAAGCTCAACTTTTAATAGATCTTAAATCAGAATTTGGAAGTTTAGATGATTTTTTTTTAAAGAGATTTAATATTTTAATGGGTTATGAAAAAAAGGATGAATTAATTTCTGACAAAAATATATTGAAATTTCATTTATCACATAAAACAAATAAAGATTTTTTATATGAACCAACAATTGATACACCAAATTATTTATGGAAATATTTATCGGCTTCAAACTTATTAAAAGACTCTGATCTAATAAATATTGAAAACTCTGATCAAGTTAAAATAATTGAAAAAGCAACAAATGAAGGAGCTTATGAGGAACAAGAATTATTTAATTTATATAAAAAATTTCAATTTGATATTAATCAATTAATTAATGTTAATGATGCTTATAAACTTCTTCCAGATTATCAAGGAAGAGCTCTTATCTACCAAAGGCTATTATTAACATCTGATAGTTTTCTTAAAGTTAACTTATCTTCAATGTTAAATAAATCATTTGATGAATCTAATTTATCAAATATATTTGACGAAGAATTATCAAAAATATTGAAGACAATAAATGAGGATGAAATTCCATCAAATTTAACAAAATTTTATGAGCAAAACAAAGAGTCAGAAAAAGAAAAAGAGTTAAAAATAAAATTTAACAATAAAATATTTCATCAATCTAAATTATTGAATTATTTTTTAAATAAGACAAGTCTTCCAAAAGTAGAAAAAGAAGCCAACGATCTATTAAAAAAAATTAAAAAAAATAAAAAATATTCTTTCTCAAAGAAAGATATCATGATGGTAGAATCTTTAAAATCTGATGGTGTTCAAATTTTGAAAAAATATGATAAATTATATCAATTTAAACCAAATCTTCCTGTTGAAATTAATTCTATGATTGTAAATGGAGAAACAGGCTTGGTACTTCTTAAAATAGCAGATATTGTAGGAGAAGATGAACTAGAGGATATAGATTTAGAATCTGTTAGTTTTATAGTTGGAATCTTAAATGAATTAAACACTATTAATTTAAGAAATGAAATTTTGTTAAAAGTTCTTCCTTTAAAAGTCTAAATAATATTATAAAATTGGTTATGGCAATTAAAACAATTATTACAGAACCAAATAAAATTTTGAGACAAAAATCATTACCAGTTAATAATGTGGGTAAACAGGAACAACAATTAATGGATGATATGTTGGATACAATGTATGCAGCAAATGGAATTGGCCTTGCTGCAATTCAAATAGGAGTTCCAAAAAGAATAATCGTAATGGATATTTCAAAAAAAGATGAAAAAAATAGTCCAAAGTATTTTGTTAATCCAATAATAAAAAATAAAAATATAGAAACTTCCACCTATGAAGAAGGCTGTTTATCTGTTCCAAATTTTTTTGCAGAAGTTGATAGACCTAAAAAATGTGATGTCGAATATCTTGACTACGATGGTAAAAAAAAAACATTAAATGCTGAAGGATTATTGGCCACTTGTATTCAGCATGAAATGGATCATTTAGAAGGAATTTTATTTATTGATTATTTATCAAAATTAAAAAAAACAATGATTGTTAAAAAATTATCCAAAAAAAAAGATAGACCAGATAGAATTATTGTTTAACAATGTATAGAAAGATTGTTTTTATGGGGACCTCACATTTTGCAGTTCCTATTCTTAAATCATTGTATCAAAATGGATATCCAATTTCAGTTGTTTATACTCAACCACCAAAAAAATCTAATAGAGGTCAAAAATTAAATAAATCACCAATAAATTCATTTTCAGAAAATATAAGCCTAGATGTTAGAACTCCTCAAAAACTAAAAAATAATAATCATGAGGAAGAATATCTAAGTAAATTAAACCCAGATTTAATTATAGTTGTTTCTTATGGTCAAATTATTCCAAAAAATTTATTAAATATTCCTAAATATGGATTTTTAAATATTCATGCTTCTTTGTTGCCGGTATGGAGAGGGGCCGCACCCATACAAAGATCAATAATGAATTTAGATAAAGAAACTGGAATTAGTATAATGAAAATAAATGAAAACTTAGACGAAGGTCCGGTTTGTAAACAATACTCTTTGGAAATTTCAGAAAAAATGAATTCAGAAGAATTATCTGAAAAATTATCATTACTTGCTTCAGAAAAAATTTTAGATGTTCTAGACAATATTTATGATGGAAACATTAATTTTCAGGATCAAGACCATTCAAAAGCAACGTATGCAAAAAAAATTGAAAAGACCGAGGGAAAAATTAATTGGAATGAAAATGCAAATAAAATAATTGGAAAAATAAATGGTCTTTATCCATATCCAGGAGCTTTTTTCTTATTTAATGGAGAAAGATATAAAATATTGAATGCTGAAAAATCTTACTCAAGCGGAAAACCTGGAAATATTATAACTGAAGATTTTGAAATATGTTGCGGAGAAGGTTCTATAAAAGTATTAAGTATTCAAAGAGAAGGCAAAAAAGTTCAAAAAATTAAGGAGTTTTTGCTTGGAAGCAAAATAAATAAAGGCACCAATATCTCTTAATGCATAGATATCAAATTTTAATTGAATATGATGGAACCCCATATGTAGGTTGGCAAATCCAAAAAAAAGGAAAATCTATTCAAAAAACAGTTCAATCAGTTTTAAAAAAAATATTTAAGCAAAAAATTATTTTATTTTCAGCTGGTCGAACTGATAGTGGAGTCCATGCACGAGAACAATCAGCTCATTTTGATGTAAAAAATAAAATTCAGAATATAGATAAAATAATTAAATCACTAAACTTTTTTTTAAATAATAAAAATATCTCTATAATAAAGATAAAAAAAAAAAAAAATAATTTTCATGCACGATATTTAGCAAAAGAAAGAATTTATTTATATATTATTTTAAATAGGCCATCTCCTTCTACTTTAAATAAATATAGAGAATGGCATATTAGAAAAAAACTGGATATAAATTTAATCAGAAAAGGAGCGAAAAAATTAATTGGAACACATGACTTTTCTACATTTAGAGCTTCTAATTGTAGTTCTAAAACTCCAATAAGGACTATAAATGAGATTATAGTTAGAAAGCAAAACAATCGAATTAAGTTAAAGTTTAAATCTAAATCTTTTTTAAAAAATCAAGTCAGATCAATGGTTGGTTGTTTAAAATATATTGGTGAGAAAAAATGGAATTTGAAAAAATTTGAAAATATAATTATACAAAAAGATAGAAAAAAAGTTGCTCCTCCTGCACCAGCATGTGGTCTATATCTTGAAAAAATTATCTACTAATTCTTAAATTTTTTTTGAACTTTTTATTAATTCTCCAGCGACTTTCGGTTCTAACTATATAGCCACAGCAATTTTTAGATTTACAATTACAAGGAAATTGTTTGTAATCTGAATCATAGCCAAAACCATAATCACAAGTTAACTCCTCACCTTTTTTAATGTCTTTAACTGATACTACCCAAAGTTTTAATCCTTTTCCCTCATATTCACAGTTATTTGTACAAGAATGATTTATTAAACGGGCAGTGTTCCACGTAACATCTCCATCCATGTCATACCTAGTATTTAAGTTAAACAAGTAAATTGGTTTTGAATTATCAAACTTTTCAGAATTTTCTGTTTGTTTTTTTGTAATAATATTTCCAACATAATTTATAATTTTAGTGCCAGCCTTAATATTTTTGGCAGCATAAAGTCCACGTCCTTTTCTATCAATATTTGATTTTTTAATTCTATATAACTTCACAAACATTTCTTTAATGATTAATTTGATGATTTCAATCAAATTCTATTAATGCATCAACGTGTCTCCTAGTATCGTCTTGAAGAGCCTGCAAGTCATATCCACCTTCTAGGATTGAAACAACTTTGCCATTACAAGATTTCTTAGAGGTTTCTAGAATTCTTTTTGTAATATGATAAAAATCTTCAGTTTCAAGTTTGAATGAAGCTAAAGGATCTCTTGCATCTGTATCAAAACCAGCACTTATTAAAACAAATTCTGGTTTAAATTCTTTTAATTTTTTTAATGCGAATTCAAAAGCATTTAAATATTCTTCTGAATTTGTACCAGCTGGCAACGGTATATTGCAAATATTATTAAATTTACCTTTTTCTTGTTCAGAACCAGTTCCAGGGTAAAAAGGATATTGATGAGTTGATATGAATAAAACATTTTCATTATCATAAAATATGTCCTGCGTACCGTTTCCATGGTGAACATCTATATCCACTATAGCAATCTTTTTATATTTATATTTTTTTAATAGATATTTTGCTCCAATAGCTATGTTATTAAGAATGCAGAAACCTGCTGCCTTGTTCTGATTACAATGGTGACCAGGAGGACGAACAGAACAAAAAGCATTTTTGAATTGTTTTTTTTGAACTCCATCTATAGCAGCAATAATTGAACCTGCTGCATCAAATGTAGCTTTTTTACTTCCAGGAGAAATGATTGTATCCCCATCTAATGATGAAAAACCTTTTGTAGGAAAAGAATTTTTAACTAAATCAATATAGCTAACATCATGGGTATCTTTGATTATATCATCTGTGATAATTGATGGTTTTTTCCATAAAATATTTTTATTATTTAATTTTTTAAAGTTTTCAACAATTACAGATACCCTGGCTATTTGTTCGGGATGTCCAGGACCAGTGTCATGATCTTGATATGTGTCCGAAGTAATTAAACCAGTTTTCATTTAAAATAATTTTCTAAAATATTATAATATATTTTAGTTAATTTTTTTAAATCTGAAATAGAAGTTCTTTCATTAACCATATGTATTGTCGTATTTCTTAAGCCCAACTCTAATCTTGGAATTAAACCTAAGAAACGAGAGTCACTAGTACCTCCTCTACAATTTAGTTTTGCAGAATTTCCTGTAATTTTTTTTACAATCTTCTTAACCATATATATTTCTTTATTTGGCCTTGTATAAAAAGCTTCACCGCTAACTTTATATTCTATTTTTGTTTTACATTTTTCTTTTTTTGCAATTAGATTAATTATTTTATTTATCTTTTTCTTTAAAGTAGATGATTTGTATTTTGAATTAAATCTTACATTAAATTTTGCACTTGCTGATTGAGGTACCACATTTTCTGACAAGTTTTCTACGTTCATTTTTGTAAATTCTAAATTTGATGGTGGCATAAATTCTGTACCATTATCTAGAGATATACTTTTTAATTTTGCTATTATTCTTGCTAGAGCAGTACATGGATTAATATATGAACCATAAAATGCTGAATGACCACTTTTACCAAATACAATTATTGTTCCATTCATAGAACCACGTCTTCCAATTCTAATTTCATCACCAACGGATTTATTTGAAGAGGGCTCAGCAATAATTGAAAAATCAATTTTCTCTCTTCTTTTTTTAAGATATCTAATAACTGCAGGAGTTCCCAAACCTGTTGTCTCCTCATCCGCTGCAATAATAATTGAAATAGATCCTTTAAATTTTTTATTTTTAATATAGGTAGTAATTGCACTTATAAAGCATGCTATCCCACCTTTCATATCTTGAGATCCTCTGCCGTTTAAATACCCTTTACTTACAACACCTTTGAATGGAGGAATTTTCCAATTATTAAGGTTTGCTACTACATCTGTATGTCCTAAAAAATTTATATTAGGTTTTGATTTTCCAAATTTAGCATATAAATTTAAAGCATGTTTTGGTCCTATTCCTTTAGATTTAATAATTTTACATCTAAAACCAATTAAGGATAATTTTTTGGATAAAAATTTCATTATACCTTTATCTTCAGTTTTAACTGTTGGAAATCTTATTAGCTCTTGAGCTAACTTTACTTCATTATAAGTTTTCATTGTTAATCTCTTAATAGATCATTAAGGCTAGTTTTTGATCTAGTCTTCTCATCAACAGTTTTAATTATTACTGCACAATATAATGAGGGCATGCCAGGTTTTTTAGAAGGTAATGTACCCGGTACAACAACACTACCCTCAGGAACTTCCCCCATGATCACTTTACCAGTATCTCTGTAAATTATTTTTGTAGATGCTCCTATAAAAACCCCCATTGATATAACACTATTTTTTCTTACAATGACACTCTCAACGATTTCACTTCTAGCTCCAATGAAACAATTATCTTCAATAATTGTTGGTCCTGCTTGAACGGGTTCCAAGACGCCCCCAATTCCAACTCCACCACTTAGGTGACAATTTTTTCCAACCTGCGCACCGGATCCAACAGTTGACCATGTATCGACCATTGTGCCGCTGTCTACATAGCATCCTATGTTCAAAAATGATGGCATTAAAATACATCCAGGAGCAACGAAACACCCTTTGCGAGTCATGCCGTTTGGAACATATCTAAATCCTGCTCTTTTATGATCTTCTTCAGTCCACCCTGCAGTTTTAAATCCTACTTTATCATACCATACCGAATATGGGCCCGCCGTGGTGGTCATTTTATTAGTTCTAAATGATAATAAAATTCCTTTTTTTGCAGTTTCGTTGGTTACCCATTTTCCATCTGATTGTCTGTTAGCAACTCTTATCTTTCCTTGATCCAACTGTTCAATTGTCTCATTTACAGCATCAATAATGCTTTTATCTGAATCTGGTGAAATATCTTTTATATTATCCCAAGCTTCATTTATAATTTTTTCTATATCACTCATAATATTATTACTCTTTTAATAACCTTATTTTTTTTAAAAATAAAGCAAGATTATCAATTTTATAGTCAATCACATCTTTATATTTATCAATGTTATTTATTGGCTCATCATTGCTAAACCAAACTTTGATCATATTTTTTGCTGTTTCAGATGAGAGGTTTTTTGCAATATCTTCTATATAAACAGTTTCTTCACTAGTAGGAATTTTAAACTTGTCGCACATTAATTTAAGTGAATCAGGGTTAGGTTTTGGTTTAAATTTAAAATCAACAATATCCATTATTTTTCCTTCTAATAAATCATCAATACCTATTTTTTTCATACAATTAATTGCATGTTCTTTACTGCCATTAGTCGCACAAAATGTTTTCACATCTAATTTTAATAGTTCTTCTCTAAGCTCCATATCCTTTTCAAGACAGTCATAATTGATATTATGTACATACTTAAGAAACTCTTCGCCATTTATCAAATCTGGGTAATTTTTAAGTAATCCATTTAGAGAAGTATCGTACTTATAAAAATAGTCAGCTTGAATTTCTTTTGCTTTAATTTTATCAATATTAAGTTTTAGCGAGATAAAATCTGTCATCCTATTAGATACTTGAGAAAATAAGGTTTTAAGATATTTAGGATGATATATACATCCGTCCATATCTAAAATTAAGTATTTTACTTTTTTAAGATCTTTCATTTTCTGATCAAAGTTCCAGCTCCCTTATCAGAAAATATTTCAAACAATATTGAGTTTTGTCTTCGTCCATCGACTATAACTACACCAGTTACACCATTGTTAACAGCATCAATGCATGTTTTGATTTTAGGTATCATTCCACCAGAAATAGATTGATCATTAATCATATTATTTGCTGTTTTAGAATTAATTTCTGAGATAAGTTTTTTATCTTTATCTAAAACTCCTTCTACATCTGTCATTAATATCAATCTTCTAGAATTTATTTCTTTTGCAATCGCTGCAGCCACTACATCTGCATTAATATTATACATCTTTCCATCATCTCCAATTCCTAGTGGAACTACAATTGGAACTTTTTTTTCTTTAACTATGTTTAAAATTATTTCTTTATTAACTTCTTTAGGAGAACCAACAAATCCAAGTTCTTTTTTTTCGGGGATAATTTTAATTATATTCCCGTTTTTTGGAGTTATTGATTGTGCTTTTGCGTTTTTGTCATTTATGTTATTTAAAATTTCAGTATTTAACTCTAATAAGGCTTCTTCAACAATTTTAATTGTTTTTTCATCAGTAACTCTTAAACCATCTATAAACTTTGTCTCTATATTATTTTGATTAAGTTTTTTTTTAATATTTTTACCACCACCATGAACAACGATAGCTGATAAACCTAATTTATTAATTATTGCTATGTTTTCTATAAGTTGATTAAATAAGTTTTCATCAAGCAATACCGAACCACCACACTTAATTACAATTAATTCATTGGAATATTTTTTAACGTATTTTTCAACCTCTTCGATAGATGGACCATCTTTAGGTATAATTTTCTCTAAATTCATTAACTTAAACTGTTTTTACTTTGGTCTGCCTCAACACAATATATTGTTGTAACATTTGTAATAAATTATTTGCGCACCAATAGAGAAGTAAGCCGCTGGGAAAAGGTGCAAGTATCACTGTTAAAAATATTGGAAAAAACATGAAGATACGCGCTTGGACGGGATCTGTAGGAGCCGGATTGAGTTTTTGTTGTGCCCACATCGTCAAACCAAAAAATAGAGGAAGTGCTCCAATAAGTAAAAAGTCAGGAGGAGTCCAATTTATTAATCCAAATAAGTTAAACATGCTAGTTGGATCCCGACTCGAGAGATCGACCAAATATCCATAGAATGGTTTGTGCCTACCGTCCAACGTGACGAACAGAACTTTATATAAAGCAAAAAATATAAAGATCATCGGGACGATTGGAAGGCAGCCGCTTAAAGGATTTACTTTTTCTCTTTTATAAAGGGCCATCGTTGCGCGCTGAAGTTCTACCTTATCTTTATGAATAGATTTTAGACGAGTCAGTTCTGGATGTAATAATTTCATACGTCCCATCGACTTGAAGGACATTTGAGCTAATGGAAATAATGCAATTCTAATACAAACAGTTACAGCTATAATTGCTAGTCCATAATTTCCTAACAGTTTAAAGAAATAATCAAGAGCAAACCACATAAATTTCGTGAGAAAGTACAAATAGCCCCAATCAATAACCAAATCTAACTTTTCTATATTTAATTTTTCAGCATATTCATCAATTACTCTTACTTCTTTTGCTGCTATTAAAATTTTTATTTCATTAGATTTAGTTTCATTTGCTCTAATTTCAGTAGCACTTGTTTCAATAAAATTAGTTCTAAATTTATTTTTATAATCAAAATCAGCTCTAAATTTTTTATTTTCTTGAGGTATTAGACTGGTAATCCAAAATTTGTCAGTAATTCCCAACCATCCATTATCAGCATTTATAGAGAAAGGCTTGTCTTGGATATCATCATAGTCTTCCTCAACAAGCTCTGAATTAAAAACCCCCAAGGCGCCTTCATGTAAAATAAAAAAGTTAGTAATCTCAGGAATTTCATTTCTAATAATCTGTCCGTAAGGATAAAAATTATATGTTTTTTCAGAATTATTTACTATTGTTTGTTTTACAGTAAATAGATATTGATCATCGATACTTATCTCTTTTTCGAATTTTATATTTTGGTTATTTAACCAAATTAATTTTATTGGTGTATTAGGTGTTAATTTTTTATTTCCTTCAATTTCCCAGGTTGATCCTGAATTAGGCATATCAATATTACTTGTTGTTGCCCATCCTGTTTCTACATAATATCCATTTTTAACTTTACTTGGATTTAACAAAACAACATTATCTTCTCCATTTAATGTTTCTTTAAACTTTTTAAATTCTAAATCATCAATTTTACTACCAGATAGTGCGATTGAGCCTTTAATATTTTCATTTTCAAAGAATATTCTTTTGCCTTCCTTTAATGCTTCTTTTCTAGAAATTTTTATAGTTTCATAATTTTGATCAAGTGATGGAGCATCTGTGTTTGTTGTTTCAATACTTTTATTTTCTTTTGATTGAATCTTTTTTGGATCTTGAGGCATTGGTTTTTGGAAAAAAATCGAATAGAGAATAATTACAGCAGCGCTTAAAGATATTGCTGCTATTATATTTTTCAAATTATCCATTTTTATTTATTTTTTTTTACAGGGTCAAAACCTTCTCCACCCCCTAAAAATTTTATTGGGTGACAAGATAAAATTCTTTTTGATCCTTTTATCGTTCCTTTAAAAACACCATGTTCATTTAAACTGTCAATAAAATATTCAGAACAAGTTGGTAAATATCTACAATTATTACCAAGGTAAGGAGATATAAATAATTTATAAAATTTAATTATTTTGATTAATATGAATTTTATTATTTTCATTATTTTATTTTCTCAAAATCAGCATGTAAAGTTTGCTTAATATTTTCATAAGGATCATTTAAAACTGATACTTTTGCAATTAATAAATAACAATATTTTAAATTAATATTTATTTTTTTTACAGCATCATTCATTATAGCCCTAAGTATTCTCTTGATCCTATTTCTTCGAGTTGCATTACCAATTTTTTTTTTAGTTACAAAAGAAATGTTTAATTTTTTACTATCTTTATCAGACAACTTTTTAAAGAAAATTGTTAAATATTTATTGGAAATTTTTCTTCCACCAAGAATTGATTTAAAATCTTCACTTTTAGAAAGGCTAACAATCTTACTACTCATCTGAAACAGTCAGTTTTTTTCTTCCTCTTGATCTTCTTCTTCTTATTAGTTTTCTCCCACCTTTTGTTTTCATTTTATTTCTGAAGCCATGTCGCGACCTTTTTTTTTTGCTAGGTTGAAATGTACGTTTCATTGTTTGTTATTTATTGTTAAATTTAGGTAGTTATAGAAATATATATATATAAGTAAAGCTATTTTTAATAAACTTAAGTTATATGAAAAAAGAAAAAAAAATAAAAATTTTTTTAGGTTTAACTTATATTATTGTAATTATAAGTTTTTTATGGGCATTTTTTGATAAATTTTCATTAAGTGAATTTACTAGCTTCGAATTTATTAAAAATAATATCGATTATTTTAATCAACTTAAAAATAAAAATTTTTTAATAATAAGTTTATTATTTTTCATTTTCACAGTTCTTTGGGTAACACTTCTCCTCGGATTCGGATCTCCGATATTACTTTTATCAGGTTTTATTTTTGGAAAATGGTTTGGATTCATTTATGCAGCTCTAGGTTTAAGCTTAGGAGCCACCTTACTTTATATTTTTGCAAATTATTTTCTTAAAGATTTAGTTGAAGAAAAATTTTCTAAAAAATTTTCTAATTTAAATAAAAAATTTAAAAAAAATGAATTTATATTTTTTGTAATATACAGATTTGTAGGAGGAATTCCGTTTCAGATTCAAAATATTTTGCCAGTTTTATTTAATATAAAATTAAAAAATTATTTTTTTGGATCCGTATTAGGAATGTCCCCTCAAATTTTCGTTGGTGTAACTCTTGGTGCTGGTATTAATGAAATAATCCAAAAAAATATAGAAGTTCCATCATTAATAGATCTTTTGTTTTCACAAGAAATCTATGTTCCAATAATTGCTTTTATTATCTTAATTATAATTGGGATAATTATTAAAAATATTTTTTATAAAAATTAATGGTGCCCCGACCCAGAATCTAACTGGATTCTACGATTTACCATACCGTTGTTTTGACATTAAACTACCGGGGCCTTTTTTGGTAGAATAACGAATAAAACTCAATTTGACAAACTTCTACCTTAATTTATAAGTATTTTTTAGGTTTAGGTAATTGTAATGAAAATTTATACAAAAATAATTTTAGATAAAAATAACAATATAATTGAAGAGAAATACTTTAACTATTCAGGCCCAATGTCTTATGCAGGTATTCACTATGATTTTAAATCGACCCGCGGGGCGAAGGCAATGGAAAAGCAAGCTAAACGTGAAAAAAAATTAGCGGAGAGAAAAAAAAAGAGAGAAGCTAAAATGGGTAATCAAAACAAAGAAGAGGACAAAACAATTCCTATATCTGAAACTATTACTTTAGATCACTTAACACGTAATAATAAATAATTTGATAAATGCACAAAAAAAAAAGAGCTTCGGAGCTTGATTTTAAAAGTGCTCTTCGTAAAAATTTAATTAAAAGAAAAAATTTCCAAAAAAAATACAGAAAAAAAAATGATACTAAACGATAAAAAAATAAAAAAATTAGCAGAAGAAGAAGGAATGATAACTCCTTTTGTAGATAAATCAGTTCAAGATGGGGTAAGTTATGGTTTGCAAAGTTTTGGTTATGATCTGCGTGTTGGCTCTGAATTTAAAATTTTTACTAATATAAAAGGAAATGTTATAGCAGATCCAAAAAATTTTTCTGAAGATAATTTTATTACTGTTAAAGATGAAAAATCAGTTTTAATACCTCCTAACTCCTTTGCATTAGCAAACTCACTTGAAACATTTTCGATCCCAAGAAATATTACTGGTCTCGTAACATCCAAAAGTAGCTATGCTAGAGTAGGTTTGGGAAACCCACCCACTGTTTTGGAAGCAGGTTGGAGAGGTGTCCTGGTGCTCGAGCTTGTCAACCACACAAGTAACAGTATAAGGGTTCATTCTAACGGTGGAATAAGTCAAATATTATTTTTTCAAGGTGAAGATCCAAAAATATCTTACGCAGATAGAGAAGGAAAATACATGGACCAGGTAGGAATCACTTTTTCTAAAACAAAGTATTAGTTTAATGAAGAAATTTATTATAAGAGGTCCTAACAAAGCTGTTAAGGGTGAAGTAGATATAAGTGGGGCTAAAAATTCTTGCCTACCTTTAATGGCAGCATCTATTTTATTTAAAAATAAAGTTACTTTAAAAAATGTTCCATTTGTAAAAGACGTTTTTAGTATGAAGGATCTTCTAATCTCTTTAGGAGCCAATGTTGATTTCTCAATTTCAAAAAAAATGATGACAATAACTAATAAAAAGATACACAAATTGACTGTTCCGTATAATTTAGTTTCAACCATGAGAGCCGGAGTTTTAACCATGGGACCTTTATTAGCTCGATATCCACATAAAAAAATTAAAGTAGCCTTGGGAGGCGGCTGTGCTCTTGGAGTAAGAGATACAAATTGGCACCTAGCAGGCTTTAGAAGTTTGGGCGCATTAAACAGCCTAGATAAAGGTTATGTGAATATATCAACAAAGAAAGGATTAATTGGAAGTAAATATAAATTTCCAAAAGTAACAGTTACAGGAACATCAAATTTAATTATGGCTTCAATTTTTGCAAAAGGATCACACACCATCAAACAAATATCAATTGAACCAGAGGTAATTGATTTAATAAATTTTTTAAATAAATCTGGAGCAGATATAAAATTTATAGGAAAAAGATCTATTAAAATAAAAGGTGTAAAAGAATTAATAAATGGAACACATAATATTATTGGCGATAGAATAGAGGCTTTCAGTTATTTATGTGTTGGAGTAATAACTAATGGGAAAATTAAAGTAAAAAATTTTAATCCTAATCATCTAAGATCAGAAATAAGCATTTTAAAAAAAATTGGTTGCAAAATTTTAGTTAAAGAAAATTCAATAATACTTTATTCAGCAAAAAAATTGAAACCAACAAAAATCAAAACTGGCCCTTGGCCTTCTTTCGCCACTGATAATATGCCTATAATATTAGCAGTTCTAGCTTCGATATCTGGTAAAAGTCAAATAGAAGAGACAATATTTTCTAATCGTTTTATGGCAGCACCAGAATTAAATAGAATGGGAGCTTTGATTAAAATTAAAAAGAATAACGCAATTGTAATTGGTCAAAAATTAACAGCAGCATCTTGTATCTCATCGGATTTAAGAACAACATTTTCGATTATCTTAGGTGCTATTGCGGCAAAAGGCGAAAGTACGCTCTTTAGGGTCTACCATGGTTTACGCGGTTATTATAAACTTGAGACAAAATTGAGAAAAATAGGAATTAAAATCAAATCAAAAAACTAAATGGCTGAGAAATTTTTAAAGAAAATAATTACTCAAAACCAAGATGACCTCAGAATTATCTCAGCCTTATGTTCTGGGGCAAAAATTAAACAATCAGAAATTAAGTTTTTGAAAGAAAATAAAATTTTTTTAATATCTCTCCAAAGAGAAAATAAAGAAAAAAGCAAGAATAAAGAAAGTATTAATAGTATTTTAAAATTTGAATATATTATGGAATCTAGGTCAAAAAACATTAATCAAAACAATGAAGAAAATGTTTTGGAGTTATTGGCTATAGAATCTTATAAAAAAGGAAATAATTTTGAAATTATTCTATTATTTTCAAAAAATAGATTTATAACCTTTTCATCTGAAGTTATTGAAGTAACTTTAGAGGATCAAAAATATAATAATGCTTAAAATTATACGTTGTTCAAAAAAAAATTATTTAAGTCAAATAACTAAGATATTAGAAAAAAGAAGATCTAGAAATGATATTGATACATCTATTGTACCAAAGATTTTAAAAGATATTAAAAGAGATGGCATTAAAGCTGTACTAAAATATGAAAAAAAATTTAGCCATAACACAAAAATTTTTCCTACAAAAAGTGAGACAAGTAAGGTTATAAAAGATTTAGATCCCAAGGTTAAAAAAGCAATAGACTTTTCCTATGCCAGAATTATGAAATTTCATAAATTACAAAAAACTAAAGATTTAAGTTATGTTGATAGATATAAAAATAAAATACAGTATAAAAGTATTCCAATGCAGTCAGCAGGCTGTTATGTACCTCAAAATTTACCTTCAAGTTTACTGATGCAGGTTATTCCCGCTAAAATTGCTAATGTTAAAAAAATAGTTGTTGTTAATCCAAGAGTAGATGGAAAACTGAATGCGGCTGTAGCATATGCAGCAAAAAAACTTAATGTTAAACTTGTAAATTGCGGTGGTGCTCAAGCTATTGGATATTTGACCTATGTAGAAAAAGTAAATAAAATTACAGGACCTGGCAATGCATATGTAACTAAAAGTAAACAATTGGTATCTGGAACCGTAGGTGTAGAAAGTGGAATTCTTGGAGCAAGTGAAATTTGTATAATTGCTGATGATAAAACTGATATTAATGCGATAACATGGAGTTTAATTTCTCAAGCCGAACACGGGGAAGACTCTGAATGCATATTAATTACTAAATACAAAAATATTATTAATAAAGTTATTAACAAAATTGAAGAAGATATAAAAGCTATTCCCACAAAAGAAGTTGCAATTAAAAGTTTAAAAAATCATGGAAAAATAATACTATGTAAAAATGATAAACAAATAGTCGATGTTACGAATGCATGCTCGCCTGAACATCTTGAACTCAATTTAAAAAATTACAAAAAATATATTTCTAAGATACACAATGCAGCATCTATATGTATTGGCAAGTATACGCCGATGTCAGTAAGTGATTTTTCTGTAGGGACAACGCATCTTTTGCCATGCTATGGCAGTGCAAAATTTTCATCTGGATTAAATATAAATGAATATTTAAAAAAAGTTTCACACATAAATTTAACAAAAACAGGTGTTGAAATTATTGGAAAATCAGCTACATATCTTTCAAATTATGAAAGAATGTTTGCACATAGTGAAAGTATAAAATCTAGAATGAGGAGAAAATAAATTTGTCAAAACAAGATCTTCTTACATATGAAGGACGTGTAATTGATTTACTTCCCAACGCCATGTTTCGCGTTGAGTTAGAAAATGGACACACAGTAACAGCTCATACGGCAGGGAGGTTACGGTACTGTCCCCCAACTTTAATAAGTTGGGGGTAGTAAATTAAAGAAAAGCGCGCATAAGAGTCCTTCAAGGTGATAAAGTGAGAGTCGAGATGACCCCATATGATCTATCAAAAGCGAGGATTATATTTCGGTTATAAATTTGGAAACCTGGTGTATGTGGTCGGCACGAACGCCTGAAAAGCGTTAGGTCCTGGTTCGATTCCAGGGGTTTCCACCTTCGTGACGAGTGCAAAAAATAATCTTATCTAATTAAAAAATATATTTATTAATACGTCATAGATAAATTAAATTTAAAGTAACTACTTTAGCTTTTAGAATATAATTATACTTGCAATTAATTAAAAAATCTTTTAATTATCCAGCAAGCTGAAGTTTAGCTTAAGTTTAATACAACAAAGAAAGAGTAAAAGAGTATGAGTACACTAAAAGGAAAAGTTAAGTGGTTTAATGGGAAGAAGGGATATGGATTTATCGAGCGTCAAGACGGTGAGAAAGATTGTTTTGTACACGCTAGTGCGGTTCGTGACGCTGGCCTAAGATTCCTTAACGAAAATGATGAAGTTGAATTCGAGATTCAAGACGGTGAGAAAGGACCTTCAGCTGTAAATTTGAAGAAGCTTTCTTAAATTCATTTCATTAAAATTGATTAGGGATACATACCACTTAACATTAAGTATATTTATCCCTACTCAAACCTCTTGCATTTTAAAATTTAAGTGTTATTTACTTTACAATGATTAAAAATGTTAAAATACCTATAAACACAAAAAGACACCATAATTTCCATGGTAGCTTCGCGCTATCATTTTAATCATATAAAAATTTAATTTTAATAATAATTAGTATAAAAAGAAGGAATGAGGACGTTGGCTTATGATTTGTAGGGTTATAAATTATGGAAACGTCACGAAGCCCGATTGGTGTAGTAGAAGCACACGAACCTGTGGAGTTCGGGGGCCAGTTGCGAATACTGGATCGGGTACCAAGACGAGTGCATTATGAATAAATTAACAGCAAAACTACCAAAAGGCTTTCAAGATCAATGGGGTAAAACCCTGTCTTTACAAAAAAAACTTTTGGTGGCTATTGAGGATAATTTTAAAAGATATGGATTCAGTGCTTTAAGCACATCTCCAATGGAACTAAGTTCTGTTATAGGGAATTCTTTATCTGAAGACGAAAGCAATCCAATGAGTGATGTTTTCACTTTCGATGAAGATGGAGAAAAAATTAGTCTTCGTTATGACCTTTCTCTTCCACTTTCTCGTTTTTATGCTCAAAATTATTTAAATTTACCAAATCCATATAAACGTTATCAGATTGCAGAAAATGTTTTTAGACGAGAAAAACCAGGTCCGGGCACTAGACTAAAAGCTTTCGGGCAGTGCGATTGTGACATCATAGGAAAATTTAATTCTACAGTTGCTAATGCAGAACTATGTAATCTTATAGCTAGCACACTTTTAAGTTGTGGACTAAAAAAAGATCAATTTTTAATTAATATTAGTAATAGAAAAATTATTGAGGGGTTATTAAATCAATTAAAGATAACAGATCAAAAACAAAAACAAAAAGTTTTAAGAGCAATAGATAAGCTTGATAAACTCGGTTTTGGAATTTCAGGTGTTACAGATTTGTTAAAGGAAAAAAGGACTGATGCAAGTGGTGCAATAACAGTTGGAGCAAAATTAAGCGAAACACAAACATCCGAAATAATCAGTTTCTTAAAAACAAAAGATTTAAAAGAATTAAAATTAAATTTAAAAGACTCACTATCTCAAGAAGGTATTAAAGAAACAGAGGATTTATTAAAAAATCTAAACTATGGAGAATATAGTGATCTTATTAATTTTTCTGGAAAAATCTGTAGAGGTTTGGACATATATTCGGGTTTTATAGTAGAAACTAATCTTACTTTTGATGTTAAAAATTCTAAAGGAAAAGTTATTGCACCTGGAGCTATAGCAAGTGGAGGCCAATATCTGGTTTCAAAATTTAAAGGAGATGATTTTTTAGGTTCTGGAATTAGTATAGGAATTTCTCGGCTAACATATTGCGTTGAACAACTTAATCAAATTGAAGTAGATGAAAATCAACCAGTTTTAATATGTGTAATGGATGAGAATTTACTTCCAAAGTATTATGAATTAATAAATTTATTGAGAAATAACAATATTAATTGTGAAATATTTTTAGATCCCAAAAAGAACTTAACTAAACAACTTACTTATGCAAATAAGCGTCAGCTTCAGCTGGCAATTATAGTGGGAGAAAATGAGATCCAGAACAATACAGCTACTATAAAAAATTTGTTAGGTACTAAAGGAGAAGAAAACCAGTTCACAGTTTCCATGAAAGATTTAATAGATGAAATCAAAAAATTTATCAAAAATAATTAAAATATTAAAATCTAGAGGATTTAAAAATATTGAATTAAATCCCATAATAGAAACAAAATATATTCGCGATCAAAAGTTAAAAAAATATTTATTTACATTCCGTGATGAAAAATCAAACAAAACATATGCATTAAGACCCGATCTAAGCTTAATGAGTCTTATTCAATTTTCAAAATCAAAAATTAATAAAAAAACAAAAATTAGTTATGCGGGAGAAAGTTATAGAAAAAATAAAACGATTAATTCACAGATTGGATGGGAGATCTATAATTCTAAAAATCAATCAGATGAATACGAAGTTATAAAAAATAGTATAGATGTTTACAAAAAAATAACAAAAAAAAGAGGTTGTTTAAGAATTAATAATTTGGAATTACTTTCATCAATTGTAAACCAATTAGAAATTCCTTCGAGATGGAAAACCCGAGTTTTGAACGAAATATATAATAAAAGATATTTTTATGAAGTTTTAAAAAGATTAGAAACAAATGAAGATGAAGCAAAAGTTGAAGTAGATAGAAAGTTATATAATAAAATGAAAAATTTAAATCCAAATACACTAATAGGAAATAGAACAGTTAAAGATATTCTTAAAAGATTTGAAACTAAAGTTTATAAACAGCCAAGACCATTAGATGGAAAGAAAAGTGTAAAAATTATAAAAAATTTCTTAAAATTAAAATGCCCTATAGAGAAAGCTCCAAAATTATTAAGTGAATTTTTTAAAAAAAATAAATTAAATATAAAAATCTCAAATAATTATTTTCCAGTAAGAAAAAACAAGTATAGAAATTTAAGAATAGAATTTAATAGCTCTGAAATACCAGATGTTGAAATTTATAGCGGTCTTTACTTTTCAATTAATAATAAGAAATTTTCTAAAATAATCAGTGGAGGAGCATTTAACATGCTATCAAGTTCACTTGGACTAAGACAAATAAATGCAGTTGGAGCTGCAATAAATTTATTATAATGAAAAAAGAAATTATAGTGTGTTTAAGCTCAAAGGGAAGACTTAAACCAGAATCATTAAATATTTTCAAAAAAAAAAAATTAAAAATTTTTTCTGAGAAAGGTGAAAGAGATTTAATTGGTTACGTCAAAGATAAAAATTTCTCTTTGAAAATTTTATTTGTTCATGCACGTAACGCTATAGATGCGCTCGCTAATTCAACTGCTGACGTAGCAATTTCTGGAAAAGATTTATTATTTAATTCAAATACAAACATACAACAAAAAATTAAATTATATAAAAATTTAGATTTTGGTCATGCTTCTTTAAAAATTTTTCGTTCTATTTATTGGATTGATTGTCGGTCCCTATTAGATGTTTCAGAGATAGCCAAAAACAAACCAATTAAATTGATAACAAAATATAGACATTTAGTAGAAAATTTCTTAGCTGAAAAAAATGTAAGGAATGTTGAAGTTATAGATAGTAATGGTGCAACAGAGATTGCTGTAAGAATAAATCAGGCCAGTTTAGTGGGAGATATATCAAGCAGCGGTTCTACCGCCGCCGCAAATGATCTTATTGAATTAAGTGATGGATTGATACTTAAAACTTCTGCAGCAATAATGGTATCAAAAAAATCTTATAAAAGAAAAGAAGTACAAAAATTTTTGAAGTTTATTGCTTAATTGTTAATTTATTTAAAACTTTTTTATCCTTTTTTTATTAATTTGTATTGTTGAGAAGATCTTTTTTCATCTAAAACTTTAGCCACTAATTTTCTATTACAATTAATACCCACAACTTCAGAAACCTTTTCTGCTAAAGATGTTTTGGAATAACATTTGTCCCATTTTTCATTTAAAATTTCATCAATTTGTTTTCTAATTATTGCTTTTTCTTTTAAATTCTTTTGCTTCTTCAATTTTTCTTTTGCATCTTCAATTTTTTTATCATAATCCTTTGCACTAGGAGCACTGTCAAAAATTTCTAAAATTTTTTCCTTTTTTTTCTTTAATATTTTACGACCCATTAGGCTATTGTTATTATTATTCATAACTAAAATAATTTCTTCTATTTTAGTGTCAGAAGGAATTTTATATGCGTAAGGTGTAGAACCAAACTTGCCTTCTCTTTTAATTTTAACCATTTGAATATTATTGTTGTTACAAAAACGTCCAAGGTTATCACTTCTATCAATTAGTACTTTTTTTCTGTTTAAATAATTTATAAATTCTTCAGAATCTAAATATCCGGTTGGAATATCTTCATATAAAAAACCTTTATCAGGCTTAGTTTTTAAGTTGTAAGGATTAAAATTTCTCAATTTACTCATTTATATTAATTTTTATAATTTATAACCTTCTTTTCTTCTCGTTCAGGGTCCTGAATATAATCTAATTTTTTATCATTGTCTGTAGATTCTTCTAAGTCTCGTGTATTTAAACCATGCTCATCTCTTAATTTTTTAAGTTTTGACTCTAAACCTTGATTTGATCCATAAGTAGTGTTTATAACTTCTTCAAGAGCTTTTGTGTGTGTTCGATGACTGCTTATTGCAGTTTTTAAACTATCTTTCAAAATTGAATATTTATCAAAAATAACTTCTGCTTTTTCAATTATCTCGCCCACCCTTGAAATTTGTTTTTTTTGGTTTTTAATTGAAGAAGCAGTTGATATTAAACCCATAATACTAATTGGTCCAGCAAGTAAAATTTTTTTCTCAAAACATTTATCTAAAATGGACTCTTGCTCTTTTTCAAGAAGTGCCAAGTAGCATGCATCAAATGGCATAAATAGAACAATATATTGAAAACTTTGTAAATTATAAATTTTTAAATAATCTTTGCCAGATAACTCATCAATATGATTTTTCACACTTTCAATATGTTTTTTTAAAAATTGTTCCCTGGAACTTTTATCCTTTGAATTAGCAAATCCTTCAAACGCTTTAAGAGAAACCTTGCAATCAATTATTATTTTTTCGTTTTCTGGTAAGTTTAGAATAAAATCAGGCATAACTTTTCTCTCTTTGCCAGTTACTGTATCAATAATTTTTTGCCCTTTTCTTTCATCAAAATCACCATCTTCTTGTTTGAAACCATGTTTTTCTAAAATTCTTCTCAATTTTAATTCATTAAATCTCCCTTGATATTTTGCATCTCCTGTTAACTTTTCATGAAAATTTTTATATTCAGATACAACTGCTTGATATTCTTGGAAACTTTTATTGCTTATCTCTTTAAAACTATCTACATCAGTTCTGTTTTGAATTAATTCTTGTTTGTCTTTCTTTAAATCAGAAATATATTGGTCTTTTAAGTTTTTTTCTTTTTCTAATCCTTCATAATCCTTTTGCAGCTTAATAAAATCTGGATCATTATCTTTGTCAATTGTTTGAGTACCTTTATTAAATTTAAATATATAAACAATCAATGCTGCCAAAACTGCTGAAAGTATTGTTACTGATATTGATAAAATTGTAATCATTTATTTCTATTATACCTTAATTAATTAATTTACTCCATTGGTTACTGTATTTTTTTACTGAAGCATTATTATCAATACATTTTTGAATTAGCACTGTTAGGCAATCACTAAATGATCTGTCTCCATCCGAGCCTGCAAAACTGTGACTCAATTCATGAAGCCACACGCTGAAAAATTTACCAAAAGACTCTTTAAAAAGACTCTTGTTCAAGTATATAATTTTTGAATTTACACCACTGTCACGAAGTTCACCTAATAACAAATTGCAAGTAATAGTTTTAAATTTAGTTTCGTAGATTGGATCATCATACTCATCACCTGCAAATAGCTTTGCAAAAGTTGGACTTATAGATTTTGCAGCATCAAAACAGAAATTGATTACTTTTTGTTCTTTAGGAGTTAAATCCTTTGTTTTTTTATTTTTAATTCTATTTTCAGCATTTTTTTTATTTCTAATAAAATTTTCTAGGGCAGACATAACGCCGAAAGAAGTAAAGTAGGCAGGAAGAATCTTTTTCTTTTTCTTTTCTTTTTCTGTTTTATTTCTAACCCAATTCTGTGTATTGGTTGAAAACCAATCATTGTAAGAAATATCCCTAGAATAAGTCCATCTTGACTCTGCATAGTACTCTTTTCCAAACAATTCTTTTAGAGATTGATCATCTTTTAATCTTCCATAAGAGTTTGAAGCTATTGCAGATAGAAGAAGGTGTCCTTTAGGCCAAATTTCCTTTGAAGACTTTAAAATATATTTAATTGCAGGGTTATTTTGTAAATCATGATAATAAAAACCACTTCTTGAAAAAATTGAATAAAATGTACTCTGTAATTTTGAGTCAAAAGCTTTTCGGTCCCTGTCAATCTTAACCTTTTTATCAAGGGCAGCATAAGATTTATCAATTGAAATAATAATAGGTATATCCTTTATATCAATTCTTTTAAGCCCTTTATAAAATCCATAACCATTTTTTTTATCATTAGATTTATAAATAGTAATATCATTATAACTATGAAGCACCTCTCCGACTAAAGGGTTTTTGTTATAAAAAAAGTTTTTTAAACCAAATTCATAGGCTTTTTTTAATTTTTTATCTATTGTATTCAAAATAAAATAATTTCCTTTTAGTTTGTTTATTTGAAAATAATTATAAACAAGTGGTCTTAGTGAGTCTGTGCCTGAAATTTCTTTTCCTACAGAAACAATCAAAGCTTTATCAGAAGAAATTAAAATTGGGTTAAAAATACCCATTCTAGCTAGATCCGAGAAGCATTTTTTTATACCTTCACCATGTGCACCAATTTGTCTGTAATCTTTTTCTGATTTACTTGATCCAATGTAATAAAGTTTTTCTAAATTATATTCATTTGGAGCATAAACTCTTATTTGATCATTATCCGTAGTAATTTTTATTTGTTCAATTTCTAATTTTGACTCAATACAACCATCATACATATTTTGAAGCGTGTCTCTTGCAATCATGTCATGGTTCCAAATTTCTTCAGACCAGGCAGTGGTTACTGCACTTTCTACACTTTTAATATGTTCTGCAGATTTTATTTCTGGTAATTCTAATAATAGTTCTTTAAGTTTATTTATATTTGACATTATTTTCTCCATGTTTGATTTTTATTAATTAAATCTATTTCTTCTTTAAGAACAGATATTACTGTTAATACTTTATTATAAACGTGCTGAGCTCTTTTTTTTTTATAATATTTTAAAAAATTAAGTGGTAAAAAATAAAAATTTATAATTAAACTAAAAAGTTTTTTATCTTCATAAAATTTTCTTTTAGCCTTTTCGTTTATTTCTTGTTGTTTGAACCAATCTTGCCAATCTGCTTTCCATTCAAGATAATAAGTTAAACGATCTTGTAATAAATGTTTATAGTTTTTTTCCATTTCTTAATTTATCTCCACATATCCTTTGTTAATCTTTTCTCTTATTTTTTTTTCACAAAATTTTTTAGCATCTTCTTTTGTTTTAAAACCTTCTTTTGAATTAGTAGTTGGAAATTTATAAGTTTTTATAGCTGGATTATTTATTCCAATTCGCCCATATGTCACAATAAGTTTTTTTGATTCTAAATTTACTTTCCAGAACTTACTTGAATTTTCTGTTAAATCTTTATATTCAAAGTGTCTCATATTTAGAAATTCCTTTGAAAAAGTTTAAATAAAAATTGGTTATAAATTCTCATCAGCATATTGTAATTAAATGCGATTGCGAAACCACCTATGAAGCCATGTGTGAATGCCCACAGTCCATTCATTAAAGTACTGCTAACGTCATGTGCCCAAGCTGGATAAACTAAACTGAATAATCCTTTAAACAGTAAAACGGAATTTATTACTTCTTCAGGCCAGCCAGAATTGTAGCCGCTCGCTAACATATGTTGTGCAAAGATACCTACCCCAACTACTGCAATGCCCCACGTTAAACCAATTGCTATTCCTAAACCAATAGATGATAATTTATTCATTCGCTCTTTATTTCCTTTCATTTAATGTAATATTTTGTCTTTATTTGCTTTTTTGCTTCGACCAAAAAGATCTGTTTCTTCATCTGGATCGCCAGTCCATTCATCAAGAGAATTCATGAAATCTTTATGATGCTTAAGTAGTTGTCTTGAAGTCCAGTTTGTATAGTATTTAAATGCTGGATAAGACATTTCAAACATCATTGTTTGCATTAAACGGTAGTAAAAGATATACCAACACTCGTCAGAGCTTAAAGCTTCTCTGGTTGCTACTTTTTTAAATTCATCTACCAACTCTTTTGAGAAAGAATCTACTTTGTTCCAAGTTTCAATCTCAGTTTCGACTTTTTGCTCTTTTAAGGATTTAGTTTTAAAGGGGACTACATTCGTTTCTTTTAATTTTTTTTTCTTAAATCCCTTTTTTTTATCATTTTTGTTGCTCATAAACGTGTATTACTATAAAAATAATACAGTGTCAATACAGTATTTTAATATAATTTAATATTGATTTATTATTTATATACTGTATATATATAAAGAATAAATAATATGATTCGAGAAAAAAGTAATAAAATAAGCAAATTAGGTAGTATTTTATGGGAATTGCTCAAGGAATCTAAAATTTCACAGGCTGTAGCCTCTCAAAATATGGGTCAATACGAAAATTATCTAACTAATTATATCTATAAATACAAACTAGACATATTTCCTAGGTCATTTTGTTATAATTTTCTATCAGCAGTTTATCACTCAATAAAAAGAGATAAAATTGATAAGAACCAATCTTTTATATCAATACTAAGCAGAGTAGTTAATAAGAAATTAGATGTTATAAAAATTTTAATTCTCCCAGCTCTTGATCATCATATTGCAGCATTAACTAAATTAAAAAATATTGATTTTATTGAAACCTCAAATTTATTAGAAAGTTATATTGCTGAAGTAGCAACTAAAGAAAAATATGATGAGTATAAATCATTTTTAATTGAGATGGATTGCGAAGACGAGGGTTTTGACAATCTAAATAATATTCGTTTGAAGGGGGATCCAATACTAGATGAGAAACGATTTGAAAAAAATATTGAATTTGAAAATCTAGTAAAATCAATCCAAGATTTCTATTACCTATGTGAACAACTTAGATTGATCTTTGTTCCAAATTTTTATTCACCAACAGATTATCAAAAAATAGAAATGGAAAATGTTAGAAAAGGAACTTTTTTAGTAAAGAAAAATTTTGTAAAACAATTAAAACGTTCAGATAAAATTGGTGGAGAGCTTAGCTGGAATTCAGGAAAATTTTCCTTTAGTAAAAATTCTGAGAATGATTATGAAATTCCAGAATTTTTATCTAAAAATGAATCTCAAGAAATCAAAACTAAAGAAAATCTTTCTGGTTTACCATTTGTAGATATCCCAATAACAAAAGAACAAAAAAAGGAGATAGATGATGTAATGGCCAAAAAGGATAAAATAAGATTATTTGAAATAGATGAATTAGTTAACAAATATCGAGGTTCGTATTATTTAGAATTGGCTTTTAAGAATAGCAAATACATGAAAGAGCTTGGATTAGATGATTTAGCAGGAACTTTTGAAGAGGCTAGACTTTTTGAATTAAACAAAAGAATAAATCACTTTATAAGTTCAAATAAACAAGAAGAAAAAATTTCTAAAGAGGAAACTTTTACTAGTCTTTTTGATGAAATGATTATTCCTGATTTTAAAGAAGGAAAAAAGATTGCATAGTTTTAAATAATTTAATTCAATGGAAAATTCTTTTACTTTTTATGATATGGAAGCTGACTCTGGATCAGCAGTTAAAGCAACTTGTTTAAGTTGCAGCTATGTAACAGTAAATTCAAATTTTAAAACCATAGAAGAAGGAACTTTTAACTCTAAATTAAGAAAGTCTAGAGCTTTTGAAATCGATGCAATGTTAGCACACAACATTCCTTTAAGTAAAATTCAAAATGAAGAATTATCTAATGGAGAACTTGTAGACAAACTAGAAGCAAAATTTATTGAACTAGCAAAAAAAGGAACTACTTTTGTTGGTTATAATTCATCCTCATACGATATGGTTCTTTTACATCATATGCTTCATTTAAATTTAAAATATCCATTTATAACCAGCAGTAGTCAATTCGACTTATTACCAGCTGTACGTTCAGCATCAGTTTTTGCCAATGGAGCATTAAAATATGAAAAAAATAGTAAACTTAACACGTCATATAAATTGCAGGATATGATTAAGGCAAATAATATAAAATCTGAAATTGCACATGATAGTCTTTGGGATACTAGGGCAACAAAAGATTTAGGAAAGTTATTATTTCAAAATGCACCAGAAATATTTAATGCCTCTATTGCCTTAAGAAAAAAAGCAGATGTACTGCCACAAATTAAAGATGGAATATTTTGTTGGAATGAATTTTTCTTCGCAAAAGCACGCATTTTTTGTGGTTGTTATTTAGGAAATACAATTTATCCAAATTGGTATTATCTTTATGACCTGCGCCAGCCGCCTGAAGAAATTGTATCAATAATGAATGATAGAGAAGAACTTAGAAAAAAAGTAGATTCTAGTCCTCGGTTTATTAGAATATGTAAAGGAAATCGAAGTCCAATTTTTTTGGAACAAGAAAATGCATTAATTGATCAAGAGTATAAATCTATTGGGATTAAAGAATTAGAAAAAAGATACAAATATTTAATAAAATACCGCGAAGAATTATCAGTTAGATTAAGAGATATTGCACAAGAAAAAATAGAGGAAAAAAATCAATTTGATCAAGAATTAAAACAACCAGAGGAAAATCTTTATGGTTTAATGTTTGAAATAAATAAAGATAGAAAAAATATGAATGATTTTAATTTAGCAAAAGAGCTTTCTGATAAAAAAAAAATATTTAATAATTTTAAGAATGAAGAAGTTAAAATGTTAGCAAAAATGAAACTTTATGAAGATTTGAATGAAGATGATTTTTGTAAAGTCCTTTCAAAAAAAGAATTTAATAGATTAAAAAAAAGAATAGCCAATTATTTGTTAGATACATCTAATAATTTTTCACCTTTTACAAAAATACCCGAACAACTAGCAAGATTAGATACCCTTAAACTTTATGCAGAAAATGCTAAGGATGATAAAAAAAGTGAACAACTGCAAGAACTAGACAATTATCTTGTAAAAATGATGAATGATTATGAGCAATATCGTTAACGTAAAATGATCAAACAAAATAAAAAAAATTTTTATTCTCCCAGTATGCTTAAAAAATATCTAAGTTGTAAGCATATTATATTTAATGAAAAATATGAAAAAGAATTAAAACTTAAAAGAAAAGAACATTCTAATATTGATTTATTAAGATTTGATAAGGGAAATATTCATGAAGCTAAATATTTTGAAAAATTAAAAAAAAAATACTCCAAAGTTAAAGATATAAAAAAATTAAAAAATGTAGATAAATTTAAAGAAACTCTAAATGCCATGAAACAAGGATATGAGATTATTTATGGTGGTTGGCTTTCAGATGGAAAATGGAGTGGGGAAGCCGATTTTCTTGAAATTAATAAAAAACACAAATCCAATTTTGGAGACTATTTTTATGAAGTGATAGATACTAAAAATTCAAAGAAAATTCGTGGTGATCATATCTACCAGGTCGGAATTTACTCCTATCTTTTAAAAAAATCTCAAGGAGTATCTTCAGAAAATTTATATATTTTATTAAAGGACGGAACTAAGGAAAAAGTAAAAATAAATGAGATTTATGATTTATTTAATTTTCACAAAGAAAAATATGAACAGTTTCTTAAAAATGGAGTAGACAAAACAAAACCTGAAAAATGCTCATTTTGTGCACTGTGTGATTGGGAAAATGTATGTTCAGATCAGTGGAAGAAAAAAAGACACATAAACCAAACAGGAGGCATTAATAGAGGCAACCAAAAAAAAAGATTTATTAATAGCGGTATTGATACAATAGATAAATTAGCAAAATTAAATCCTAAAACAAAAATTGAAGGTTTAAGAGATGAAATAAAAAATAAAAGAATTGAACAGGCTAAATTACAAATAGAATATGAAAAAACTGGTAAACCAATATACAAAATTATAGAGGAAAATTTAATTGTTAGAAAAGGTTTTAATTTAATACCAAAACCATCAAAGTCGGATCTGTTTTTTGATCTTGAAAGTTCCACATGGGTTCACGATGAAAAATTAGAATATCTTTTTGGAATTTATTATGAAGAAGATGGTAAACAAAAATACAAGAGTTTTTGGGCAAAAGATAAAGAAGAAGAAAAAGAAAATTTAATAAAATTTTTTGATTTTACAAAAGCACATTTCAAGAAGCACAAGGATGCAAAAATTTACCATTATGGCAATTATGAAATTCAAAATCTTGAACGGTTAACATCAATGTATAAAGTTAAACATATTGAATATGATCAATATTTAAGATCATATAAATTTGTTGATTTATTATCAATATGCCAGGAAGCAATCATGATTTCAGAAAATAGCTATTCACTAAAAAATATAGAAAAATTTTATCCTTTTAATAGAACTGGAGATGTACAAAAAGGGGAACAATCAGAAGAATTTTATTTAGAATGGGTGCAAACAAATAATAAAAAATTTAAAGATCAAATAATTGATTACAATAAGCAAGATTGTTATTCAACATTTAAGCTAAGAGAATGGCTCTTAGATATAAAGAAAAAAACAGGAACTAGATTTCTTGAAGAAATAGAAAAAGCTGAGGATGATGAAGAATTAATGGATCATGAAGAAGAAATAGTTAAATATCAAGATAAAATTAAAAATTCAAAATTAAAGGATAAAAAAATTTTAAATCTATTATCAGATGTTATTGGATTCTATGTAAGAGACAATAAACCAAAATGGAGAGAATTTTTTGATAGAAGAAATTTATCTGATGATGAATTATTAGATGACCGAGAATGTATAGCGAAAATGCAATTAGTTTCTTCTTACAAAGATCCCACACCTAAAAAAAGATCTATGATTTACAAATATGTGTTTCCAACTCAAGAATACAAGCTAAAAAAGGGAAGAGTAGTAACCATAGCCAATAATGTGGATTTAGAACGTCCAGATGCTGCAGGCACAATTGAAGATTTAGATCAAATTAAAAAAATTGTAATATTGAGAAAAGGAATATCAAAAAATGGTCAAACTTTGCCTAATATTTTATCTATAGGTGAAAAACCTCCTAAACATACTCGATATACCAAGCTAAACAATAATATTTATAAATACTGTGACAACATTTTGGAAAATAAAAATAATTATAAAGCTTTAACAAGTTTATTGAATAAATCTACTCCATTAATAGATGGAATGAAACAAGGAGAAAAAATTATAAAAACTGAAAATTTTGAAGAAGAAATTCCAAATGTAGTTTCTAGATTAAAAGATGGATGGATTTTTATACAGGGGGCACCAGGTACCGGAAAAACTTACCATTCAGCAAATACTATAATTGAATTAATTAAAAAGAAAAAAAGGATAGCAGTTACTGGAAACTCTCACAAAGTAATTCACAATTTATTAGATAACATAGAATATTTTGCTAATAAGAAAAAAATACAATTTAAGGGTCTAAAAAAAGTTAATGAAAAAGATGAGGAGACATATTTTAATGGAAAATATGAATATATTAAAAACGCTTCAAAAGATCCACCATTTATGGATGGATTGCTTGATAAGTCGGTTTCGCTTTTTGCGGGAACAAAATATCATCTTGCTAGTTCTTATTATCATGCAAAATTTGATTATTTGTTTGTTGATGAAGCGAGCCAAATGTCTTTAACCGATATAGTTGCTTTGGGCAGCATAACAAAAAATATAGTTCTTATTGGTGACCAGCTACAGCTTGGACAACCTACTCAAGGATCTCATCCGGGAGAGTCTGGAAAATCAGTTTTAGACTATCTTCTTGAGAATAATGATACTGTTGCTGAGGATAGAGGTATATTTTTAAATAAAACTTACAGATTACATCCAAAAATAAATAATTTTATCTCTCCAAGTTTCTATGAAGGCAGATTATTAACACATAGTGATAACAAAAAAAGAAAAATTAATTTTATTAAAGGAAGTTCAATTTTATCAGAAGGCGTACATTATATTCAAATGGATCATGAAGACAGAACCCAAACATGTGATGAAGAATATCAGGTAATAAGTAAAATTATGAAACAATTATTAGCATCAAAATTTGTAGATGTAGATAACAAAGTAAGAGATTTAACCATCGAAGATATTTTGATTGTAAGTCCTTACAACGCTCAGGTTAACTATCTTAAAGAACGGCTAGATAAGAATTCTCGGGTCGGCACGGTGGACAAATTTCAAGGACAAGAATCTCCAATTTGTTTAATAAGCATGACCACTTCAGATATTGAAAATCTTCCTAGAAACAAAAAATTTTTTTTCAACCGTAACAGGCTAAATGTTGCCGTCTCTAGGGCCAAATGTGCTTCAATTGTATTGTTCAATCCAAGATTACTAGATACTGCTCCTGACGATTATGAAGAAATGAAAATGCTTAATAATTTTTATAAATTACAAAAATATAAAATTAATTAATTTTACTTCTTTTTTATAAAATCAAAAAATTTGCTCATATATTTACAAAGGTCACAATCCGGAGAAGAGGATGGTATCTTATTGGTTTCTAAAAAATTCTTTATTTCAACAATAGTATTTTCAACCCAATTATAATCTTTAGTAGTGTAAGGTATAATTGCCCATTCAAATTCTAATGAATTATCAAAAATTTCTTGATCTGGCTTTGCATTAACATAAAAAAAATAACTAGTATTATCTATTTCCAATCCAAGTTTTGATAATATCCACGAATAAATTTCTGCCTGTCTTTTGTAACCAATTAAATAAGGCGCATCAAAAGATTTTAGCTTATCAAATTTATCTGTATGGGTGGATTTGTAATCCACTATATGAATTTTTTTTGTATCTAAATTTTCCCATAAATCGTCTACGGATCCAGCTATTACAATATTTGTATCTTTATGATGAAATCTTGCCGCTTTAAAGGGCTCTCTCCAGACATCTAATTCTGCATGAGAAAATGGAATAGCGTTAATATTAGCTTCTTTTTGATAAATAGTTTGTTCTTTATTTTTTCTAGCAACGTCAAATTCATTTTTTAACAATGTATCTATTCTAGAATTAAGATTATAAGGGAAAGGTTTTGGTCCTTTTATTTGAAGCCGCATATCAAGATATGCACACCTTTTACATCTCAAGTACAAATCAATTTTAGATCTACTCATTATATAAGGATCTTTAGATTTAGGGTCGTATTTATATGACCAAGGAAAGTTTTTATCCATTAAACATGTATATTACAAAAATAATCATTTTATAAAAGAAATTAAATTGTTAATAAATGCATTTTTGTAAATTGACATTAAACTATAATTGACTATTAAAACATTATGACAATAAAAAATTCTACAGATGAAGACTTTGATAAAACAATAAAAGAAAATAATTTAGTTTTGGTTGATTTTTGGGCATCTTGGTGTGCGCCCTGCAAGGCGTTGACACCAATACTCGAGCAAATTGATGTAGAACTAAAAGATAAAATTTTAATTTTAAAACATAATATTGATGAACAGCCCAACGTCCCGACGGCCAATGGAGTTAGAGGAATTCCTACGCTTCTTTTATATAAAAATTCTGAATTGGTTGAAACTCAAGTTGGTTTATCTAATAAAGCAAAGTTGTTAGAAGTAATTAATAAACATCTATCTTAATTAAATTTTAAAACTGATCCTACTCCATAAAGTGAGCCGAATACTAAAATTATTTTTTTTGACTTCGAAGATATAATCTTTAATCCTTCTTTAAAATTTTTTGCATCAACTGTTTCGTATCCAAGTTTATTTGCAATTTTTTTTAATTCTTTAGATTCCATAGCATTTGGTTCATTTTCAATTTTAAAGGTTACTATTTTTTTAAATATTCCATTAAAATTTTTTAAAAATTGATGTGGAAATTTGTTTTTTTGCATTCCCCATAAACCATAAATGGGTACATTTAATTGTTTTAAGTAATTATACAAATTAGATGCACTCTCATTAGAATGACAACCATCCAACAATAAATCTTCTTTTCTATGGATTAACTTTCTTAATTTACCTTTTGTAAT
This sequence comes from uncultured Pelagibacteraceae bacterium, assembly GCA_902604785.1. Taxonomy (GTDB): domain Bacteria; phylum Pseudomonadota; class Alphaproteobacteria; order Pelagibacterales; family Pelagibacteraceae; genus Pelagibacter. The sequence goes on from CACLAC010000001.1 coordinate 187,809, forward strand.
ATATTGTATTCTTCCTTCATATGAAATTTTTGGAATAGTTTTTTCAATTATTTTTGGCTTTATATTTAAATCTAAAGCAATTTTTATAGAGAGACCTAAATTATCAATCAATCCTTTACTATGAATATATTTAGATTTTATTTTAATTATATTTTTATTGTCTTTGTAAAATAATTTTTTGTTCTTACTAATTATTTTCCAAGAGGAAGGAAATGTAATATTGCTTTTATTTTTTTTAAGTATTTTCTTAACTATGCTTAATACTTTAGGCTTTTGTTTGCCTATATAAATATTTGTATTATTACTCATATACCCAACTTTTTGCCTACAAATTTCATTAATAGTCTTAGGATAAACCCACTCAAGATGCTGCTTATTTAAGTTAGTACAAACCTGCATAAATGGTTTATCCCAGACTCTCGACGCATCCCCCTTGAATAGAAGCCCCGCTTCTTGCAACGAGAAATCAGCATTCTCTTTAGATGCAGCCAAGATATGGATTAAGGTTAAAACCTCAAATAAACTTAGTTTAACTTTTAATTTAGATATTATATTTTCATATTTTTTAATTTCTTTTAGAGATATAAATCTATTTTTTAACCAGAATCGATTTCGAAGATCATAAAGGTGAGGTGAAAAATTAGCTGTTGTAGTATTACCGTTTGCTTCAATGAAATATTGAAGCGATCTAAGGCAAGTGAATTTGCCGTCAGATCCTATAATATTAGAGGGCCTTTTTAATTTTAAATGGGGGTTATTTAAAAGCTTTAAAGCCCTTTTAATCCTAAATAAACCTAGAGAAATACTTCTACTGTATTTTTTTTGAAGATTTTCATAATAGGTTTCTGAGTTAATCATATATGATTAACAATATATTTATGATGCTTCTCTAGTTTCTTTATTAAGTTTTGTAGTTTCATTAATATTATCTATACTCTCCTCATCTATAATAGAAGATAGATTTTTTTTTAAGATAATATTTAAAAATTTTACTAAAAAATCTTTTGTATCTTTTCTTTGTTCAATCATATAATCACCATGTCCATGAGACATAGCCCAACCTCCTTCTAAAAAATCTTCAGGTGGCTCAGTATTGCTAGCATTGGCAGCTACACGAGGACCTGCAAACATCCATTTAGTTTTTTTACCTTCAAAAAATAAAAAATCCCCAGTAGCTGCGTAACTCGCGCTAATACCTCCAGCCACTACACTGTCAGCAACAACAATTACTGGTATTCCTTTTTTTTTAACTTCAGATAATCCCAAAACTGTTCTTGGCATTTGCATAAGACTTACAGCAGATGGAATTTGCATGCGCATACCGCCCCCCATGGCGAACAGAATTAGTGGTGATCCAGTTTTTATACTCTTATCACACGCGTATAAGATTGATTCTCCTTCATCTTGCGAAATACTAGCCCCGAAATATCGAAAATCAGAACAGCAAATTACAGCATTAAGATTTTCAGTTAATTTTCCATAAGCTACAGATATTGCAGAATTTAAGCCTGTTTTTTTTCTAGTTTTTGCCAATTTATCTTTGTACTTGCCAGAAGCATCTTCCCAACTAAGCAATCTAGGATCGCCAACTATTGGCGTATCTAAAATTTCATAATTATTTTTTCCAAACATATAAGAAAATCTTTCAGATGGTGGCAAGGGAAAAGTGGTAAAGCAATTGGTGCATTGATAATAATTTTTTTGTAGATCTTCTTTTAAGATTGGCCCAGAATTACAACAATTTTTTGCTTGCCATTTAGAATTTTCAATTTCTTCTTTTGAAGGAAATTTTTTTCTAAAATTTCTTTTTATTTTATCACCTAAAGTTTTTATGGAAGTTAACCAATTCATCTTTATTTATTTAATCCCTTTTTTAAATTTTTTAAATAAGAACTAATTTTTTTGGTCAAATTATGATTTTTACTATTTTTTCCAACTATATCAACTATACCAGAGCCAACTATTGCTGCATCAGCTATTTTAATTACTTTAGATACATCTGATTTTGTACGTATTCCAAATCCTACTCCAATAGGTATTTTTGAGTTTTTTCTAATTAGTTTACTTATTTTTTTTACATTTTCTACGTTTACTTGTTTTGATCCCGTCAAACCCGCATATGAGACAATATAAATCCAAGAACTACATTTTTTTAAAGTTTCTTTAATAAATGCTTCATCATTAGTTGGGGCTACTAATTTAACATAAGCAACATTAATTTTTTTAAGTTCTTTTGAAAGTTCTTTATCTTCGGGAGAATTATTGTTGCTATCAACTATAATTACTCCATCTACATTTGAAGTTTTACATTTTTTTGCAAATTTTTTAATTGAATAAACATAGACTGGATTCATGTAAGTCATGATTAAAAAAGGGACATTATTTTTAATTTCAGATTTTACTTCTTTTATAAGTTTAAAAATTTTTTCAGTATTTGCTCCAGCTTTTATAGCCCGCATATTTGCATCCATAATTGTAGCTGAGTCTGACGTGCTTGTATTAAAAGGTAAGCCTACTTCTATAGCTCCACAATGTTTTGCCATTTCAATTAATATTTTCTTTGAAGTTTTGTAATTAGGGTCCATTCCAGTTGCAAAACCTATTAAAGATCCTTTTTTTTCTTGTTTTGCTTTAGCGAACATTTCTTGAAAGTTTTTATTCATTTTCCCTTTTAAATTTTATCATTCTAGCAACGTTACTTTCACCTGATCCACATAAATGAATTAAATGATTTTCTTTTGGATTCTTTCTTTTCTTTATTTCTTTTAACGCAGCATTTATTACGTAACAGGCTTCAATTGCTGGAACTATTCCTAATTTTTCACAACACATTAAAAATGTTTTTTTTGCTGCCATATCTGTTGTTGAGCGAAACTTAATTCTTCCTATATCGTGCAAGTATGCAACTTCAGGCCCAACAGCAGCAAAATCAAGCCCTGACGCCTCGGTGAGCGATTCAGCAATTTGTGCAGATTTCATTACAACTTTTGATTTGAATCCTAGTAGTATACCCATTTGACTACCACCAAGTATCGTTGCACCGTGTCTTCCAGTAGGAATTCCTTCACCAGCGCTTTCAACTGCAAAAATTTCTGTTTTATCTTTTAGCAAAGGATAAGCCATTGACATAAGGTTAGATCCACCTCCACATACGCAAAATAGAGTAGAAGGAACTTTACCAGTTATTTGTTTAAATTGTTGTTTTGCAATTCTTCCAATAACACTTGCCCAGGTTCTAACCATCCGAGGATAGGGTGATGGACCCGCCACGGACCCCACTACATACATGGCATCAGGATTACTTTGCCAACTGCGAAGTGCACTTGCCATAGCTGGCAACAAGCTCTTGGTAGATTCATGAACAACTACAATTTTTGCACCATATAGTTCGCTGATATCTTTATTTAAACTAACCTTTTCAGCGTCCACCGCGCCGATGTGAACTTCACAATCCATTTTTAGCATAGCACATGCAGCCGCCACAGATCTTGAATGCATTGAAGCTCCAGTTTCACAAATAATTTTTTTCGCTTTAAAAATATGTTTTGCCATATAACATGAAGAAAAACTATTTACAGGTTTATGACTTGAGTCGTGATGAAGATCAGTTCTTTTAAGATAAATTTTTCCAACTTTCTTTTGGCCTCCTGCAATTTCTTCAAGTTCTTTGCTACGTAGAATAGGTGTGTTAACTCCAATAAAAGTTAGCAGTTTTTCTTCTAATCCTTTCATAAATTTTTTATCTTTAAGAGCTTTTTTAAAACACTTTTCCACTTTTTGTAGATTAGGAATTAGAAGTGGCGATATATATTGACCACCATAAGCTTCCTTTGTCTTAGGGTTAATCCAATAACCATTTTTGTTAGGAGAGTTTATTTCTTTAAAGGGAGGTATTTTCATTTATCTGTTTTACTTTATCCATAAATTTTTTTATTTTTTTATGATCTTTTATACCTAATTTAGTCTCAAGTTTAGAGGATAAATCACAAAACTTAACACCTAATTTTGCAATATTGTCTATAGTGCTTTCAGAAATTGATCCTGCAAGAGCAAAATTTTCTCCCTTAGGAAGTTTATGAATTAAATCTCCAGGAAATTCAATTGAACCTTCCATGCTTGGTGTGTCATGTAATATATAATCTGCATCAATATATTTTTTATACAACCCGATATCCGCCTCATCTTTGACTTGGATTGTTTTTATTACTTTTAATTTGTATCGTTGTTTTATTTCTTTAATTCTTTGATTTGTTTCAGACCCATGTAATTGTATACACTGTATATTTCTAAAAGTAATTTGATCAATCAAATCGTTACTTGCGTTAACAGTTACAGCAGTAAATAAAGAATTTTTTCTATTATAATTTTTTAGTACATCCAAATCGGAAATTTTAATATTTCTTGGAGATTTTTCATAGAATATAAATCCAAGAAAATTTACTTTTAAATCAAGACATACTTGAACATCTCTAGATGGATTAAGACCACAGCATTTAATAATCATTATTTTAATTTAAATAATGTATTAATTTTTTCAAATTATTTTTAATTTTACCTTTTGTAATAATACGACCACAGACTATCCAATCAGATTTAATTTTTTTTGGGTGCATTGTTCTTTTTTGATCCTGAATATTATTATCAAACCTAACTCCAGGTGTAATAATTTCCTTTTTAAAAATTTTTCTAACATACTTTACTTCATTAGGACTACAAACTATTGCATCTAGTTTTGCTTTTCTTGCTAATTTACTTTGATGAATTATTAAATTTTTTACTGACTTATTGTATCCTATTTCTTTTAAGTTTTTATTGTCTAAAGAAGTTAAAGTTGAAACACCGACAATCCTGATTTTTGATGATACTTTTTTTACCGCTTTCAATGCTTCCAATCCAGAACTAATGTGTACAGTTAAATAATTAATTTTAAGATCTTTCAATGATTTAATAGCTGACTTCATAGTATTGGGTATATCTTTTGCTTTAATATCAATAAATATAATTTTATTTTTTAACTTTGATATAAAATTTCTTCCATTTTTACTTAGAATAAATTCTAATCCAAATTTATATCCAATTTTAATTTTATTTGTTTGAGTTTCTTTAATTATTTTTTTTGCTTTAGAAATTTTATTAGTATCTATTGCAATGAAGATTTTACATTTTTTCATTTATTTTTTTTGCCCATTCTTTTGAAATTTTAAAATATATTTTATTTTTTTCTTTTACAAAAAAAGAAGCCCCAGTTTTAGGATTTCTCTTAAATGCACTTTTTTGAGTTTTAGGTTCTATTGTGAATAGTTTACGTAGTTCTACTCGCTCTTTTCGTTTAAGTGCAGATTTCATTTCATTAATTATAATAGAAAACAATTTATCAATGTCATGATGTAAGAAACCAGGATAGGCATCACAAATTTCCTTAATAATTTTTGAACGTGTTACTGACAATTTTATTTATTTATTCAGTTTCTTTCTTCTTTTTTACTATTTTATCAAGGGAAGCGAAAGGAAGTGATTTGCCAGAATACAATCCTTCCGAGCCATATTTTTTTAGAGCTTCAGAGTTCATTTTTTCCTCTAGAGCCTTAATAGACAGGCTCACACTTCTCTTCAATTTTTTTACTAACATTGCGTCTAATCGATCGCCAACAATCCATCTTTCAACACGTTGAGAACTTGCTTCCGCTGATAGATTTTTTTTTGAGATAAAAATATCTGTTTCTGATCCTTCAGGTCGAACTACAATTCCTTTTTTATCTGAACTTATAATTTTACAAGTTAGTACGTCACCTACAGAAAATTGATCATAGAATTTATGAGGGTCAGTTTCTATTGCATCTTTTAAGCTTACCTGAATTCTTTGATTCTCAACATCACATTCTAATACTTGTAATTTTTCTAAAGTATCTCCTTTTTTATATAATTTTAAATTTTCTGCAGGCTCACCTTTGAACGAAATATTGTTTGAGTGCAAAAATGATTCAATAGAATAATCTCCAAGTTTTACAAATAATGCATAATCATTAGTTGAAGTAATTTCAAATGAACCAGAAATTACTGAGCCAATTTTAACTTCCTTTTTGAATTTTTCATAAGGATTTTCAGTTGTTAAACGGTGTGAGCAAGCGATCCTGCGCTTTTCTAAGTCTATCTCGGTGATTCTAACCAAGATTCTATCATTCTCAGAGAATAATTTTTTTGGATTTATATTTTTTTTTGACCAAGAAAGTTCTGATTGGTGGCACAAGCCACTAAGTGAATCACGTAGCTCAACAAAAATTCCATAATCTAAAATTTTTTTGCAAATTCCAAAATAATCTTTACCGACTGAAAATTCACTTATGTTATTAAATGGATCTGGAGATAAGGCACGAATTGAGGTTGAAACCTGCATCTTTTCTAAGTCCACACCTATGACTTTTAATTTGTAGGACTTTCCTATTTCAACAACCTCATCTGCAGAGTTGATACGGCTGTATGACAATTCCATAAGGTGGCATAAAGAATCCCAAACGGAGCCGGTTTCTTCATCAATAATTTCGAAGAAAACTCCAAAGCTCGCTATATTTTTCGCTCTTCCAGTCACTATAGAATTAATTTTGATTTTTGAAAAAATTTCCTTTTTAGAAGCAAATTTTTGTTCTGATTTTACTGCTCTTCGAGACGTACAGAGATTGCCTCTAATAGTATCAATTTTAATGATTTTTGCCTCCACTTCTGTATTCATTAAATGAGAAATATCTTTAGACTGTGATGTTGACACTTGTGAGCCCGGCATGAATGTTTGTATTCCTGTTTCTTTTTCTTGAAAAATTAGTCCTCCTTTTACTCGAGACGTTAGGGTGCCTTTTAAAATTTTTCCTTCTTCATATGCCTTCTTTAAAATTTCAAAACTTTTTTGCTTATGTGCTTTCTCCAAAGACACGATTATGTTTCCATCACGTGTCTCCTGATTCTCAAGCAACACTTCACAAATTTCCCCCACTTTAATTTTATCTAAAAGATTTAAATTTTTAAATTGAGCTATTTCAATCATTGCTTCTGATTTCATATTTAGGTTCAGCCAAATAAATTTTTCACCAATATTAGTTATTTCTGCTTTAACGATTGTGCCTTCTTGTAATTTGCTTTTTGCAGATTCTAAGTTTAAAAGTTGTTCAAATTTTTCGTCTAGGGGAGATTTTGTGCTTTTTTTATATATTTCCATATTTTTCTTTAATCGAAATTTTTACCAAATTAATAAGTTTTGCCTCCATTTGTTTTATGTTTAATTTAGTGGTGTCGACTAATACAGCATTTTTGGTCATAATCAAGGGACTTATTTTTCTTTTGGTATCTTCTTTATCCCTTTGAATAAGGGCTTTTTCGACCTGTGTTAAAGTAATGTTTTTATTAAGAGTTTTGAACTCCTTAAATCTTCTTTTGGCTTTTTCTTTTATAGAGCATGTGAAGAATAATTTAAGATCTGCGCGTACCATAATCTTTGAGCCGATATCTCTTCCTTCAACTACCACTAACCTTGATTTTTTTATGAAATTTTTTTGAAAACTTTTTAAAGCACTTCTAACATATGGTTTTTTTGCAATAATAGAAGATACTTTTGCTACTTCTGGAGTATAAAGTTTTTTATTTTTTAATTTTTTTAATGTTATCGATTTAGAAACCTTATTAATAAATTTTGCATTATATTTATTTTTATTTTCTAAAGTTTTTAAAGCACAAAATCTATATAAGGTCCCACTTGATAGAAAATTCATATTAAATTTTTTTGCAATTAATTTACCACCTGTTGTCTTGCCAGAAGCGCTACTTCCATCAGCTGCAATTCTAAATTCAATTTCTTTGTTTAGTTTTCTCAATTTATTTTAGCTCCTAAGTTTTTAAGTAATTTCAAGAAAGAAGGGAAAGAGGTATTGATAGACTCCTTATCTTCAATAATAACTTTACCATTCTCTATAAATGATAATGCAGCGATACTTGACATCATAAAGACCCTGTGATCTTTTAAATAGTTTTTAATATGTAATGTCTTTGATATTTTTAAGTATGGATTTCCATATATTTTAATATCATTCTTATTTCTATCTACTCTGACACCTATCATTTTTAGAAATTTTACTCCTATATCTAATCTTGGACTTTCTTTTTTATTTAATTCTCCTAAATTTTTAAAATTTGATATCCCTTTTGCTTTTGCAGCAATTAAAAAAATAACTAGAAATTCATCTATTGCTGCACTATTCAAGCTAGATGGACAACTTATTCCTTTTATATTTCTAGAGCTCTCAACAATAATATCAGCAGTTTCTTCTCCTTTATAAATTTTTTTATTTTTTAAATTAATTTTGCAGTTCATTTTCTTTAAAATAGTGATTATACCAATTCTACTCTTATTAACGTTAATATTTTTAATTCTGATTCTGGAATTATTAGAGAGAATAGTTAAAACTATAAAAAATGCACTGGAGCTTATATCTCCTGGTATAATATATTCAAAAGCATCAAATTGTTTTAAACCTTCAACTTCAATTAAATCAAAATTCTTTTTTGATTTTATTTTGATTGGTAATTTAAGGTATTTAAACAATCGCTCGGAATGATCACGACTTTTAGCTGCTTTAATTTTTGTCACTCCGGGAGTGTTCAAAGCAGCAAGCATTACTGCGCTTTTGCATTGTGCACTTCCTCTGGTTTCTAAATAATTTATTGGTCTCAAAAATTCAGTTCCCTGAATATCAATCGGCAAAGAATTTTTCCTTGATTTGATATTGGCCCCAAACAGTTTCAAGGGTGAAGTAACTCTAGAAAAATCTCTCTTTGACAAACTTTTATCACCAATTAATTTAATTTTTTTATTAGTTTTAATTAGTAGAGAAAGTATAAGTCTTCCAAGTGTTCCTGAATTTCCAGCATTAATTACTATATTATTTTTAGGATTAAAGCCATTTAGGCCAAAACCATAAATTTCATAACAATTTTTTGTTTTTTTGTAATTTATTCCAAGTTTTTTAATGGTTTTTAAAGCATTTAAAACATCTTCTGACTGTAAAAGATTTGAAATTTTTGAAGTACCTACGGCTTGAGAAGCAAGCAATAAAGTTCTAATTGATAAGCTTTTATCAGAACTAACTTGAATTGTTTTATTGAATGGAGATATTTTTTTATCAATATAGATATGTTTCGGCATTTAAAATTAATTTATTTTAAATTCATTACCAAAGTATACAGATCGAGCATGTGTATCATTTATTATTTCTTGAGGACTCCCTGATGCAATAATTTTTGTATTAGCAAGAACAAGGCAACGGTCTACAGTTTTTAATAGGTCCGAGGCGTTGTGATCTGTCACTATAATTGACATGTTCTCCATTGATTGTAAGTTTATAATAATCTCTTGTATCATTTTTACAGACAAGATATCCAAAGCTGCGTAAGGTTCGTCTAACAATAGTATTTCAGGGTCATTAATTATAGCCATTCCAATCGCAAGTTTACGTCGCTCCCCTCCTGAAATAGTTTTGGCCTTGGTATGTAAAATTGAGTCAAATCCAAATTGACCTACAATTTTATCTATCTTAGACATTCTCAAATTTTTTTCTTTTATATGTATTTCAGCAACAGCAGTTAAATTTTCTAAAACTGTTAAATCATAAAAGTAGCCGCCATACTGTGGACAGTACGACAATCGAAACATGCTAGACCTTTCATATATTGGTATATTTGTACAATCAGTACCTTTCAAAAAAATTTTACCACTTTTTTGTTGTTCAATTCCCATGAGTATCTTCATGATGGTGCTCTTGCCTGCTCCATTAGGTCCCAATAAACCCAAAACTTCTGCGCGGTTCACTTTAAATGATATATCATTTAGAATTCTTCTCTTATCGTAGAACATTGAAACCCTATCTAATTGAAGTAAAGTTTGTTGTTCTTTAAAACTTTTTATGCGGAAGCGTTTGATAAGAGCCATTAATTTATTGTTACTTTTACTTTGTTTTTATTGTTGTCCGGATTAATATTAATAACTTTTGTTTCAATATCTAAAATAATTTTTCCTGCTTTCATTATAGACTGTGGATCTGTTACTACAACATTATTGTATGCTATTGCAATATTTGTTTGCATGTCTACATCAAAATAATCACATGTTATTTCTTTATCTTCATAATTAATAACTACATTTTGATAAAAATTTGATTTTAGATTAGATGAATTGTATTCAGCAAAGTCAGATACTATGTAAACAGTTGATTTTTTTTTAGATTTTATAACGCCTCTTACATTGTCTAGATCTAATATATTTTTATTTTCTGAATTTGTTCTTCCGGAAGTTGCTAATATTTTATATTTATTACCACTTTTATCAGTTGTTAAATATTCTATGTCTTTTACTTCATTATTAATTTCAGGTTTCTTTGGTTTTGTTTTTTTTTCTAAATTAACAGTTTCATTCTTCACTTCTTTTACTTCTTCATTCTTCACTTCTTTTACTTCTTCATTTTTAAGTTCTTTTACTTCTTCACTCTCATTTATTTTTGTTTTATCAACAGGTTTTTTAATTAAAACTTTTGATTCTTTTTTTTGGGTTTCCTTTTCTTCAACTTGTGTTTCAATCTTTTCTAATGAAATTTTATTATTATTTGCAAAATAATTAAAATAAACACCACCTAAAATAATTGTAATTATTAATATTATAATAATTTGAATTAGAGATTTTAGAGACATTTAGCTTATATTTGCATTTAAAATATTATGTATATGAATTATTCCAACTGTTTTATTTTTTTTGTTTTCTTTATGAACACATAGACTTGTGATTTTCTTTGAGTTCATAATTGAAAGTGCTTGAGCTGCAAGAGTATTTTTATCAACACTAATTGGATTTTTTACCATGACAGATTTTATTTTTAGTTCTTGAAAATTCTTAAATTTTTGAGCCAATCTTTTAATATCTCCATCTGTTAAAATTCCTATAGTTGAATTTTTATTATTTTTGATAATTAGTACTCCCAAACCTTTATTTGATATTATTTTTAATGCATACTTCATTAATGAATTTTCATTTATAAAAGGTATCTTGTTTCCATTTAACATTAAATCACTAACTGTTCTCAGTTTCATCCCAAGTGAACCAGAAGGGTGGAATTTTTTAAATTCTAATTTTCCAAATTTTTTATAATTCATGCATGCAATTGCCATAGCGTCTCCAAGCGCCAATGTATTGGTTGTACTAGATGTTGGAACAATACCAAACCCTGCCTCTTTTACCTCAGGTATAAGAAGTTTTATATCTGAAGCCTTGTATAAAATAGAATTTTTTTTTGAAACTATTCCAATTAAAGTAATTTTATTTCTATTTGCAAACTGAATTACTGGCCTAAGTTCTTGGGAATCACCAGAATTGCTAATCAAAATTAATACATCTTTTTTAGAAAGACTTCCCATATCTCCATGTGAAGCAGAAGAGCTATCAAGTGTAAATGAAGCACATCCCACTGATGAAAGAGTAGCACTAATTTTTGATCCCACAATAGAGCTTTTACCAACTCCACAAAGAACAATTTTTGATTGACATTTAACAATTGCATTTACAGCCTTGTCAAAAGAATTGTTTATTGATTGTTTTAATTTTTTTAAAGCCTGTATTTCAAGATCAATAACACCTTTTGCTATTTTTTTTAAATTACTTTTTTTCATTTAGTGAGACCAAATATCTTCGTTGAAAGAAGAATAATCTAATTCAACTCTTGTTGGGAGAAATTTTATAGTATTATTGTATAGATCAAGTCTCTTTTCTCTTTCTAAAATTTTATGAAGTCCTTCGTAAATCTTATGAAGATAAATTACATCGTTTGCACAATATTCAATTTGTTTCTTGCTTAAATCTCCACCAAAATCTGAAGTTTGTAGTTGTTTGCTTATATCAATTCCTATAAATTCTTTGATTAAATCTTTTAAACCATGTTTATCTGAATAACTTCTCGCAATTTTGCTCATTATTTTAGTACATGCAATATTATTAACATCAATGTTTAAATATTTTTTTATAAATAATAGATCGGCTCGCGCATAATGAAATATTTTATTTATATTTTTGTCAACTAGTAACTTTTTTAAATTAGGAGCATTATATTTATCTTTGTTTAATTGAATTATATGTGCATCATTATTCCCGCAAGATATTTGAACTAAACATAATCTATCTCTTTCAACATTCAAACCCATGAATTCACAATCTATCGCAATATTGTCACTAAGTTGTATTTGATCTGGTAAATCTTCTCTATGTAATTTAATATCTAAATTCATTGATGAAATATATATATGAAACCTAAAGAAATTCTAGTTTTCGGTGCTTCTGGCCAAATAGGCAGACACTTAATAAGAAAGTTAACAAAAAATAACTATAAAGTTGTTGCCGTTACTAGAAATATTCATCAAAAAGGATATATTTTAAAAACTCAAGCAAATCCTGGATATCTTGAGATTGTAGAATTGCCTTACTTTAATATAGATAAGATTAAGAATTTATTAGAAGAGTGTTCAATTTGTATTAATTTAATCGGAATATTATTTGAAAAAAAAAATAATAATTTTAAGAATATTCATTCTGACTTTCCTGATCTTTTATCAAAATTTTCAGCTAAAAAAAATATTGAAAAATTAATTCATCTTTCTTCTCTTGGAATTGAAAAATCTATAGATAGTAATTATGCTATTAGTAAACTTGATGGAGAAAATAAAATTAAACATAATTTTAATAGGAGCATAATTTTAAAACCATCTATAGTTTATTCTGTAGATGATAATTTTACTACAAATTTTATGACTTTATTGAACCGTTTACCGTTTATGCCTTTATATTATGAAGGAAAAACAAAATTTTCACCCATACATGTTACAGATTTAGCTCAAATAATTTTTGATGCAGTTCAAGGAAAAGTAAATGAACAAACTATAGAGTGTATAGGTCCTGAAATACTTTCATTTAAAGAAATTATTTTAAAATTATTAAAAAATATAGATAAAAAAAGATTATTAATTCCTTTGCCTTTAGCTTTTGCAAAAACTTTAGCAAAAATTTTTGAAATAATGCCCAATCCATTAATAACAGTAGATCAAATAAATTTATTAAAGTATGATAATATTGCCTCAGGAAAATACAAAACTAATTTTGATTTGGGACTTGCGGCAAATAGAATTTTTGATGAAGAAATAAAAAAATATAGTTTTAATTGGCGAGATGGTGGACAATACTCGAGAGACAAATTTTTAAATAAAAATTAATGATCACTTATATAATTTATATTGTAACAATTATTATATTGGCTTTAGTATCTGTTTTAGCAATAAAAGCAATTTATAGAGGCATAGAAGCCAAAAAAAAATTAAATAAAGATTATAATTATGAAAATAAAAAAAATATTGATAAAAAAAACTAGATATATAATTTAATTGAATTATAAAAAAATATCTTATTAGAAAAGATTAAATAATAAAAATTTAAAATAAATAAATAAAAATTCTAATTAAGCTGATTCAACTTTCTTTTCAATAAATTGAGGAACTTCATCTTCTTTGTCCAAAGTATCTTCTTTTTTGCCTTTTGGCTGGAATACAATCATTAAATGTAACGGGCAGTAAGAAAATTTTTCAACATTTTTTCTTCCGCAAAAAGAAGATTTTTCTTCATCTGGATGTCCTTCCATATATTTACAAGTGTTTTCATTTAATTCTTCCAACTGTAAATTTTTTGCTGGTTCAAAATCTTTATCTAATATCAGTGATCTAAATTTGCTTCTTCTTCCTCTTTTTTGCGTTCCCTGATTAGCAGATTTTAAGTATTCTTTGTTTTGTTGAAAGGTTGGTCTCGATTTTATTTTTGCAGATAAATTCAATCTGTGTGCTTTGCCTATAACTGCATTTCTACTTATTCCACCAATAATTTCAGCAATTTGACTTGCGGTTTTGCCTTTGCCCCACAACTCTTTTAATTTATTTACTTTTTCATCAGTCCAGCTCATAACACAATATTTAGTATGTAGTATTCTTTATATAACATTATCTTGAAATCATAAATACTCATTAATAACAAGCTTTTTTTTTTGTTTTTTAACAATTTTTTAAAAAAATGTTTAAGAGTAATTACTAATGGTTGAATTAGAAAATAAATATAAAATTGGTATACGTCGCTTTGGTTTAATTAACTGGGTAGGTGCCTTCAGTCTCTATAAGAAAGAAGTATTGCGATTTATAATTGTATCGGGACAAACACTTTTAGGACCGATACTAACATCAATATTATTTTTAATTGTAATTTCTTTAGCAATTGGAGATGAAAGATCTGATGTATTGGGGGTTCCATATATTGAGTTTCTAGCAAATGGTTTGATTATGATGCAGGTAATCCAACAAAGTTTTTCACATTCAAGTTCATCTCTAATGATGAGTAAGATGATGGGAACAATTGTTGATATAGTAAATAGCCCTTTATCAGCCGCAGAGGTAACGATTTCTTTAGTTCTTGCTTCAATAACAAGAGGATTGTGTATTGCTTTTATATCAACATTTATATTTGTATTATTTTTAGACTTAAGTATTCAGAGTTATTTTCTGTGGTTTTTATATCTGTTTCTTGCTGGTTTTTTCTTAGGCGCTGCAGGAATTATTGCTGGTCTTTATGCAGATAAATTTGATCAAATGGCAACAGTAACGAATTTTGTAATAGTGCCATTATCCTTTTTATCAGGCACATTTTATAGTATTGAAAAATTACCAGATATTTTAAAAAGTTTGAGTTATTACAATCCATTTTTTCATATGATTGATGGTTTTAGATATTCATTTATAGGTCAATCAGATGGTTCCATAAAATTTGGAATAATATTTTTACTAATTATATCTTTCACAACATGGTATATTTCTTTTTTATTATATAGAAAAGGTTATAAAATTAAATCTTGATGATTAGCGCATTAGCAAAGAACTATAATAGAAGAAAATTAGCTTTTAAAAAAGGCAAGGGAAGTTTTTTATATTCAACTAATGGAAAAAAATATTTAGATTTTGTGCAAGGTATAGCTGTAAATTCTCTTGGGCATGCAAATCCATATTTAATTAAAGCAATCAACAAACAATCTAAAAAAGTTTGGCATGTTTCTAATGCATTTAATATTCCCGAAGGTGAAAGACTTGCAAAAAGATTAACGCAAAAAACATTTGCTGATGCGGTAATATTTCAAAACAGTGGAGCAGAAGCAACAGAAGCAGCTATTAAAGTAGCAAGAAGATATTTTTATTCTATTGGCAAACCAAAAAAAAATAGAATTCTTTGTATTAAAAATTCTTTTCATGGAAGAACGATCGCAGCTATTAATGCAAGTGGTTCAAAAAAAATGACTGAAGGTTTTGGTCCTAAAGTAAATGGTTTTGACCACTTTAAATTTGGGGATCATAATGGACTGAAAAAAATGATTACTAATAAAACAGCAGCTGTTATGGTTGAGACCATAATGGGAGAGGGAGGCATAAAGGTAATTCCCGATTGGTGTTTAAGAGATTTAAGAAAAATTTGTAATAAAAAAAAAATACTTTTAATATTAGATGAGGTTCAATGTGGTATAGGAAGATCTGGTAAATTTTTTGCTTTTGAGCATGCAAAAGTTAAGCCGGATATTGTGCCTATAGCCAAAGGAATAGGCGGAGGCTTTCCAATAGGTGCAGTTTTAATGACAAAAAAGGTAGCATCTGGAATCGTGCCAGGTAGTCACGGCAGCACATACGCTGGATCACCTCTAGCAACAAGTGTTGCTAACGAAGTTTTAAATCAAATCTTTAAAAAAGGTTTTCTTAAAAAAGTAGAAAAAATATCCAAATATTTTCACAATGAATTAAATAAAATCAAAGATGATCATAAAAAATTAATTAAAGAGGTTAGAGGAGTTGGATTATTAATAGGAATAAAACTTCATAATGATCAATCAAAATTTATTAAAAAGTTAGAGGACAATAAATTGCTTGTAATAAGAGCTGCAGAAAATGTAGTAAGAGTACTACCACCTCTAAATGTGAAAAAATCAGAAATAGATCTTGCAATTAAAATTATAAGAAAAGTTTGTAATGAATTTAATGAAAAATGAAAAACTTTATTAATTTAAAAGATATTTTGGCTAAAGATTTAAGAAAAATCTTAGATGATGCGAAAAAAAGAAAAAATAAAAGAAAAAAACTAAGTACACTTGATGCTGATAAAGATCGGCCATTAAAAGGAAAATTACTTATTCAAATGTATGAAAAACAAAGTTCCCGAACTCGTCTTAGCTTTCATATTGCTATTAATCAACTTGGAGCTGGAACAGTAACTGTTAAAGCGAATGAATTACACCTAGGAAAAGGTGGTGAAAGTATAGCAGACACAGCAAAAATTTTATCAACTTACGGAGATGGATTTATGCTTAGAACAGGTAGCGATAAAAAAATAGAAGATTTCAGCAAAAATTTAACTATTCCTATAATAAATTTATTAAGCCCAAGTTCTCATCCTTGCCAGGTACTTTCAGATGTATTTACCGTTGAAGAAATAAAGAAAAAGCCAATATCAAAATTGAATATCACATGGATAGGAGATTCTAATAATGTACTTAACTCTTTAATAGCTACATCGGTTAAATTTAAATTTAAATTAAATATAGGTTGTCCCAAGAATTATAGACCACCCAAGTTTGTTATGGATTGGGTTAAAAAAAATAAAAGAAGTATTAACATTTTTAATGATCCAAAAAAAGCGGTAAAAAATGCAGATGTTATTTTTTCTGATAAAGTAGTTTCTTTAAATGATAAAGTAAATAAGTCAAAAAAAATAAAAGATTTTAAAAATTATAGAATTAATACAAGTTTAATTAAGTATGCAAAAAAGGATGTAATATTTTTACATTGTCTACCAAGAGGCAATGAAGTTTCAGAAGATGTTTTTTTAGGAAAGAAATCTAGAGTCTGGCAACAAGCTCTAAATAGAGTTCATGTTCAAAAAAGTATTTTATTATATTGTTTTGGAAAACTAAGGTAGTGGTAATGGATTATCCGAATTTTGATTCATAAAAAGAATTACTGAAGCTCTATCTTTTTCTTTTTTTAATCCAGCAAATGCCATCTTTGTACCTTTAATATAAGATTGAGGTTTTATTAAAAATCCATTCATTTCTTCAAATGTCCAAGATTTTCCATAAGCAACAAAAGCTTTAGAATATTTATAGTCTCCTAGCGCAGCAATGTTTCTTCCAATAACACTATAAAGCGCTGGTCCAATTTTATTTTTTCCACCTTCTTTAATAGAGTGGCATGCAGAGCATTTTTTCCATATTTTTTTACCATGATCTAAATCTCCCATAGCTAATAATGCTGCAATATCAACAAGTTGAACTGCTCCAGAGTCTTCTTTAGAACTAGCAGTTGAAACTTCTACTTTATATGCGCTAGTATTAGGTTTTTCGACATGAAAAACTATATCTGAAATTTTGCCAATTCCAAAAACTACCAAAAATACAACAAGAACTGCTGCTATTATTTTATTTATCTCAAAGGAATCCATGGTTTTTTATTATTATGGTCGTATAACATGATAAACAAAAAAAATACTAAATTTAATTTTAATTATTGCGTCTGAAAGACGCATAAAAGCTTAGATTTATGTCTAAAACAATAATTTTAATACCCTCTAGGCTTGCAGCAACAAGATTACCTAACAAGCCTCTTTTAAAAATTAATGACATATCAATTATTAATCATGTTTATCTGAAAGCAATATCTTCAAAGATAGGAGATGTTTTTGTTGCAACTGGCGATAAGGAGATTTTTGAAGAAGTTAGAAAAATAGATGGCAAATGTGTGTTAACAGAAAAAGAACATCAGACAGGAACTGACAGAATTTTTGAAGCTTACCAGAAATTAGGAATAAAAGATGTTGATTATATAATTAATTTACAAGGGGATGAACCAATGATTGATATTGAGGATATTAAAAATCTAAACAACAGTGCTATAAAAAATAAATCTGAAATTGCAACTTTAGCATGCAAAATAAAAGATAAACAAATTTTTAATAAAAGTAATGTAGTTAAGGTAATTACAGATGAAAAAATTTCAATGGAAAAAATGTCCAGAGCAAATATTTTTTCAAGAGTAGTTTCATCTAATGATAATTCAAATATCTATCATCATATTGGCATTTATATATATAAAGTTTCAATATTAGAAAAATTTGTTAATTTAAAACAAACCAAAAATGAAATAGATCAAAGACTGGAACAATTAAGAGCATTTGATAATAATATAGAAATTAATGTGATTTTAG
The DNA here is from genome assembly GCA_902604785.1 of uncultured Pelagibacteraceae bacterium. Taxonomy (GTDB): domain Bacteria; phylum Pseudomonadota; class Alphaproteobacteria; order Pelagibacterales; family Pelagibacteraceae; genus Pelagibacter. The sequence continues at coordinate 206,158 of CACLAC010000001.1, forward strand.
CAAATTCTTCTCCCATAGGTGTAGATACAGAAGAGGATTTTCTAGAATTAAAAAAAATAATGAATTATAAGAATTAAAATTATGAAAATAGCTTATCAAGGCATACCAGGAAGTTATAGTGAAAGTTGTGCAAAAAAAATGTATCCTGATTGTGAAACAATATCTTGTAAAACATTTGATGAATGTTTTGAAAAAGCAAGTCAAGATAATACTGTAAGAAGTATTATACCTGAGTCAAATAAAACAACAGGCAATATAGGGGTTGAATATTTAATATTTAAATACAGATTGAATATTTATGCAGAACATTTTTTTCCAATAAGGCATAATTTATTAGGACTGAATGAATCAAATTTAAACGATATAAAAGATGTGTATTCTCACGCTCAAGCTTTAAGCCAATCATCTAATTTTATTAAAAAAAATAATTTAAATGAGAATGTTAGAGCAGATACAGCTGGTTCAGCAAAATATATATCAGATACTAAAAATAAAACTAAAGCAGCTATTGCATCCGAACTTAGTGCTGATATTTATAATCTTAAAATCCTAAAAAAAGATATTCAAAATGAAAAAAATAATGTCACTAGATTTTTATTAATGGGTAAAGAAGTCTATCAACCAGAATTAAAAAAAGAGAATTATATCACTTCTTTTTTGTTTAAACTTAAGAGCAAACCAGCTGCTCTATATTCAGCACTTTCAGGATTTGCTATTAATGGTGTAAATATGACAAAACTTCAGAGTTTTCCTGAACAAAACTCGTTTTCTTCATTTTTCTTTTTATGTGATATTGAGGGACATATAGAGGATAAAAAAATTAAAAATTCTCTAGAAGAGCTAGGTCTTCATTGCGAAGATATGCACGTACTAGGTGTTTTTATTTCAGATAAATTTAGACAAAAATAATTCTTAAGTTTATTGTAGATTAGAAAATATTATTGATATAATAAATCTGGGGGCCAATCAGGTGGAGTTACCATAAACTCCCCCAGGCTTGAAAAAGAGCAAGGGTAATGAGTATTTTCCAGGTTGGTTGGTCTCCTTAAATAATGACAAACACTTCAACAGTATTGGCTTTAAAGTATAGACCTCAAACTTTTAAAGATTTGATAGGTCAAGAGGTAATTGCTGAAACGATATATAATTCTATAAAGCATAATAAATCGGCAAACGCTTTCTTATTTACTGGAATCAGAGGAGTAGGAAAAACAACTATTGCTAGGATTGTTGCAAAATCTTTAAATTGCGAAAATGGTATAGACAAATTATGTGAAGATAATTTTTGTATCCATTGTAAATCAATAATTAATTCAAATCACATAGATGTTTTAGAAATGGATGCGGCTAGCAAGACAGGAGTTGACGATGTAAGAGATTTAATCGACTTTTCCAGATACGGCCCAACATCTGCTAAATATAAAATATTTATTATAGATGAAGTTCACATGCTTAGTAAGCAAGCATTTAACGCACTATTAAAAACTTTAGAAGAACCACCAGAGTATTTAAAATTTATTTTTGCCACAACTGAAATAAAAAAAATACCAATCACAGTAGTTTCAAGATGTCAAAGATTTGATCTATCAAGGATAAAAACAGAAAAATTATTTCGATATATTAAAAAAATTTCTGAACGAGAAAATGGAAAAATAAGTGATGATGCTATAAAATTAATAGTTAAAATTTCAGAAGGTTCTGTAAGAGACGCCCTATCTTTGCTAGACCGTGGACTTGTGAATAACTCAGAGGGTGAAGAGTTAAATTTAAAAAAAGCACAAAAAATTTATGGCTATTTTGATAAAAGTTCTTTGATTGAATTATTTAATAATTTATTTAAAGGAGAAGAAGATAAAGTTATTGATATTTATAGGAAAATATACGAGGCAGGTGTTGAGCCAAAGATATTTTTAAATGATTTTTTAGAAATTTTATATCTTATAAAAAATATTTCATCAATTAAACTAGATGGAACTAATTTTTCACTAAATGATGAGGAATTTAATGAAATTAATAAGATTTCAAAACAAATAGATTCAAAAGATATAATTTTATTTTGGCAATTTACAATAGAAACAATAAATGAATTAGAAATTGTTTCAAATCCAAATTTATCAATAGAAATGTTTTTAGTTAGATTAATGTATCTAAAAGATTATAATAAAAAATCGAATAAAGACTCAATGATAGTAAATAATGATAACGTAAATGAGTTAAGTAAAGAAAAACAAACTTCATTAAATTACAAAATTGTTGATCAAATTAAAAATATCACTCAGCAAGATGAGTCAAAACCAAAAATAAAATCTAAAGAAACTACTAGTAAATTATCTATAAATAGTTTTGAAGAGTTAATTGAATTCTGTATTAAAAAAAAGGAAATCAAATTAAAGTACGAATTAGAATTTAATGTTAATCTTGTAACTTTTATAGAAGGAAGAATCGAAATAGCTTTTAATGAAAATTTAGATAAAAACTTTATAAAAGAATTATCCAATAAGTTATATGAATGGACAAATAAAAGATGGATTATTTCACTAACTAAAAAAAAAGGATTAATTACAAAAAGAGAAGAAGAAAAAATTAATAAAGATAAAGTTTTCGAAAATGTTAAAAAAAGTAAAGTTTATAATAAAGTTTTAGAAATTTTACCCGACTCGGAATTGATAGAATTTAAAATAAATGAAAGTGAAAAAAATGACTGATTTTAGTAAAATATTAGAAAAAGCTAAAGAAGTAGAAGCCAAAATGAAAGAGAGTCAGGAAAAAATTAAAAAAATAGAGGTAATAGGTGTATCTGGAGGTGGTGCTGTAAAAGTAACTTTGAATGGCGATGGCGACATGATTAATTTAGATCTTAGTGATGAAGTGATAAAAGAAGAGAAAGGTATTATTGTTGATTTAATAAGAGCTGCACATTCAAATGCAAAAAACCAACTGAAATCAAAAACTTCTGATGAAATTTCCAAGGCAACAGGTGCTTTTGGCATTCCAGGATTTAAATGGCCACTTTGATTAAATGCAGAATATTTCAGAAATAAATAATTTAATTAAACTCATTTCTAAATTACCTGGATTAGGACCAAAATCTGCTAAAAGAATAATCTTAAAGTTAATTAATAATCGTCAAGAACTAATGAAACCTTTGGCTCAAACATTAAGTGAAACATATAAAAATGTAGCTAGATGCAAAAATTGTGGTTCTTTAAAATCAAATAATTCAAATTGTGAAAATTGCCAAAATAGCTCAAAAAAATATAATAAAATTTGTGTTGTAGAAAATATAGCCGATCAATGGACAATTGAAAGCTCAAGTATTTTTAAAGGTTATTTTCATATACTTGGAGGAACATTATCTAATTCAAATTCACAAAGAAAAGAAGATTTGCTTTTAGACTCATTAATTGAAAGAGTAAAAAAAAACAATATAGACGAAGTTATTTTGGCAACCAGTGCTACAGTAGAAGGTCAAACTACAGCATTTTATATTCAGGACAGTTTAAAAAATATTAATATTAAAATTTCAAAACTAGCACAAGGTTTGCCTGTGGGTGGAGAAATTGAGAGCTTAGATGATGGTACTTTAATTTCTGCATTCAAAAATAGAAAGGGACTAAATTCTGAGTCAGATTGATTTTTTTATCAATCTATTAAAATGTAACAATGGCTCAGTATATCCTGAAGGTTGATACTTTCCATGAAAAACTAAATCACATGCTGCTTTGAAAGCTATTGATTTTTCAAAGTTTCCAGCCATTGGTTGATAAGGATCCTGATCTTTCATGCCACGATCTTTTAAATTTTGAAAATCAACCACTCTAGCCATTTTCTTCATAATTTCTAAAACTTGTTTTTTGCTACATATACCGTGATGAAGCCAATTAGCTATATGTTGACTACTTATTCTACATGTAGCCCTGTCTTCCATCAAACCTATACCATTTATATCAGGAACTTTTGAGCATCCTACAGATTGATCAATCCACCTAACAACGTAACCTAAAATACCTTGAGCATTATTTTTTAATTCTTTCTCAATTTCATCTTTAGACCAATCTTTTTTGGTCTCCACAGGAATTTTAAAAAGATCATCCAATTTAGTTGGTTTTCTATTTTTTAATTTTTGATGAACTGAAAATACATTTACAGCATGATAATGCAAAGCATGTATCGCTGCTGCTGTTGGTGAAGGTACCCATGCACAGTTAGCACCCGACATTGGATGAGAGATTTTTTGTTCCATCATCTCTTTTAACAAATCTGGCATTGCCCACATTCCTTTTCCAATTTGTGCTTTTCCAGAAAAGCCACAAGCCAATCCTACATCAACATTATTATTTTCATATGCCCCAATCCATTTTGAGGATTTCATATCCCCTTTCTTTATCATTGGACCAATTTCCATAGAGGTATGTATTTCATCGCCTGTTCTATCAAGAAAACCTGTATTGATAAAAAATACTCTTTTTCTTAAAACCCTAATACATTCTTTAAGATTAATAGTTGTTCTTCTTTCCTCATCCATAATTCCACATAGAATTTGATTTTTTTTGAGTTTTAAAACCTTCTCAACTTTTTCAAAAATTTTATTTGTAAATGAACATTCTTCAGGCCCATGCATTTTTGGTTTAACAATATAAATTGAGTTAGTTCTAGAATTTCCTTTTCTTTTAAAATCATGAAGACATGCTGCAGATGTAACAAAAGCGTCTAAAATTCCTTCCGGACATTCTGATCCATCTTTTAGAAGAATTGCTGGATTTGTCATTAGGTGTCCAACATTTCTGTTAAGCAACAAAGATCTTCCATGTAATTTAAATTTTTTACCTTTTAGAGATAGATATTCTCTATCCGAATTTAATTTTCTTATTATAGTTTTATTATTTTTCCGGAATTTTGAGGTTAAGTCTCCTTTCATTAAAGAAAGCCAATTTCTATAACCTAAAACTTTATCTTCAGCATCTACTGCAGCTACGCTATCTTCATGATCACATATTGTAGATATTGCTGACTCTACAAAGATATCATGTATTTTAAGTGGATCTTGATTTCCATCAGGGTTATTCACTTCTAAATTACCTTTTTGATCAAATAAAATATCTAAGTGTAAATTATTGTTTACAAAAAGTAGTGAAAATATTTTACCTTTTTGTTTCCTAAATCCTATAAATTGTTTAGAGTTTTTTAGTTTAATACTTAGTTCTCCATTTTTAATATTAGGAATTTTTTTTATATTTTTCCAACTTTGATTTTTAAGTGGGATATAATTATCTAAAAGTTCTCTTGCGTAATCAATAACTTTTCCTCCTCTTATTGGATTATATGTTTTACCTTTTAATGCTCCTTTTGTTTCTGGAATAATATTGGCTCCATATAGACTATCATAAAGACTTACCCATCTTGCATTTGCTGCATTTAATAAAAATCTTGCATTAGAAACTGGACATACTAATTGGGGACCACATATACTAGAAATTTCTTTATCAACATTTTTTGTTTGTATTTTAAAATTCGGTCCATTTTTTTTTAAATAATTTATCTTTTTTAAGAAATTTTTATAATCATTTAAATTTATTTTTTTCCCCCTTTTTTCTAAATAATATGTATCAACTGATTTTTGAATTTTTTCTCTAATGTCAATAAGCTCCTTATTTTTTTTGGCTAATTCATGTACAGATATATTAAATCCTTTCCAAAAATGATTTTTAGAGATTTTTGTTCCTGGCAATAATTCTTTATTTATAAATGAGAAAAGCACTTGAGATACAGATAAATCAAGTATTTTGACAAATTTTTCTTTTTTATTCATATTTATTTTTTTTATCATTTTATTGCCTATTTTTAGTTTATAAAGACTTAATATGAAAAATTATCTAAATTTTGAAACCGAGGTAAAAAACCTTGAAAAAGAATTAGAAAAATTAAAAGACCCATATAATCAAGAAGGCTTATCAGAAGTTGATACAAAAAATATATCTAAAATTCAAAATGAATTAGACGAAAAACTTAAAGATATTTATTCTAATCTAGACCCCTGGCAAACAGCACTAGTTGCAAGACACGAAGATAGACCAAGGGCAAAATTTTTTATTGATCATTTATTTCAAGATTTTATCCCACTTTCAGGTGATAGATTTTACGGAGAGGATAAATCTGTGATTGCAGGATTTGGCAAGTTTAACAACAATTCAATTTTAGTTATAGGTCAAGAAAAAGGTGACGATTTAGAGTCAAGAATTGAAAGGAATTTTGGAATGATGAGACCAGAAGGATATAGAAAATCAATCAGACTAATGAAGCTCGCTGATAAATTTAGAATTCCAATAATATCTTTTATAGATACTCCTGGAGCCTATCCGGGTGTTGGTGCAGAAGAAAGAGGTCAGGCCCAGGCAATTGCAAAGTCTATAGAATGCTGTATGGAATTATCTGTACCCACAATATCAATAATTATAGGAGAGGGTGGATCAGGTGGTGCCATAGCTTTAGCTTCTTCAAATAAAGTTTTAATGTTTCAAAATGCAATTTATTCAGTAATTTCGCCAGAAGGATGTGCAACAATTCTTTGGAGAGACCCTAAAAAAACTTTAGAAGCATCAAAAGCAATGAAGCTTTCCTCAAAAGATCTTTTAAATCTTAATATCATTGATGAGGTTATACCAGAACCAATTGGAGGTGCTCATAGAGATAAAGATTTAATTTTAGATAATGTTAGAGATTCGGTTAAAAAAAATTTAGAATTTTTTAAAACAATGAATAAAGATGAAATTATAAATCATAGAAAAAACAAATTTTTATCAATTGGAAGAAGCAAGGGATTTTCCACTCAAAGTGAACCAGAGAAGCTATCAATGCAAAAAGGCGTTCTAGATAAATTAATTAAAGATAAAAAAATTATTTATATTTCTATCGCAATAATTTTGTTTATATCGCTAATAATTATTGTATTATAAAGCCCCATGACAATGTTTGTATTTTTTTCCTGAGTTGCAAGGGCAAGGCTCGTTCCTTCCAATTTTTTTTGATGATAATTGGTCAAACTTTTCATTTCGTTTTTCTTTAAAATTATCTTTGTCTTCAGAACTCTCCACTACTTTTATATTTATTAAAAAAGTAATTAAATTATACTTAAGTTTATTTAATAAATTTTCAAATAAAGCAAAAGCTTCTTTTTTGTATTCAACTAAAGGATCTCTTTGTCCAAAAGATCTTAATCCAATAACTTGTCTAAGTTGTTCTAGATATTGTATATGCATCTTCCAGTTTTGATCAAGTACTTGCAAAAAAATTCTTTTTTCAATTTCCTCTGCCTCATCTTTACCAAGTAGTTTTATTCTTTCATTTCTTTTTTCTATAAATTTATCATTTATTAATTTTTTAAAATCCTCATCTTTTGCATTTATTATGTTTTTAGTTTCAACTTCATTAAAAGATTTTCCAAATACAGAATTGAATTGATTTGAAAATTCATTAGAATTTGGTTTTGCCAGATATTTAGATTTAGTTTTATTTAAATCATCAATAATTCCATTTAGAAACTCATCTAAAATTTCATTTATATTTTTATTATTAATAACACTATTTCTTTGACCAAATATTACTTGTCTTTGATCATTTAATACATTGTCGAATTTTAATAATGTTTTTCTGATGTCAAAATTTCTAGCTTCAACTTTTTGTTGTGCTCTTTCCAGAGCTTTATTTATCCAAGGATGATCTATACTTTCACCATCTTTTAATCCAAGTTTTTCAAGAATATTATTCATAGACTCACTTCCAAAAATTCTCATTAAATCATCTTCAAGACTTACAAAAAATATTGAATTACCTTCGTCACCTTGTCTTCCAGATCTCCCTCGTGCTTGATTATCTACTCTTCTGCTTTCCATTCTTTCTGTACCTATTACAAACAATCCTCCAATTTTTTTTATTTCTTCTTTTTGACTTTGATCTTGACCACCTAATTTTATATCAACCCCTCTCCCTGAAATACTTGTGGTTATAATTATAGATTTTTTTCTTCCAGCATTTTCTATTATTTCAGCTTCTTTCTCATGATTTTTTGCATTAAGCACTATGTGCTTTATAGATTTTTCTTCTAATAACTTCGAATAATGTTCTGATTTATTAATACTTGCAGTAAAAACAAGAAGTGGCTGTCCCAAATTATTGCATTCAACTATTTTATTAACAATTGCTTCATCTTTTTCTTTTAAAGTTCTGAATATTTGATCATTCCAATCTTTTCTTATCATTTTTTTATTTGTTGGAATAGATACTACTTGAAGATTATATATTTCAAAAAATTCTTGTGATTCAGTTTGGGCAGTTCCAGTACACCCTGAAAGTTTTGAATATAGTTTAAAAAAATTTTGGTAGGTTATTGAAGCAAGTGTTTGATTTTCTGCATTTACAGTCAATTTTTCTTTTGCTTCTAAACTTTGATGCAATCCGTCTCCAAATCTTCTTCCTTGTAATTGCCTTCCAGTTTGCTCATCAATTATTATAATCTGATCGTCTTTTACAATGTAATCTCTTCCATTTTGAAAAAGATGATTAGCTCTCAATGCTTGATTGACATGATGAACTAAATGTAAATTTTCAGGATCATAAAAATTATTATTTTTTAAAATTCCAGCAGTTGAAAAAATTTTTTCTATATTATCTATACCTTTGTTAGTTAGTAAAATATTTTTATCTTTTTCATCTATTTCAAAATCACTAGAATTTAAGTTTTTAACTAATTTATCTATCGCAATGTATTGGCTCGTTTTATCTTCTGCTGCACCAGAAATTATTAAAGGTGTTCTTGCTTCATCTATTAGACAAGAGTCAATTTCATCAACAATTGCATAATTGTGTTTTCTTTGGACCATATCCTTTTCAGAAAATTTCATATTGTCTCTTAGGTAATCAAAACCTAATTCACTATTTGTTGCGTATGTTATGTCTTTGGAATAATTATTTTTCCTTTCCTCGTCGGTTTGGCTAGTATCAATATAACCACACTCCAAGCCTAGAAAACTATAAATTTTTCCCATATTTTGACTATCCCTTTTTGCAAGATAATCATTGACGGTTACTATATGTACTCCTTTTTTTTCAAGAGCATTTAAGTAAGCTGAAAGTACGATAGTTAAAGTTTTACCTTCACCAGTTTTCATTTCTGCAATTTTATTTTCATGGAGCGCAATCCCGCCAATTAATTGAACATCAAAATGCCTTTCATTGTTTATTCTTTTTGAAGCCTCCCTAACTAATGCAAAGGCTTCAGGCAAAATATCATTAAGTTTATTTCCATTTTTTAATCTTTCAATGAATTCATTTGTTTTTTTTGGAAATTCTTCTTCATTTAATTTTTCTATATCTTTTTCTAAAAGATTTATATTTTTTACTATTTTTTGAATACGATCTAACTCTTTTTGATTGCTTCCCTTAATTATTTTTGAAATTAGGTTTAGTGGATTAAACATTTTGATGTATTAATTATTATGATTATATAGTAATTATTTTGTTAATTTAAATATCATGGTTTTTAACATAAACAACTTTTTTGATGATAGAAATAAAAAGTCAAAAATAGCTGATTTTCAAGATTTAGATCATATAGATGGAGTTTCTATTTCAACAGTTAGTGCCAATTTATATGAACAGAAAAGAGATGATTTAGTTTTATTTTATTTTAGAAATGGGGCTAGTCATGCTTCAGTTTATACCCAGTCAAAGATAATATCAGAGAATATAAAATGGAATAAAAAAATTAAATCTAAAAAATTAAGCGCTTTACTGATCAATACTAGAAATGCAAATACTTTAACTGGATTAAATGGTTTTATCGCCATTAAAGAACTTGCTAAAGAATTATCAAATACTTTAACTGAAAAACAAAAGTTGGATGAAGAATTTCCTAAGGAAATTAAATCAAATGAAATATTATTTGCATGTACTGGAACCATAGGAGAAAAATTTCCTTTAGATAAAATTAAAAATACAATTCCAAAATTAATTGACAATATTAAATATACACAAAGCAAATTAATCTGGATGAAAGCAGCTATGGGAATTATTACCACAGATACAAAACCAAAACTTGCAATGACAGAATGCAAAATTGGCTCTACAAAAATAAAAATCTATGGAATTGCTAAAGGATCAGGAATGATTTATCCAAATATGGCAACAACACTTGGTTTTGTTTTTACAGATGCAAACCTGTCTTGCTCAATTTTACAAAAAATTCTTAATGAAAGTATAAAAACAACATTTAATGCTATCTCATGTGATGGGGACACTAGCACTAATGATATGGTTTCAATTTTTTCAACTAATGAGGCAAATAATACAATTATAAAAGATTTTAAAGACTTAAGATTAAAAAATTTTCGTCAAGCTTTAAAAGATGTTCTTCTAAATTTAGCTAAAAGAGTTGCTGGAGATGGAGAAGGTGCTTCAAAATTTATTTCTATAAAATGTAAAAATGCAAAAACAGAAGAAGATGCAAAAAATGTATGTTTTTCCATTGCCAACTCCCCACTTGTTAAAACTGCAATTGCAGGCGAGGATCCTAACTGGGGACGAATTGCAATGGCAATAGGAAAAAGCAATGCAAAGATTGATGTAAAAAAGTTATCAATTGATTTAGGGCCTTTTAAAATTTTAGTTAATGGAAATCTATTGAAAGACTACAATGAAAAATTATTAGAAGATTATATGCAAAATGAATTAATAGATATTATTGTAGATATTGGTTTAGGAAAAAAAGACTTTACCGCATATACAATGGATTTAACAAAAAAATATATAGAAATTAATGCAGATTATAGATCTTGAAAAAATTAAATTTTATATAATTCAATAATATATTATTATGATTAAGTATTGCTTAAAATGTAAAAATTGTTCACTGGAATTTGAAAGCTGGTTTAGTTCCTCAAAAGAATTTGACCGTCTAAAAAAAATAAATCATTTAAAGTGTCAAAATTGTAATTCTATAAGAATAGAAAAATCATTAATGTCTCCAAATTTAACTAATACAAAAAAGAAAACATATGAACATAATGTTAGAAAAATTAAAGAAGTAAAAAATAAACTTAAAAATTATCAAAAATTTATCAAAGAAAACTTTGAATTTGTGGGTGATAATTTTGCATATGAAGCTAGATCAATTCATTACGATAAAAAAAAAGAAAAAAAAGGAATTTATGGACAAGCATCAGAGCAGGAAGTAAAGGAATTGAAAAATGAAGGAATAGAAACAGAGATAGTCCCTTGGATTAATGACAAAGAAAATTAATATTTTTTGAATTTAGCAATATAGTTTACAGATTTATCTATAGAAACATTCCATCTATCTAATATTGGGTTAAAACTTATTCCATCAACACCTTTTAAGTTTAGAGAATTTTTTTTACATATTGCAATAAGCTCAGTGGGATTAATAAATTTATTCCAGTCATGCGTCCCAATTGGCAACCATTTTAAAATATATTCGGCACCAATTATTGCAAAAAGATAAGATTTTAATGTTTTATTTAAAGTTGCAATAAACATTATTCCTGATTTTTTTAAAAATTTTGTACTTTGATTTATAAAAATATCTACATTTTCTACATGCTCTACTATTTCCATATTTAAAATTACGTCATATTTTTTATTAGGTTTAAATTTTTCAGGAGAAAAGTTGTAATATTTTATATGTAAATTGCTTTTTTTTAAGTGATGTTTTGCAATTTCTATATTTCTTCTTACTGGGTCTATTCCAGTAACATTTGCCCCAAGTCTTGCCATTGGTTCTGATAACAACCCCCCTCCACATCCTATATCTAATATATTTAATCCATCTAGGGGTTTTTTTTTATTTTTAAGATTAAAATCTTTAATCAAATTATCTTTTATATATTTTATTCTAATCGGGTTAAATTTATGCAAAGGCTTGAATTTACCAGTTGGATTCCACCAATCTTCAGCAATTTTTGAAAATTTTTCTATTTCTTTTTTATCTAATGTGTTATTTTTCATTCTAAGTTGACTTTATAATCAAGATGTATTTTATCAATATATATTAATTTATTAAAAATTTAATTTAATGAAAATTGTAGTTTTAAAATTTGGAGGAACATCAGTAGGTACGATTGATAGAATCAAAAAAGTGGCTAATTTAATAACCAATTATGCAAAAAAAAAATATAAGTTAATTGTTGTTTCTTCAGCAATGAGTGGGGTTACAAATGATTTGGTAATTAAATCAAAAAATATAAGTAATAATTTTTCTGATTCAGAATATGATGCACTGGTTTCCTCAGGTGAACAAGTGGCCTGCTCATTAATAGCAGGAAGATTAATTCACAAAGGTTATAAATCTCGATCATGGATGGGTTGGCAGGTTCCTATTATAACTGATAATAAGCATAAATACGCAAAAATTAATCAAATTTATAAAACCAAAATAATTAAATATTTAAAATCTGGAGGAATACCAATAATTGCTGGTTTTCAAGGAGTAAATGCAGAAGGAAGAGTTACTACAATAGGAAGAGGCGGATCTGACGCAAGCGCAATAATGTTAGCAAAATTTTTTAAAGCAGAAAGGTGTATAATTTATACTGATGTAGAAGGAGTCTATACTACTGATCCAAAAAAATTAAAAAAAGCTAAAAAAATAAGAGTAATATCCTATGAAGAGATGCTGGAAATGGCATCATTAGGCGCAAAAGTAATGCAGCCTGTATCTATTCAAGATGCAAGGTTAAGTAGAATAGATGTTGAGGTTAAGTCATCTTTCAAAAATAAACCTGGAACCTTAATTACAAAGAGAAAAAATATAATTAATCGTAATATTATTACTGGAATTTCTTCTACCCAAAATGATGCTAAAGTTACCTTGGTAGGCGTAAAAGATAGACCAGGAGTTGCAGCTTCAATATTTAAACCTCTTTCTGAAAGTTCAATAAATGTTGATATGGTTGTTCAAAATATATCAGCAAATGGAAAAGAAACCGATTTAACTTTTACAATTAAAAATGAAGATTTGCGCAAAACAAGAAGAATAACTAATTCAAATAAAAAAATTAAATTTAAAAAATTATTATTTGATAAAAATGTGTCAAAGGTTTCAATAATAGGAGTTGGAATGATAACAACGCCGGGAGTAACTTACAGAATGTTCCAGGCTTTGGCTAAGCATAAAATTAATATTCAAGTTATTTCTACTTCAGAAATAAAAATATCAGTTTTGATAAATAAAATAAATATTAATAAAGCAATTGACGCACTTCACAAAGAATTTAAATTAGAGGTATAAAAAATGAGTATTAGACCTTTTAGAGATATTAAAAGAAAAATAACAAAAGAGATAAATGTCGGTGAAGTAAAAATTGGAGGAAAAAATCCAATTAGCGTACAATCAATGACCAATACTATTACTAAAGATGTAAAAAAAACAATAAATCAAATAAATCAAATTTCAGAAGCAGGTGCAGATATCGTCAGAGTATCTTGTCCCGATGAAGACTCCACAAAAGCATTAAAAGAAATAATTAAACATGTTTCAGTACCAATAGTTGCTGATATTCATTTTCACTATAAAAGAGCAATTGAAGCTGCAGAAAATGGAGCAAAATGTTTAAGAATAAATCCTGGGAATATTGGTGATAAAAAGAAAATAAAAGAAGTAATTAATTCTGCAAAGGATAATAATTGTTCAATAAGAATTGGTGTTAACGCAGGATCTTTAGAAAGAGATATACTTGAAAAATATAAAGAACCATGTCCCGAAGCATTAGTAGAAAGTGCTTTAAGAAATATTAGCATAATTGAGAATGAAGATTTTTTTAATTTTAAAGTAAGCGTTAAATCTTCTGATGTATTTTTGTCTATTGCTGCGTATAAACAATTGTCGTTAAAAACTAATTATCCATTGCACCTTGGCATTACTGAAGCAGGAAGTTTTTTACCAGGTAGCATTAAATCTTCTATAGGATTTGGCACATTATTACTTGATGGTATTGGAGACACAATTAGAGTTTCTCTATCCGATGACCCGATAGAAGAAGTAAAAGTTGGAAATGAAATTTTAAAATCACTAAATCTTAGAAATCGTGGGGTAAAAATAATTTCATGCCCTTCTTGTGCAAGACAAGCATTTCAAGTTATAGACACAGTAAAAGTATTAGAAGAAAAGCTATCACATATTAAAACACCAATAACATTATCAATTATTGGATGTGTAGTTAATGGTCCAGGTGAAGCGTCACAAACTGATATTGGTATTACAGGAGGAGGTAAAGGAAGCAATATGCTTTACCTAAAAGGAATAGAGACAGAAAAAATAGCTACTGAAAGTATTATTTCTAAAGTCGTAAACTTAGTTGAAAAAAAAGCCGAGGAAATTGAAAAAAATAACTAATGTTACCAAATATAAAAGTTCAAAATTTAATTAGTAAGCATGCTGAATTAGAAAAGAAACTTTCTTCAGAAGAAATTGATAAAAAAAGTTTTGCAGATATGTCAAAAGAATATTCAGAGTTAAATGAAATAATAAAGGAAGCAAAAGAATATATCTTATTTGAAAAAAATAAAAACGAATTAGAAAAGATAATTAATGATACACAAAGTGAAAATGATATAAAAAATTTAGCAGAATTAGAATTAAAAGATTTAATTAAAAATAACACAAACAATGAAAATAAAATTAAATTATTTTTACTTCCTAAAGATGAAGCTGATACAAAAAATGCAATCATAGAAATAAGAGCAGGTACGGGAGGATTAGAGGCAAGTCTTTTTGCTTCAGATCTTTTTAAAATGTATGAAAAAGTTAGCCATAAAAAAAAATGGTTGATGGAAGTTATAACCATATCAAAAAGCGAGGCTGGTGGTTTAAAAGAAGTTATAGCAACGATTAAAGGAAAAAATATTTATTCTTCTTTAAAATATGAAAGTGGAGTTCATAGAGTTCAAAGAGTTCCTGATACTGAAACCCAAGGTAGAGTTCATACTTCAGCAGCTACTGTAGCAGTTTTGCCTGAAGCTGAAGAAGTGGATATAAAAATTGAAGATAAAGATTTAAGAATTGATGTTTTCAGAAGCAGTGGACCAGGAGGACAAAGTGTAAACACAACAGACTCCGCTGTCAGAATTACTCATTTGCCAACTGGAATAGTAGTTAGCCAGCAGGATGAAAAATCACAAATTAGAAATAAAGAAAAGGGACTTAAAATACTAAGATCAAGAATTTATGAAAATGAAAGACAAAAAAGAGATGCCGAAAGATCTCAAGTCAGGAAAAGTAAAATTGGTACAGGAGATAGGTCTGAAAGAATTAGAACATATAATTTTCCTCAGGGAAGAGTAACGGATCATAGAATAAACTTAACTCTCCATAAATTAGAAGAGTTCATGCAAGGTGAAATATTTGATGAAATGATTGAAAATTTGAGTATCCAAGCACAACAAGAAGAGTTAAGTAATTTAACTTAAATGCAATATCTAGAAATATTAAATAAAGGGAATCAAATTTTAAGAGCTAATAATATAAAAAGCTCAAATTTAGATTGCGAACTAATCTTGTCTAAAGTGCTAAATAAATCTAGAGAAGAAATTTTAATTAATTTAAATAATAAAATTAATGAAAACCAACAAAAAAATTTTCTTTTTTACATAAGAAAAAGAAGAAATAAAAAACCAATTTCATATATTTTGGGCTTTAAATATTTTTGGAGATATAAATTCTATGTTAATAATTCAACCCTTATACCTAGACCAGAAACTGAGCACCTTGTGGAGCAGTCACTAAAATATGTACCAATAGGTAAATCTATGAAAATTTTAGATATCGGTACTGGATCTGGTTGTTTGATAATTTCTTTATTAAAAGATAGATGTAATTGTAATGGATCAGCTATAGATATATCAAAAGAAGCGTTAAAAGTTGCAAAAATTAATGCAAAATTGCATCACTTAGAAAATAAAATTAAATTTTTTAACATCGATATTGACAAATTTAATTCAAATAAATATGATTTAATCATATCTAATCCTCCATATATTAACAAAGTAGACTTAAATAGATTGGATGAAGATG
>CACLAC010000002.1 GCA_902604785.1 uncultured Pelagibacteraceae bacterium
TCAAATCTTTATTATAATTATTTTCTATGATCTTTATTGAACCTTCAATTCCAATTTCTTCACCTTTTTCATCAAAACTTTCGGATAATCCATCAGTAAAGGTATAAAATCTATGATTATTTAATTGTTTTGTATTTGTTTTGTAGGTTGATTTATCTTTATGAGAAATAACACCTAAAGGTGGAGAGTTTGATTCAAACTTTTCATAATTTCCATTATTATCTCTTATAAGCGCCGGTTGATGACCTCCATTAACCCATCGTATTTCTTTTGTAATTATATTATAGTCTCCAAGAATTGAAGTAACAAACATTCCACCAGTTTTTGTTTTAAACAAATCATTATTCATATGAAACATCATTTCATCTGGATCAACTTGGTCTCTGGCCATTACTTCAAACAATGTTGAAGCTTTTGCCATAACCATCCCAGCGTGAATTCCTTTTCCTGCAACATCTGCTATTATAAAATAAACACTTTCATTATGTGGATAGAAGCTAAAAAAATCACCTGATACTTCTCTTGCTGAAATATTGACCCCACTTACTGGATAATTATCTAAATTTCTTTTTGGTAAAAAATTCTCTTGAACTTTTACTGCGAGTTTTACTTCATTAGATATTCTACTTCGCCATTTTTCTTTTTGTGTTTCGCTACTTTCTAATTTGCTCATTAATTTATTATAATAAAGACCAATTACTCCACCGGCAGTAAAAGGATCTTGGGGTCCTCTTATTGTTAAATCTTCTGTTTTAGACTGTTTGTCTAGGATTGAGATTAGGTCATGTTCAACTGATACCGCATTATGTTCTGCGATATTCAAACCTAACTCTTCATGTAAAGCACTTACCCTTAAAGGATAAAAATAATTTATTACTTTTAATAAAGTATATGAAGATAGAAATGTAAATATTCCAATAGAAATAACTCCAATAAACTGAGCTTTAATTTGTTCCAACCTAGTTAGGCCGGTACCGAGAATTTCTAAATCTGAAAAAAATCCAACAGCTAAGGTTCCCCATATTCCTGCTGCTAAGTGTACTGGAATAGCGCCTACAACATCATCAATTTCAAATTTATTTAAAAGCTCGTTAACATAAATTGCAATTAAAGCTCCAACAATTCCAACAAATATAGCCGTAATAGATGTCATTGAATTGCATCCTGCTGTAATTGCAACCAATCCTGCTAGAGGTCCAAGAATTACATAAAACGCATCTGGTTTTTTATATATTATAAAAGAAGTTGATAAACCGGTTAACAATCCAAATGCAGCTGCAAGAAATGTATTAATTAAAATTAAAGGAACAGCTTCATCCATTGCACCGTTACTTCCTCCATTAAAACCAAACCAGCCAAACCAAAGTATTAATGTTCCAAGAACCGCAAGAGGAAAACTAGATCCAGTAAATTTTCCTTTGTTCGCTTCTGAATATTTTCCTATTCTTGGTCCTAAAATTAATACTGCTGAAAGAGCTATCCATCCCCCTACAGAGTGAACAATTGTACTTCCTGCAAAGTCAACAAAACCTATATCGGTTAGCCATCCAGTCGTTTTAACTTGACCAGTAGCAGCTAATAACTGTGTTACGGCATCATAGTTACTTAAATAACTTGAAGACCATGCCCAATGACCGACTAATGGATAGATTATACCTGTTGCAAGTACAGTAATAATTAAATACCCAACAAATTTCATTCTTTCAGCAACTGCGCCTGAAATTATTGTTGCTGCCGTTGCAACAAACATTGCCTGAAAAACAAAATAAGTCATATATTCAGTTTTCTCAGTCTTAAAAAGAAATAAATCGGTTCCAAACAAACCATTAAAGCTTTGACCAAACATTATACCAAAGCCGAATAACCAAAAAATTACAACTGATACTCCAAAGTCAGCAGCATTTTTCAGTGCAACATTGATACTGTTTTTATGCCTAGAAAGTCCAGTTTCCATGCACATAAAGCCTGCTTGCATAATAAATACAAGAATTGCACAATCGATTACCCAAAGTGTATCTACAAATGATTTTACAGAATCCAGATCAATATTCTCCATAACGAATTAACATAGTCTAGTTTTATAGATAAAACAAAATTTAATTAAATATATTTTGCGCTCAGAATAGGTCTAATCTTTTTTTTTCCAAATAAAATAAAAAAAATATGGAGCTGTAGCTGGAAGAACACCAAGCCAAAACCACAGATTGATTTATTTTCCGATTCCAATGATAGTTAGATCATCATCAAGAATATCATTGTTTTCTTTAATTCCTTTTTCATTGTAATCCTTTTTCAAACTTTTTTTTCTAATTTCTTCAGTTGCATTTTCAAGTTCTTTTTTTAAAGAAAAGTTTTTGTGCTTTTTGATCAATTCTTTTACACCATCAATTCCTATTTCTTTATTATTTTCATCCAAACATTCTGAAAACCCGTCAGTAAAACAATATATTCTTCCCTCATCTAGTTTGAATGAAGCAAGTTTATAAACATCACTATATTTTTGTCTAATTACCGCTAAAGGAGTTGAGGAAGATGGAAATTCGGTAAAATTATCTCCTTTTCTCAATATTGCTGGTTGATGGCCGGCATTTGAAATTTCTACTATATCGGTTTTTAAATTATAGCTACCAACAATTGATGTAATAAATGTTCCAGGTGGATTTGTTTCTTTCAAATCATTGTTCATTTCTAATAAAATTTCATTTGGTTTGAATTTTTGCCTAGCAAATATTTTGAAGAGGGTAATGGCTTTAGCCATTACCATTCCAGCATTTACTCCTTTTCCAGAAACATCTGATAACGTAAAATAAAGTTGGTCATCATGAAGATAAAAATCATAAAAATCACCTGATATTTCTCTGGCTGGAATATTTAATCCATAAATAGGGTAATTTGATAAATCTCTATTTGGCATTAATCTTTTTTGAACATTCATTGCAAGTTTAATTTCACTAGAAACCCTATTTTTCCATTTATTTTTTTGCTTTTCTGATTGTTCCAACCTTTGCATTAAAACATTGTACTGAGTCCCAATAATTCCACTATCAGTAAATGGATCCTGCGGTGCTCTCATTGAATAATCTTCTGATTTAGCCTGCTTCGTTAATACTTCTAAAAGTTCGTGGGTATCAGTTGATGCATTGTGTTCTGAAATATTTAAACCTAGCTCTTCTTCTATTTTGCCAACTCTTAAAGGGAAAATTAAATTGATTAATTTAAATATTATAAAGGATGAAAAGAAACAAAAACTACCAATGCTAACTATTCCTATTAGTTGAATTATTAATTGTTCAAACCTAGTTTTTTCAATTCCCATTAATTCAAAATTACCAAATAGTGCAACTGCAATTGTGCCCCAAATTCCACAAGCTAGATGAACTGGGATTGCACTTACTACATCATCAATTTTCAATTTTTCTAATAAAACTATTGTTGATCCTGATACTAGTCCCCCAATACTTCCTATTAGAATAGCTTCCGAAGGTGTCACGTGTGCACATCCTGCAGTAATTGAAACTAATCCTGCCAAAGGACCTGTGATCATGAATAATGGTTCGGGTTTTTTTAAAACTAGCACACCCATAATACTTGAAAAAATTAAACCGAATGAAGCAGATAAAAAAGTATTGATTAATATCAAAGGCACCTTTAAATCCATAGCCCCATTGGCTCCCCCATTAAAACCAAACCAACCAAACCATAAAATTAACGCTCCCAATGCAGCCATAGGTGTGTTGCTCCCTTGGAAAGTTTTCCTTGCACCTTCTCTAAATCTTCCAGTTCTATTTCCAATAATTAATAAAATTGAAAGTGCAACCCAACCTCCAACAGAATGAACAACTGAAGCACCTGCAAAATCTATGTATCCCATTTTACCAAGCCAACCAAATTTTTCACTTGGATCATCAAAATTAAATGCCCAGGCCCAATGACCAACTATTGGATATAAAAAACCTGAAGTAACAAATGTAATAATTACATATGAAAAAAATCTTAATCTTTCAGCAACTGCTCCTGATATAATAGTTGCTGCAGTAGCAACAAACATTGCCTGAAAAACAAAGTACGTCTGATAACCAGCTACATGAGTAGTAAAAAAATAGAATCTATTTCCAAACAATCCCATTACACTTGTTCCGTACATTAGCGCAAAGCCAAAAGCCCAAAATGTAACCACAGCTATTCCAAAGTCGGTTACGTTTTTTAATGCTACGTTAATACTGTTTTTATTTCTAGAAAGACCAGACTCTAAACACATAAAGCCTGACTGCATCAAAAATACTAATATTGCGCAAATCAATAACCAGAATGTATCTAGGTTTGCTTGTAGAATTGCATCTAGTCGAAATTCTAAAGCCTTTAATGTACCTTTTGTAGGCAGCTGATCAATCTTTGACTGAAGCTCGTTAATTAATGTTTGAGTATCGGCCTCAGTCATAGATCAAATTCTAATTAATCAACTAGTTTTCTCGCCTCTCCAGCATCATCAATAAATTTATCTGATTTTACAACCTTAACTACTTCAAATCCTGTGCCTAAAATTGCATTTTTAAACTCTTCTTCGTTTAAATTAGATTTATCTTCAAATGCAGAAACCGCTACTCCTTCAGGCCAAGAAACTTTAACTTTTGCTGTAGGACTTACCGCAATTAATGCTTTTGTAACCATTTTTTGGCATTTGATACACATCATACCATTTACTTGGCCAACCATAGACTCTGCTGCATAAAGTAAGTTGTTTATAGAAACAAAAAAAATTAAAAATAATATGCTTAATAATTTTCTCATTTTTTATCTCCTTACATATAAAGATTTATTTTAAACTAGGTTAAACTTATTAAGAGAAATTTCAATTCAAATTGTGATGAAAATTTATAATAAAATTAGTCAATTATTCTTTTTTTTTCCAAATAAAATAAAAAAGATATGGAGCTGTAGCTGGAATAAAACCAAACCAAAACCATTCATCCCACCTAAATCCCTTGTCTATAGAAAGACTTTTTATGCCATTCCACCAGGTCAAATAGCCAATTAAAATCATCCAACCTAGGCTAATACTTACGAATATTTTTGCTTTGTCAGAAAAATTATATTTTGGAATATTGTTAAAAAACTCTTTTATGTTATCTAAATTCATAAAAAAAATTTAACATTTATTATTTCTAACAGCTTCCCGGGTCTCTAGAGCAAAAGTAATTTCACAATCCTTCGAACCGTAGTCTGCAAGTGCTTTGATTGTATAATCTGTTCCATCGCCATATATACAGAAATAAAAATTAATATCTTTATAAGCTATTGGAACTCCAAGTCCATCGTCTTCATCAATTATTTTTATTGTTGTGGCTTTAGTAGGAGTGCATGAGCTAGCACCATCAACCCAATATGAATCCGAGTCGGAAAAATATTCCGTTTGAGCTAATGAGATTTGTTGCATTGTATTTGAAGCCGCTGACATTTTTGTAGTCGTGGTATAAGAACCATAGGCTATTATGCCAACAGATGCCAATACTCCTAGAATAGCTACAACAACTAAAAGTTCTATTAAAGTAAAACCTGGACTTAGAAAAAATAATTTTCTATTTTCACTCAACACTATAATAGCTATTACTCAACATTAACTGTGTTTGTTAACAGGTTTGTGTTTTTAGCATCTTCATATTTAGCTGTGCAGGTTTCTATCTTTACACCTGAACTATTTGAAAGATGAATAACTCCTCTGTCATCAGTATCACAGTTACCTGACTTCGCGCCGCTACTTATAGCGTTTGTAGCTGGGGCGTAAGGATTAGAAAAATCGTCTGATGCTCCTAAAGAAGCTACTACAGCTTTGATAATTTCATCCGCATCACTTTTGTTTGTATCGCAGTCTAGATTGCCTTCCATTGCTTTTGATTCTCCAATGTTGCATTTTTGAAGCTCATTTTGCACCCATTTTTTAACTGAGTTATGATTTGATTTAGAGGCACCTTTTTTTGCTGATTGTGTATATCCGTTATATGCCACAACTCCAACTGATGCTAAAATTCCTATAATTGCTACAACAACAAGTAGCTCGATTAGTGTAAAACCTTTATTCTTTTTTCTTTTTATCATAAATTTTCCTTTATCCTATTTTGTGTAAAAACTTAAAACCTTTCGAGTTAATATATATTCTATTAAAGTATTTTCAACTAACTAAAAATTGGCTTATTACAATAAAATACTGCAAAATAACTTGATTTTAATAGAAAATTAATAAATATAACAAATATGTCGTATAAGGTTACTGAAGAAGGCAACATATCAACTGTCTTTTTAGATGGAGAGATTGATATGGATAAAACTGAAGCTGCTAAAGAATTAATAATGCCTTTAATTGAGGCAAAAAAAGAAGTTCATTTAAATCTTAAAGATGTTCAATATATGGACTCATCGGGTATCTCTGTACTCATAGAAAGTCATCAAAAAGCTGAGGAAGTTGGAACAAAAGTTACTTTAAAAGAGATAAGCAAATCAGTTTTAAAAGTAATAATGATGGCCAAACTAGAACAAATCTTAAATTTAGAATAAATTTATGAATATAGTTGAGTCACAAGATTTTGCAGTAAATACAAAAAGTCTTAGAGAGGTTAGAGATTTTGCAAGGAATATTTTTGATAAATCTCCTATTTTACAATCTCAAAAAGATGAACTTGTTCTAGCTATTGCAGAGGCGGCACAAAATATAGTCAAACATGCCTATAAAGATAATCAGGATACAACAGACAAAATGCAAATTAAGATTTCATTTAAAGACAATGAATTAGAAATAGGTTTTTTTGATAAAGGAAAGCCTGTTAATGAAGAAAATATCAAGCATAGAAAATTAGATGATGTTAAGCCAGGAGGATTGGGAACTTATTTTATTCAGCAAATAATGGATGAGGTTGTATTTAAAGAGTCAACTGGTTGGCATAACCATTTAGTTTTAACAAAAAAGTATTAAAGAATATTAATTAAATATTATCCCATAATAGCACCAACATTAAAGATCGGGGAATACATGGCTATCATCAAGCCACCAATCATTAATCCCATAAATACGATCATTATTGGTTCTATTAAACTAGACATATTTTCTACAGATGTATCGAATTCTTCCTCATAATATGCAGATACAGAAGTAAACATTTCATCTAAATTACCTGTTTGTTCGCCGACAGAAATTAGCTGACTAAATGTTGGTGGAAAAACTGGTTCTTTTAAAAATAATTTAGTTAATGTGTCTCCAGAAAAAACACCCTTTTTAACATTTTCCAAAGCTTGTGTTACTACATCGTTATTACTAACTGATTTTGCAATTTCAATACTTTCTAATAAATTTACTCCAGCAGCACTTAAATTTCCCATAATTAAAGCAATCCTTGCAATAAGAGATTTTAAAATCATGTCTCCAAATACTGGAAGTTTTAGAACTCTTTCATGCCACTTGTATCTTATCGCTGGAATTTTGCTTGTTGTATATTTGAATATTGCAAAAATAATTGCAAGAATAACAAAAAGCGTCAATCCTCCTGAGCCTCTTAAAAAATTACTCATATTCATAATTACAGCTGTAGGAGTTGGAAGAGCTACGCCCATACCATCATACATTTTTGCAAATACTGGGACTACTTTAATTAACATGAAAACACTAACAGTTATTGCTACACTAAACATCACCCCAGGATACATCAACGCTCCTTTGATTTTCTTTTTTACCTTTTCTCTTTTTTCTAATGAGTCAACTAACTTTAATAAAAATGTATCCAATTTACCGCTGGCTTCTCCAGCTTTGATTAAATTTATATAAACGTTATCGAAAATTTTTGGGTATTTTTCAAAGCATTTTGATAAAGTAACACCTCCCTCAAGACTTTTTCTTACATCTTCAATAATTTCCTTCATTGTTGGATGCTCAATTTGGTCTCTTAACATTTGCAATACGTTCAAAATAGGCAAACCAGCCTTAACCATAGTTGCAAATTGTTTAGAAAAAAGCATAACATCTTGTGGTGTTACTTTTTTCTTACCAAACGAAAATCCACCACCTTTTTTCTTTTCTTTGACGGCTTTTTTCTTCTTTGATCTTGCTAAATTTGTAATAATGATCTTCTGTTCTTTTAGCTTAAAAGACGCTTCTTCTTGATTTAGAGCCTCTATGTCGCCTTCGACATATTTTCCTGCTGAAATACCTTTATAGGTAAATGTTTCTGAAGACATTCATTTATTCCATCGTAAGAACTCTATCGAATTCTCTAAAATTTAAATCACCTGATAAAATTAATTCTCTACCCATGTCATGCATAGTTCTAAAGCCTTCTTTAATAGCTATTGCTTTTAGTTCTGGTGTTGTTGCTTTAGCTAAGATTGCTTCTTTTATGGCTTTCGTAACATTTAAGACTTCATAAATTCCCATACGTCCTTTATATCCACTATCTTTACATTTTGGACATCCTTTTCCTTTAACTGCATTTGCTCTTGACGCTTGTTCAGGTGTAAATCCAAAATCTGCTAAAACTTTTGGTGTTACATCTGGATCAGGTTCTCTACATTCTGTACAATTTTTTCTTGCTAATCTTTGTGCCAAAACTAAAGAACATGCTGCTGAAATAAGATAATCAGGAGTTCCCATATTTTGTAATCTAGTAATTGAACTTGGCGCGTCGTTGGTATGGAGTGTACTAAAAACTAAGTGACCTGTAAGAGCGGCTTTTAAACCTATATCAACAGTTTCTTTATCACGCATCTCTCCAACTAAAATTATCTCTGGGTCTTGTCTTAAAAAAGATCTTAATGCTGCTGAAAAATTCAAACCAATATCATCTTTTATTTGAACTTGTCCTACACCATCCAATTCATATTCAACAGGATCCTCTGCTGTTAAAATATTTAAATGAGGTTGAGAAACTTCTTTTAAGATACTATATAAAGTTGTTGTTTTTCCAGATCCAGTTGGCCCTGTAACTAAAACTAATCCTTGAGTAGAGTGTATTGCTTTTCTTAGATTTTTTAAATCTCCTTCATCAAAATTCAATTGTTCTAAACTTATGTCTCCCGCATCTTTATTAAGAACCCTCATTACTATTCTTTCGTTTGTTGCTGTAGGCAAAATTGAAAGACGAAGGTCAACAACTTTTCCGTCTATTTTAAAAGGTATTGCTCCATCTTGTGGTAAACGTCTTTCTGCAATGTCTAGTTTACCCATGATTTTAAATCTTGTTACGACAGCACCGTAGTTTGAATGTAAAAACTTTTTGAAGTGTTCTTGTTCTTGAAGCATACCATCTAATCTATATCTTACTCTTGATGAAAATCTAAAAGGTTCAATATGAATATCAGAAACTCCAGATTTAATCGCTTCTGCAACCACTGCTGTACTAAATCTTATTACCTCTGATTCATTTTCTAATGCTTCTATATCTTCTTCAGGAGTTTCTTCTAAAACTTCAGCACTTTCGTCTACATCATATTCAAAGGTTTTGGTTTTTTCCTCTTTTTCTTCTAGTTCTTGTCTTTCAGCATTTGCCGCTTTGATAGATTTTATCGTTGTTTCACCACCTTCTAACAATTTTTCAATGAAATCTGATATTTGTGTTACTTTTGCAGCATGAAGCTCTATCTCTTTCTTAGTTATTGTTCTTAGATTTCTCATTAAGCTTAATTTTGAACTATCAGAAATAGCTATATGAAGAATCTTGCCTTCGACTTTAAATGGAGCAATAAAATTCATATTTATATAATTTGATGGAAGAACTGATTTAATTTCTTCAGTGATTTCTATGTTTGAAAGATCAATTGTAGCTAAAGATTGTTCTGTAACTAAAAGATCTAATATTTTATCTTCATCAGTTAGCTGTAATTCGAAGACTGCATCTAGCTGTGATTTTTTACTTTCTGTTGAAACTTTTTTAATATTAGCTAAATCTTTTCCAGAAATTATATCTTGATCAATTAAGATATTGATTAGATTAATCTCTGATTCTCTACTTATATTTATCATTATAATATTCTTGGTGCTATAAATACCAATAATTCATCTAGGTCATCAACATTTTTTTTACTTTTAAATAAATTTCCAACTACTGGAACATTTCCTATGCCCGGAACTTGTTTTTTTGAGTCTGCAACTTTATTTTTCTTTATACCACCAATTACTACTATATCTCCATCTGCTACTAATAATTTTGTTACAATTTCCATTTTATTTAATGGTGGTTGTTCTGCATCACTGCTTTCATCTACTGAGTCATTATTAACTTTTATTTCTAATAAAACGTTTCCATCTCCAATAATGCTTGGGGTAACTACTAGTTTTAAAGCCGCTTCTTTAAATGAAGTGGTTGTTCCCTCAGCAGAAGTAGTTTGATAGGCTACTTCTTGACCTTGTGTAACTGTTGCAATTTGATTATCCAAAGTAAATACCTTCGGGTTTGAAATAGTTCTACCAAAGCCTCTTGCCTCTAAAGCTGTTATTTCTGCTTTTAGAACTCCTGTCCCCGTAGCTTTCAAAATTCCTATACCACTTGTTGCACCTCCGGCACCTAGATTTGTTATAGTATCAACATTGCTAGCTAAAGCTGCGGATGTGTCACTTAATGTTCCGGCTGAACTAGTTCCCATTACTCCACCTATTTGCTTACCTCTTTTTTTCCAATATCCGCCAAGTTTTGTTCCTAACTCTCTTTCAAAATCAGAGTTTGCTTCAACTATAAAAGCTTCGATAAGAACTTGTTTTGTTCTTATATCAATTTCTTTGATAACTTTATCAACCACATCTAGATCTTTTTCTTTTCCTCTTACAATTATTGATCTTGTTGTTGTTTCTTCAGTAATTTGAATTGGTGAAGAAGAAGATTCTCCGCCTGCTGAAAATAATTCATTAAGTGTATTTTTAGCTTCTGCTGGTGTTATATAATAAAGTCTAAATATTTCTGAGTAAATCGGTTCTACGCTGTCTTCCCATTCAACTTTCTTTTTTACAGCCTCAGCTCTTTCAGATTTATAATTTTCTTGTGCTGTCAAAGTTTCTGGGGAATGAATTCTTATCATATTACTTTTTACATCAATATCTGAAGCATAATTTTTCATATCCAGAATAGCTTGGAATGCTTTATCCCATGGAACATCTATTAATTCAGCTGATATTGCACCTGCAACTTCATCTCCTACTAAAACATTAATTTCTCCTATTTTACCCATCAATTTCATTGTTTCTTTGAAATCAAGATTCTTAAACTTCAAAGTTACTCTTTGTTTAAGTAAAGGATAATCATCTGGAATTATTAAATAATTTTTATTTACTTCAGATGAAATTTTTTTTCTTTTACCTAGTTTTCTTGGATCTCCGTCAACTGGTTTTGGACCCATCTCTAAAGTTTTAGCTATTTCAGCTTGTTTTTTCTTCGCAATATCAGCTTTGATTAAAGGTGTATTGTGCTTAAAAGGTTTATTATATTTTTTAGCAAATTTAGAGTTTGCACATCCACTTAAAATTAAGGCTAATATAATAATACCAATCAATGAAAAAAACTTTTTAATATTCATCGGCCTGCCTTACAATATTATTAAAATCAATGATTAAGTATGATTTGTCTTCTTTTTGAAAAATAGCTTCAGTTAATCTTAAATCAATTAATTTAATTTTACCTAAATTTTGTCCTAAAGTTAAAATTGTATTATCTCCAGAAGCGTCTACTAAAGAAATATAACTGTGGTCTTGTCCTGAAATTAAACCTGTCAATTTATAATTATATAAACTAAATTGCTCTTGCTTTTCTTCTTCTGGAATATTTGAGTTAGAAGATGATGTGCCTTCATTTCCAACAAATGGATCATTTAATGGAACATCTTCTTCTTCTTCGATTTGTTTATTTATTTCTTTAGCCAGATTAACTATTTCTTCTGTTGTTTTTTGAGTTTCATCAGCTAGTGCAGTAGATGGTCCAGCTAAAATAAAAATTATAATAAATAAAATTCTAAAAAAACTCATTTGGCAATCCCACAATAGTTAATTCTCCTTTGGCAATTATCGCCCCAGTTGAATCATTTTGTACTACAGATATAGTCTCTTTGTCAAAGTTTAAACTTTTTTTAGATTTTGACACGGCTCTTTTAAACTTAATATATCCCAAAAAATTACCTTTAATCTCATAATCTACTGGAATCTTATAATAAGAAATCATACCTACTTTTATTTTATCTTTAGATTGTTTTGCTTTGCCCTTTTTGAAAACTGGTTTAGGCTCTTTCTTTTCAATTTTTGATATTACCAAACCATTCGCAGCAGCAAATCTACTTAAACTATTATACAAATCTTCAACTTCGGCTTTGGAGTGAAATAAAGTTGAAACTTTTTTAAATTCTGGAGTTAATTTTTTTATTTTTTTTTTCATTGATATAATATCATTTTGAAATTGTTCTGTTTCTTGTTCTTTTAAAATTTTATCTTGATATATTGCTTCTCTCTTCTTCACCATTGGATTTAATATTGAATAATAAATTATCAAAAATAAAATAATCGAACCAAATCCTATACCAAATTTAATTAATGTTTTTTTATCAATAGATTGGAGTTTTTCTTTTAAGTCTGAAATTTGAATATTTTTTAAGTCCATTATGATTTCTCCACTATACAGGCTATTGTAAAACCTTTCATGGGTTGTTTTCCAGCCTGAGTATTATTTGGTGCACTCATACTTGCTAAAGATGCTTGTGAAATTAGTTTTTGATTATTCAAATTACCAATTAATTTTAATATATCTTGATCTCCATATGCGGATCCCCTAATCATAACCAAATCACTTCCATTATAATCAATGGAGTCGAATTTTACTCTTTTTGGAACAGATGATGCAATTTGTGCCAAAATTCTGAAATTTATTCTCTTATTTGATTTTATGGTTTTGCTAAGCTTTATAGATTTGTTTAGTAATGATAATTCTTTTGTTACTTTATCTTTTTCTAATGTTTTTAGTTCGTATGATTGTAATACATCATCATAGCCGACTATTTTATTATTTAAATTATGAATTTGCCAAAAAGATAGTCCACCTAAAACAATATAGATTATTGCAACAAGACCTACTATTCCTTTAAAAGCATAGTTTGAAAAAAATTTTGCCTTTTTTTGCGCGATCATGCTTTGTCTATCTGGAAGCAAATTTATATTTTTGACTGCAGTTACAAATTTGTAATATCCAAAAACATCTAATTTTCTAAAAGCTAAACCAATTACTGTTGAGAAATATGATCTGTTATTATATTTAACACTTTCTTCCATTTGAGCAGGAATTTTAATTCCATCAAGAGGATCAAATAAATTAAATCCTGTATTAGTCATGCTTTTTCTAAAACTTGCAAGGTACTCATCTACATTTGGTAAATTGGAAGTGACTTTTAAATTTCTAATTCTTTTTTCATACTTTGTTTCAAAATCTTGAACAGCTTGTTTAACCTGTGTTAAATATCTTCTAACAAGTGCATCTTTTTCATCCTGGTCGGTTGACTCGACTAATGTTTTTCTGTCTTGGCTTCTTATAAAAATATCTGTAATTATCGGATTATTTTCGTGTAAGATCATTACATAGTTTTCATCTAATCCAAATTCTAAAATTGCAGTTAAGTTTGAGTCTTCTATAGAACCTGCTATTTGATTTATTTGGTCAACTGCAGACTTTAATGCAAAACATTTTACATCTATAATTACAGCATTTAACCCACCTTTTTTAATTATTTGTGTATAATTATTTATGTCAGAAAGTTTCGAGGCAACAAACAAAATGTCCATTGTGTTACCTTTCTCATCTTTATTTATAACCTGATGAAATATTGAATAATCGGCAAGATTATCAGTTAACTGTACTAGGTTTTCCCAAAGTGAGTCTGTATCTATTGCTTTACTTAATTCATCATCAGTCATCAATGGTGCAGTAACGACTCTTATAATTGCGCTAGTAACTGGTATTGCTATTGCAGCATTTGTTGTAGAAATTTTTGATTTTTGCAATGCTAGTTTTAATTCATCAGCTATTTTGTCAGGATTTTCAAGAACAGATGCATCTTCTGGAAGACCCTCAATTTTATGAACAAAAAATCTATCTAGTATCCACTGATTGGACTTATTATTTGATAATTGTGCTAATCTAATTTCGTTTGCATTTAGCTCAACTCCAACAATCTCTTCTCCTTGTACGGCTGATTTCCCTAATCTATTTTTTAAGTATTTATCAAAAAAACTAGTTTTTTTTTTAGCTCCAGTAATCCCAGGTTTTGGAGCATCTTCTTCTTTATTCTTTTTTTTAAATAAATCTTTAAATGGATTTTTCATAATATTTAATCGTTATATATATATATTATCAACTAGAACACGAAAATATAATATTTATGATCATTTGAGGAAACTTATAACTTTAAATAACAAAAATACATAAAATATTGTAAAACATTATAAAATGTTTGAGAAATTAGAAGATTTAGCAAAAAATAATAAAAAAATATCTGACTTTCATATCAGGGCTGGTTCACCATTAGCATATAGACAAACTGGTGAAATTATAATGGTGAAAGAAGTTATGGTTAATGCTCAAGATCTAAAAGATTTACTTTCTATGAATTGTAATGAAGCAGAATTAGATAGATTTGCAAAAACTCATGAGTTGGATACCGCTGTTACTTTAAGTGGTTTAAGATTTAGGGCAAATTTTTATAAAACTATAAACGGTCCAGCATGTGTTTGCAGAAGAGTTGAGAGCCGAATACCAGAGATGGATCAATTTAACTTGCCTCAACCACTTTATGATATAGTTGACATGCATAAAGGATTAGTTTTGGTTACAGGTCCTACTGGTTCAGGAAAATCTACTACTCTTGCAGCAATTGTAAATGAAATAAATAAAACTAGATCGGCAAATATTGTGACTGTTGAGGATCCAGTTGAATTCATTCATAAAGATAATAGGAGTATAGTGTCTCATAGGGAAGTTGGAAAACAAACTAAGTCATTTGCTGCAGCATTAAAGGCAGCTCTAAGAGAAGATCCTGATGTAATTCTTGTTGGAGAAATGAGAGATCTTGAAACAATAAGTTTAGCTTTAACAGCTGCTGAAACTGGACATTTAGTATTTGGAACTTTGCACACAAGTGGTGCCCCAAGCACAATAAATAGAATTATAGATGTATTTCCTCCAGAACAACAAGAACAAATTCGAGCTCAAATTTCAACGTCTTTAAAAATGGTAGTTACACAAAGGTTAATGAAAACAAAAGATGGATTGGGACGTGTTGGAGCTTTTGAAATAATGAAATGTACTTCACCTATCCAAAACTTAATTAGAGAAGCAAAAATTCATCAAATCCCAAGTATCATGCAAACAGCAACAAGAGAAGGTATGATTACAATGGAAAAATCATTAGAAGAATTAGTTAAATCAGGAAAAATTGATCCAGGTGCAGCAAGATCAGGGCATTAAAGGATTTACAATTTTGGAGTTGCTAGTGGTACTAGCGCTTATTGGAATTGTGTCTGCGATAGGAGCTCCAAACTTTTCAAAATGGAAAAAAAGTAGAGAAGTAAGAGTTGGAGTAGAAAAAATATTTGGCATGATGAACAATGTTATTACTCAAACTCAAAGAGGACATTACAGTTATGTCCAAATAGAAGCAAACTTTGCTACTACTCCTTTTCAAATAATTACTAAAGGAATGAAGAGAGAAACATTTAGTAAAAGATTAAATCAGCAACTTGCTTTGGATTGTGGCGACTCAATTACTTGGGATAATTCTAATGTTGAAAAGTTTGAAGCGGACAACATTGATCTTCATATTAAATCAAAAGGTGCGGTTTGTTTTTCTAAAGATGGATCACATTATCAACTTACAGGTCTGTTAGATAATAATGACAATATATTTATAGAAGATAAATCAAATGCTAAAAAAGACTATATAATTATATGCTCAAAATCCGACTCTGTAAAAAATATATGTCCTGCGACGGATAAAATAAAAAAAAACCAGCCATTATACTTGATAGCTTGGTCAAGATTTGGCATGATTAATAAATTTAAATGGGACTTAAGAAATAATGAGTGGAAAAGAGACTAATAGAAATAAAGAAAAAGGATTAACCTTACTAGAATCTATAGTAGCAACTGCCATTGTAGCAATTGGATTTCTTGCGGTATTTCAGATGGTTAATTATTCCGTACATTCAATCGGCATTTCTGGTGAAAGAACTAAAGCAAACTATTTAGCTGCCATGATTGCAGAAGATTTAATTGGTGACAAAAATACTATTGTTTCGGGAACTACAAGATTAAAAGATCAATTATTATCAGATAGAGATGGTTCAAAAAAGGCTTGGAAAATGGACAAATGTGTAACTGGATCAACGGCAACAGGTACGAATAATGTCTATTTTAATAAAGTAAAAAAAAAATGGGACAGTTGGCTTTCTAAAAGAAGATTAAAATGCAAAAGTGACAAAGATTTAAAGTCCTTAAAATTATTTGATCTTTGTTCAGACTTGGTTGCTGTTGATCCAAAACCATCATGTGATTTCAAAAACGATAAAAAATATTTTTTAGAAAGTTCTGGTGATGGTTTAACAATTATAGGCAAAATGGAAGTAAGATTAAACAATGGCAAAGTTAAAAAAGCACTTTGGTTTCAAGTAGAATAATGAAAAAAAAATTTATAAAAATATCAGGAATTACTTTGCTAGAAATGTTAATTGGTATTGTAATTTCTTCAATAATGATGGGTGCATTATATACTTCTTACACTGTTGTAAACGGTTCTTATACTCAAGTTGCAGATAAAGAAACAATTAGTAGAACAGGAAGAGACATAGTTGGAATGTTGTTAAGAGACATTAGGATGGCTGGCTATTTCGATGTTGAATCTATAAAAATTGCTGGAAATGAAATGCATCCACTTTTAATTAGCAAAAGTACAAATTTTTCTGGAGGATCGAGAATATGTGATAAAATTAGAGTAGTTTATGGAGACATTGTTTATAATAAAGGAAGTACTCCTGAATATGATTATCCAATTTATCGAATTGATTACAGATGTAAAAAATCAACAATACCAAATAGAAAAGCACAAAAAAATGCAGCGGGAACTTTCCCAACAAAAGATTTGTTTGCTATTTATAAAGAAAAAAAATCTTGGAATAGATCTACTGGATCTTGGAATGATCCGACAACAGATAATGATCCAAAAACATATGGTCATGAGTTAATTATAGACCATGTGGAAGATTTAATTTTTAATCCAATAGATGCAAATGGAGAAATAATTACACCAACTCCAGATCTTACTAATCAAAGTAGATTGTACGACATAAAATCTGTAGATATTTTAATAATACTCAGGTCACCTGATCCTTTTTATAAAAAAGCAAAACCAAGAGCTGCTTATGCATTTAGTAATAAACCTCTTAGAAATAAAAAATTAAATGACAAATTTCTAAGAGAAACAATTGTGGTAACAGCTAATGCTAGAAATATAGGAATTGCAAAATGAACAATCAAAAAGGATTTGCTTTAGTTTTGGCTCTTGTAATGTTAGTGGTTATGTCCTTAATGGGTGGTGCGTTAATTGTTGTAGCATCTGGAGATCACAGAACAAATAATGTTAGTGATAATTATCAACAAACTTTTTATGTTGCAGAAACAGCCTTATTAGAAGGAGAAAAGTATTTAATAAATCAGCATTTAGGACCTTGGGGCACAAGTGGCAGCGAGCTGGGTGTGAGAAAAAAAAGAGATATGTTGCCTAGCAATCAGACAACTAAATTTGATGGAAAAATGTTGGTTTTTAAAAACTATACTACAGCAAATAAAAGTGAAGATTGGTATATTGATACTAGCAAAAGTTGTTTCAATAGTTTTAGTGGGATAAAGCAAGATGACTTTTACGTTGTAACTGCTCAAAGTAATAACTTTGGAATTTTAGTAGACGAAGGTTTAAGTGCATATACAAAAACTGATGCTGAAACAAAACAAATAAAAAAATTAAAAAATTATTATTATGAATTTTTTATTACTAAAGGTGGCTCAGCATCTTTTTCAGGATCTGGATCAAGTGTTGCTCAAGGAAGAACAGATTCAACAACGAAAGGTATAGCCTATAAAATATATGGATGTGGAATTTATGGAGGATCTGATAGAATGGTTGTTGCACTAGAAAGTTCTGTTGTTTTACCAAGACAATAATGTAAAATTATGATCAAATATTAAAAATGTCCAAATTAAATAAAATCATCTTTTCTCTTTTGGCTTACATGCTTCTAGTTTCGGCAGCAATAGCAAAATGCGATTTTGGAATAAAAATAGGTGAAAATATTTCAGATAAATTCGAAGGACAATATGGAATTGCAAATAAAATAGCTGAAGAAGAAAACATTCCTGAAGAAGAAAATATATATGTCGAAAATAACGGCATACAATTTATATATTTTGATGCAAATGAAATATGTAATACCAGTTCTTTAAAAGATATAGAGATAGAATTTACTGTATTATATGATGAACTTGCATCAATTAGAATGACAGCAATCAATGATGAGAAAAATATTCCAACTAAAAAATTTACTTTAATGAAATATGCTAAATCAAATTATGGTGACTTCGACACTGGTTTTGATCCAGAAACATTTAATGATTTTTATCATTGGAGAAAAAATAAGTCTTTGGTGATTTATAGTAGAACAATAAATAAAGATAATATTTGGGATGAAGAAATTTATATTACAAATGATAGATATGAGGAAGCTATAAACTTAGCACTAAGTGGAGAAATTGAAATTAAAAATTCAAATGAATAAAAATTTTACAGTTAAAAATACGATGTATATTTCTTTGAAAGTAATTATTTTATTTTTATTTTTCATTACTCAAGGTTATGCAAAAAATTTACCTCCAGGTTCAGGTGAAGGAGATTTGCCTGCAAACGTTTTAATCTTGCTAGATAAATCTGGAAGTATGAGTGCAAGGTCAGGATCAACAGGAGTTGATAGTAGGCGACCTTATAGATTAGCCGTAGGTAGTACTAGTGTTGACGGAGGAAGGAATGTATTTTTAAATTCTAGATGGGGTTCTTACGATAAGAGAAATATTTCCTATGACAATAAATTAACATGGAAATGGAAAAAAAATTCACCTTGTCATTATAATGCAACCACAGAAGTGGCTGAATTTTACGATGGACATTTTTATTTTGTTAACAATTATCATAAAGAAAGAGAATTTTGCAAAGTTAATCAAACAACTGGAAAAGTTACAAAAATAAAAACTTATAATAAAAACAATTATAATTTTAAAGGTGGCGATCTATACGACAAATATTTATATCTTTTTAGTTATAATTGGAGTTCCCCAAAAATAATTATATGGGACTTGTCTACAGAAAAGTCAAAAGAATGCTCTTATAGCTCTGGTTGGGGTACTAAAGATCTTGGGCAAACTATGACTAGCTGGTATTTTTACAGCAACGGTACTCCAGAAATAAATAGAGCTGGAACCTATATGATGGCTTATGGATATGACTGGTGGGACACTAACAAGAGAGGTTTTTATAAATATAATATTACACCTGGCCTTAATTGTCCTGATAAAAGCAATGATCAATTTATTAAATATAACTATACGTCAAACGGTCAAATTAAACATATTGAGAGCGCTTCAACAAATGATGACTATTTTTATGTTGCAAATTACTCGAAACATAAAATTCAGCGTTTTGATGTTTCGGGATCTACAATTACTTCCTCTGAAATTAAAGAAATTGGAAAAAATGGAAAAGTTGATGCATCTTACAGCCCCACATCTGATAGTGAAGTAAAGTTTAAAAATCCATATTCAATTGCTGTAGATTCATCGAATAACAGAATATATGTCGCTGATTATAATAATAATGTAATTCAAGTACTTAGTGAAGAAAATGATGGATTTGAATGGGTAAGAAACGTTGGTGGTAGAATTAACCAAACAAGAATGACAGGAGCTCATCAAGCAATAAAATCTATTACTACAGATGCAAATTTAACTTCTGGTGTTCATTTCGGATTTGCCTACTGGTCATCAGCAGCTACAGTTTGGGTATATTGGAATTATAATAAATATCCAAAATGTAGATCAATTAAATCAACACTTATGACTAAATATGGAGTTTCATCAAATCATTGGTGGTTTTCAAACGCAAATTATACTTGTAGAGATCGTGGAGGCGCTTTACCTGGTTATACTGGTTGGGACACTACAAAAAATTATGATGCAATTGATAAAAAATATTGGGGGCAAGGTATACCTTGTGACAATGATAATTGTTTAAAAGTAAGAGTAAACAAAGAAGGTGCCCCAAGAGTTGCAAAAGAAGTAGTCAAAGTAACTCCTGGAGGAGGTACAGATGCAAAAGTATTTACTGATATAGCATTGCAGTATTTCAAGCACGCTGACTCTCCCCGAGATCCTTCTTATTCATGCCAAGTAAATTATATAATTGTTATTGGAGATGGTGTTTGGGGCAACCATGCTGCAGGACTAAAAAACGTAAAAACTTTAAAAAATACTTACGGGGTTAAAACAATAACTATTGCCTATGGTGGAGGTATTCGAAGTAGTGGTAAAGCAAATTTTAGAGAGTTTGCTAAAGCAGGAGGAACTGCTGATGTAATTATTGCAGATGATCCGGCAACACTAAAATCTACATTAAGTGCAGAAATAAATAGAATATTGGCTGAAAGAGTATCCTTTACTGCGCCTGCTATTACAGCAACAATTGAAGAAGGTGGTTCTTTAATGCAAGCTCAATTTAAGTATGTCCAAAATCAGGAATGGAGAGGGACTTTAAAAAAGACAAAATTAAAAGAAGATGGTTCAGTTGCAAAAGACTCAAAAGGAAATCCTGTGGTATTGTGGGAAGCAGATAAGGTCATGCCAAATCCTAGTGAAAGAAAAATTTGGAGCGTTGTACCAGGAACAGATTATACAACTGACCTAAATAATATAGTTACATCAAATAGAGATGATATTCTTGATATGTTTACTTTATTTGGTTCAGAGATAAATAATTATCATAGAGTAACGCCAAAAGTTGCAGGATCTGTAAGTAATACTAGATGCAAAAGTGCTTCTCTTTTCGGACCAACTAACGCGGTGTTAGATAGTACAACCGATGATGCTGAGGGATTAATTACTTTTTTAAGAGGACTTGATTACTTTGATTATGATGGAGATTGTAATTTAACTGAAATTAGAAAAGACACTGATGGCAACAAAACCTATTTAGGTGACATTTATCACTCGGAAATGATAACGGTAGGTAAGCCAAATGCTGAAACTAAATATTCATCGCAAAAAGAAGAGGCTTATTGGAGAGCACTTAATAATTATGATGCTTGGGCGGCAGCAGGAAAATTACAAAATAGAAAAGACATAGTTTATGTAGGTGCGAATGATGGTATGCTTCATGCAATAGATTTCAAAACAGGAGTAGAGAAATGGGCGTTTATCCCTCCATTTATACTTCCAAAATTACCTAATATTATTAACGAGAGTTATAACGATGATAATAAAAAAGGTGGATCTAATGCAATCTTTGGAGTTGATGGTTCTCCTGTGCAGCATGATATATATTTCAAAAGTCCCTTTGATACAGCTGCAAAATGGAATACCGTTTTAATTGTACCTTATGGTAGAGGAGGAAATGGTTTTAGTGCAATAATTGTAACTGATCCTGATAAACCTAGACACTTATTCTCAATATATAATGATATTATAAACAACAAAGTACATGTCATGAAACATGATGGAAGCACTCTAGGACCATTTGAATATATAGCTAAAAGTTATTTACTAAGTGATACTACAGAGGCTTTAGCAGTAACAGATGTTTATGAAGATGATAAAACAGGTTCAGATAAAACATGTAATGACACTCTGCTTACAACTTGCTACTTAGAATATGAATGGACATGGGAAAATTTCCCTGGAAATGGAATGACGGCTGCTGACTTTACCATAGTTGTTAATGACAAAACATTATCCAATGTTACAGTAACAAATACAAACAACACTCTAACTCTAAGGTTTCCAACTTCAATAAACTATCAAGCTGATCCAGACAGGACAGCTGGGGCAGATCAAGTAGCTATTTATGTAAATCAAGCTTCTGCCGCTACAGGAGTTCAAAGTCCAAATGAAGATTATGATTATAGTGAACTTGGAGAAACATGGTCTGCACCAAGAGTAATAAGAATTCCAAATTTGGGTCCTAGTGATAATAATATTTACGATGATCTTTATGTTGCAGTTATGGGAGCTGGTTATGGTGCAAATTACCCAGGTGTAGGTTCTGGAGTTTATGTAATAAATTTAACTGATACTGAACGTCCTGGAAAATTAGAGAAATTTATTGATATCAAAGATACTCCTGCAAATGGTATTAATAATTCAGTTCCAGGTGATGCAGTTGTAATAAATAGAGATAGTGCCAAAGGTTATGTAAGCTATGGTGGCGCTATTGTATATGTAAATGACCTAGAAGGTAAAATTACAAAAATAAATTTAACTGATTTAATTGAACCAAATTTAAAATTATATGATCATTACACAATGTTTGATGTTAAGAGTACCTCGTCTGATGGAAGACTTATGTATCATTCAATGGACGCGGCTATTGGAAAAGATACTAAGCAATTATGGTTATTTGCAGGAACAGGAGATTATAATAATTTAACTGATACTACTTCAGTAGGTGGCAATATATTACTTGGAATTGCAGATGAAACGTTTCCAGAATTTAAAACTCCAATAGATATTCAAAATTTTAATTCAGGAGCAACTATGGTGCCTCCAACAATAGATGATCTATCTACATGTTTAGACACAACAAAGGTAACAGTTCTTTCTAGTTCTATCAAATGTCCAAAAAATATGGGCGCTGGAATATCTCCAAAGGAAGGATGGGTTATTTACTTAGACAACCATAAAAAAGTTACCTCCTCACCGACCGTATCCGGTGGAATTGCATATTTTCCAGTATTCTCACCTCCAATTTCTGGAGATAAATGTAGGAATGGTGCCGCTACTATTTGTGCTGTAGATGATGAATGTGGAACTAATGCCTCATCACTTTTAGGAACGCACGCAAAGAGTGATAAATGTTTATATGTTGGTGAAGGAATTCTTTCAAAAATTGTGACTTA
This sequence comes from uncultured Pelagibacteraceae bacterium, assembly GCA_902604785.1. Lineage (GTDB taxonomy): Bacteria > Pseudomonadota > Alphaproteobacteria > Pelagibacterales > Pelagibacteraceae > Pelagibacter. The sequence continues at coordinate 23,207 of CACLAC010000002.1, forward strand.
TGGTGGAAAAATATATGCCAATATCGCTGGTAAGTCTGACACCGGCAGTGATTTGATAGAAAAAGACTCAATCGGTATGGAAGTTGACATTACTAGAGGTACTTGGAAAGAAAATTTCTAAAATAAATAAAAGTAAAAGTAAAATATCCACAAAAAACCAGTTGCCATAGTCAAAAATATTAAAGCAAGTCCAACTATAGTATCTTGATCAACTTTCTTTCTCCATTTTATTGGAAAAAAACTTAATGAATATGCGTAAACAATTAAAAAAACATTTAGTGAAGTAAAAATAATATTTGTGAATAAAAAATTTTCCATTAGAAAACTTTATTTAATGATATATTGGCATTTTGACTTTTACTATCATAAATTTAAACAATCAACTATAAATTTTTGGTGATGGTATATATTTTAATAATCTAAAAATCTTTTTAAAACGTTTATATCTTAAAATCTTTCTATAAAATTTTTCTCCAAAAATTTTTAGATTTTTAAATAAAAAAAATAATATTTTATTTAATATTAAATGATAATAAATTTCATTTTCTAAATAACTAGAATTTTCCTTATTAAGGTTAAGTTCCTCTGTATTAACATTTAAAATTTTTGAAAGTTGAATTTTAAATTCCTCAGGATTGTTCTTTAATTGATCAAATTTCAAAATGTGGACTTTAAAGAATTTTTCATAATAAGACTTTATCTTTTGAACATCTAAAAATTCTTTGTTTATTAAGAAAAAATTTTTATAATCTTTGTAGCTTATAGTGCAACCTGTCTTAACGGCAAAATCATATTGTGATCTATAAAAACTTTCGTCTTTGTCTCTTTCGATAATCAATATTTCTGCTTCAGGTATAATCTCTTTTAGTAAAATTACTGCATTTTCATGATATTTCTCCGCATTAAAATTTTTTAATGGCTTAAAATCAAATTCTGTAAGAATTGGAACTGGAAAACCTATATTTTCACAAGAATATGCTATGCATTTAATTTTTTTTGCTCCGCTATCAATATTAATTTCTGTATTTGAATCTGAAATATTTTTAATAGAATTAGATAATAATTTATGATGTAAGCTGGATCCAGCGTCTAAAATAATTTCTGGATGTTTTTCAAAAGCTATTTGTATACTTGTTGAAGCTGCTCTTCCCATCCCAATGTGTATGATTTTTTTCATATAAATTTTTCCATTAAAAAACTTTATTTAATGATATATTGGCATTTTGACTTTTACTATCATGAAGAAGATCAGTATCAATATTGAATTTTAGATCAAAACCATTAAATTTTTTAACAATATTAAAACCTGTTTGAATTGTTTCACTGCCACTAATAGATAATGCATACTCTGTTTCTGTATTTGGAACCCATCCTGCAGTAAAGTTCAAATTATCTGTATTACCAGTTCCATTTTCTGCATAATCTATTTCATAATTTAAAATTATAGACCAACCATTTATTGTTGATAAATCAAAACCTAATCCTGCTTTATAATTATGTGTAGACTGATTTCCAATTTTTATATAATTGTATGGGTTAGGACTACTTACATATGAAACATGAGTACTAGTTGATGGACTAAAATCAGCAGTATATTCTAAACGAACCATAGGTTTTAGCACATTCCCATTATTAAATTGTTTAGTACTATCAACTAACATTCCTATAGAAGCTAAACCTTTTGGAATTCGATGCTTGTCATAAATTAACGCATGAGCACTTCCACTTTCTTGAAAAGTAGCTAGTTCTGTATAACCAAAATCAAATCTTGCAGTTGGATTTATATTAATATTTTTTTTATAGTATATTTTATTTAATTTAATCGACCCAAAAGCTTGTTTGCCGTCCCTTTTTCCTCTTAAATTAACACCCTCTTTTTTCCTTAAGTGATATGTTTTCAACGTACTTACGCCTAATGCTGCATCTAAAAAACGTCCATCTTCATGAGGCAATGTTCCATAAAAAACTAAACTATAATTATCAGTATCTAATAGAGCAGCGGAATTACCAATGTCAGCACTATCTCTTCCAAATTGAAGTGCATAACCGTACATTTTATTTTCAGTTACTTTTTTATCTGCACCAATTGTTATATTGTTTGTATCTATCTCTTTCCTTGAAGAGCCTGAGGTTGCTTCTATATCGCCAATACTAACTTGTCCTTCACTCCAAAAAAACCAATCACCCTTCTGCTCTTCATTAGTTGAACTTTCTTTATTTCCTACAGGTATTACTTTAGCTAATGAAGCAAGCATTTCGTTAGAAAAGTTAAATTTTAAATTCTGATTTGTTAAATTGTCTTCTTTTCTATGTCTTCTTAACCATTCAAGACGATGCATAACTGGTTTTATATTATTCTTCATAACTCTTTTGGACATTTCGGTATAAGATTCTAAAACCCCAATCATATCTTTATCAGAATCTGAAACAGGGTTTTTACAAGTGACTACTCCGTAAGGACAGTCCAAACTATACTGTAAAATCGCTTGTCTTAATATGCTCTTACCGGACTCCCATCTAGACCATGTGGTATATAATTTTGATCCATCATTGTTAAATTCCATATACTTTAATTCTCCAAAAATACTGTCTCCGGTTGCAGCTTCTATGATTTCCTGATATTTTGCAGTCAAATCTATACTTCCTAAATGAGCAACTGTAGATGATAAATCAAAACCAGTAGATAAACTGTATTGATGTATCTTATCACCATTTGCATCAGCTTCGCCATCTGAGTCAATTACAAACATCATTGTACCATCATCATTAAATCGAAGACCGCTTGGATTATCTATACCCTCTGCTTCTAAATCATAAGATTGGCCAGAGTCTGAAGCTGTATTAATATCAAATCCTTCAGATAAATGAAATTCATAAACACTATTACCCCCATTTGTTGTTACAAACATTTTTGTACCGTCAGAGTTAAATGACAATCCATAAGCATCATTTTCACCGATATTTACTGCTGCAGTATCAGTTAGATCAATTCCTTTTTTGTCAGGATCTGTATTTGTTGTAATATCATAATTAGTACTTAAATTAATTTCACAAATATCACTATCGAGAGTATTATTTAGTTCATTGGTCAAAAAAAGTTTTGAACCGTCATTATTAAAAAATGCATCACCTGGTTGTTGAAACTTACCACTACCACCGCATCTTAATCTAATACCCAATTCATCATTAAAAAGAACTGTACCTCGAATATCCCAAGGGGTTCCTAAGTCATACTCAAAAATATCATCATCACTACTGCCAGCAGAGGAAGTTGTTTTTGAATGTACTATATACATTTTAGTTCCATCTGAATTGAAAGTTATTCCTCTATAAGCTCGAAAAGCATGGTCTAACATACTTTCAGACACTCCTGCACTAACTTTGTCTATCTGCAAGCTAGCTTCAAAAGTAGCCGCAGCAAAAGAATTATTTTGAAATATTGATAAAAAAAAAATGTTTATAAATAATATTATTTTTTTCATAACATTGCATGTAAAAAACTATCTTTAAATACTATAAAAATCATTGTTGCAATAATTATGTAGGGTCCAAAAGGTATTTGAGAGCTTAGTTTTTTTGATTTTTTTAATAAATCTGGAATGACAATGATTAAAGCTGTAACTGATGAAAGAAAAATAACAAATGGAATTGAAATCCAGCCAAACCAAAAGCCAATAACTGCCAAAAGTTTTGCATCACCTAATCCCATTCCTTCTTTGTTTCTAATTTTTTTATAAAAGACAATTAAAAACCAAATAATTCCATATCCTATTATTCCACCAAGCAAAGAATTTATATAATTTGGAAAAATAGGGCTTAAGTTTGGGTCAAAAGATTTAAAAAATCCTAATGCCATCATAGGAAAAGTTAAAACATCCGGAATGATATAATGCTTTAGATCAATAAAAAAAATTATTAAAAACGATAAAAATAATATCATTAATAAAATTGTTGTAAGAGAAATTCCAAATAAATAATAAATAATTAAAAAAGAAATAATACTTATCGCTTCAACTATCAGATATTGAGTTGAAATTTTTTTTTTGCATTTGCTGCATTTTCCTCCAAGTATTAAATAAGATAAGACAGGTATATTTTCATACCAAAATATTTTTTTTTTACACTTTGGGCAAAATGATCTTCCTTTGACAACTCCTCCTTTTAATGGAAGTCTATAAATGCAAACATTGGCAAAGCTTCCCCATAATGACCCTAGAATACCAACTAGTAAAAGATCCACGGGTATTTATTATAATTTTATATTTGATGTAATTTGAAGAAAACCATCAATAACTAATTGGACTAATAAAACAGCATCTTGAAAATGTATATAAAGTCCAGGTGTATTAATGATTATTTCCATTCTTGTAATATTAATCAAAATCAGCTTAAAATACTACCTTAATAAATGTTTCTATTTAAACCAAAAAAACCTGATCCAAATAAAACAGATGCTAATCTTAAAGTAAACTTAGATCTCGAGATCATTACAAAAATGAATCAAGAATTTGCTGTATCTCTTGACTTAAATGAAACTCTAATGACAGCTCTAAAAGTTATAATTACAAGAATAAATGCTCAAGCTGCAAATATATTTTTGATAAATGAAAAAAAGAAAAAATTTGAATGTATTGCATCATTACATCAAGATTATTTAGACGAATATGAGCTAGATCTTAAAGATGGAGTTATGGGTAAAGCAGTTGAACAAAGAAAATGTATTAGGGTTGGAAATGTTAGAAAAGATGTTAGAGAAATAGCTGAATTTTATTTTGATTTAGATAACAAAACTAATTTTACAACATATTCAGTTTTATGTTCTCCATTAATTGCAGCCAATGAATGTATCGGTGTCATTCATTGTTTAAATAAAAAAACAGATGACAAGCTATTTATCGAAGATGATAGACAGCTATTAGAAACTCTTTCTGCACCTGCTGCACTTGCTATTCGTAATGCAAAAATGGCTAAAGATATGGTTGAAAAAAATAAAATACAAAAAGAAGTAGAAATTGTTGGTGAAATTCAAAAATCTCTTTTATCACAAAATAAAAAAGATGCCTTCCCTATTGCAGGAATTAATATCCCTGCAAAAGTAGTATCTGGAGATTTTTATAATTTTGCAGATTTAGGAGATGGTAAATATGGTTTTGGTGTAGCCGATGTATCAGGTAAAGGAATTAAATCTTCTCTTTTAATGTCAAAAGCATCAAGTCTTTATCGATGTTTGAGTAAGACAAATTTTTCAGCCGCAGATTTATTAATACAATTAAATAATGAAATTTGTGAAACCATTTCCCGAGGTATGTTTGTAACAATGCTCATTGGAATTTATGACAGTAATAAAAAAGAATTGTTACTATCAAGCGCAGGTCATGAACCTCCAATAATATTTGCTAAAGATGGAACTTTTACAAATTATAGTGAAGCCGGTCCTCCCTTAGGAATTATGCCAAAAACTAAATATACTGAACACACTATACCTTTTACAGATAGTTCAATGTATATTTTCACTGATGGAATTACAGAAATAAAAAATCCAAATGGTGAAATGCTAGGATCAGAAGGTTTTCAAAATTATATTAAAAAGTATCAAGCAAGTCCTAATAATGAAAGACTAAAAACTATGATTGATGATATTTTGAATGCAGGTCATATTCAAAAGGATGATTTAACAATTGTAGTAGTTGATGGAAAATAAAATTAATTAATCCCCTTCGTAAGCTGTTCCAATAATTTCACCAGATCCCTCCATTCTCTCAACTGTGACAGCAAACTGTGCTTCGGTTGATCCTTGAATTGCATGACCACCTTCTAGAATCAAAGTTCCAAGTCCTGTGCTTTCACTTGTGGCAGTAGTAAATTTACCATAATGAAAAACACCGTGTTCTGATGCAACTTCTACACAAGCGGCCATACAAATAGGTGCAGTTGTATCATGATTGTAAATATTAATTAGTTGTTGTCTCGTTTTATGTGTTGATGCTTGTAGTGTAGAGTTGGATGCTAACAAGGTATCATGACCAGTATCAAACATATCAGAAGCAGTCTCGCCTTCACTCGTCATTAATCTTCTAGTTTCTTCAGCTACTACAGGTACTGAGTTAAAAGTAGCAGCTCCAGTATTCCAATCGTAACGTTTTTCTCCATTACCATCATGTACTAAAGTGATTTTTGCCGACATATCAGCACTTACTTCTCCCTTTTTAAAGTTAACATAAACTTTTCCTCTCATTTGTTGAGCTGCAGTTGCATCGAATACTTCATTGTCAGTATGATAAGTTTTTGAATCGTAAGTGGTTTTTTTAGTGAGCGTTACCCATCCAGTATCGTAAACAATTGTATCTTGATCTAAAGTAGGCACATAATCTTCAGCTAATTCAGTTATATTACTTTCCATTTGAGATAAAGCTGCAGAAATTGAATCGCTGTCAGTTGATGTCATGTTAGCTAAGATTTCAGCTGCAGAAGAGTCTATTTTAAGATTAAATTTTTCAGCATCTGCTTTAATGTCTTTTTTTAAGTCAGATGAATTAATAATGCTAGAAGTTTTAACATTTATATTTTTAATGTTTCCATTATTTGTTGCACTATGACTTAAAGAATTAGCAATTTGATTAAGTGTTGTTGACGGTGTAGGAATTGAAATTCCTGCAAAACTGTAAGATTTAAAAAGTAAAATTATAATAACTGTATTGATAAAAAAATAATTCTTTTTCATCTAAAGACAAATATTAATTTAATTAATCGCCTTCGTATGCTTTTCCAGTTATAGAACCAGAAGCTTCGTGTCTTTCTATTGAGGCAACAAATCCTGCTTCATCAGAATTATCATCATGATGACCGGCTTCGACTGCAATTTCTCCTAAAGCAGTTCCGCCCTCTGATGGTGTTGTGAATTTTCCATACATATATACAGATTCCCAAGCATCTTGATTGCCACCATCATTATCATGATTATACTCGCTAGCACGGTTCTCTGCACTATCCCACCAAGATCCCGTACAGCATGACGCTTGAAGTGCAGTTGCACTTGCTTTCATTGTATTATGTTCGCCACTTGCTGGTTGGTCAAATCCAGTACCAGTAACTCCAAACGTTTGTGATATTCTTCTAGCTTCATCAGCTACTACTGGCACATCATCAAACGCTGCAGTACCAGATGTATATGAAATTGCTTGTTGAGTGTTAGCAGCCGCATTATTTGTTTCTTCAACTAGAGTAAGTTTTACTTCCATATCGGCCCACATTTCTCCTTTTTTAAAGTTAACATACACTTTACCTTTAGCCATTTGATCAACACCTTCTGTAAATACGTCGTGTGTGGTAGCGTAATCAAAATTTGTCATAGCTGAAGGATTTGCGCCTGCCTGAGCTCCAACTTTTTTTAATGCAAACCATTCTGTTTCATAGACAATTGTATCTTGATCTAAAGTTGGAACATAATCATAACCTAATCCCCTGATATTGCTGTCCAATTGAGCCATTGCTTTTGAAATTGATGCAGAACTTGAAGTATCGACACTTGCTAAAATCGTTGCTGCTTCGGTATCTATGCTTAAACCAAATTTAGCAGCAGTCGCTTTGATACCTGCTGTTAATTGTGAAGAATTAAGTAAAGATGAAGTGGCACTAGATACATTTGAATTAGTTTGGGCATTATTTTTTGCAGAATGACTCATTGAGCTTGCAATTTTATTAATCGCTGTAGATGGCGTAGGAGTTGATACTCCTGCAAAAACATAAGAATTAAAAAAGAAAATAATAAAAATTGATTTAATTATTAGTAAAGTTTTTTTCATTTTAATTTGTTACCATCGCTTCATATCCAGGATTAGTAATATTTACAGATGTAATTCCATCTGAAAGTATTAGATTTCCAGGTATCATTCCTAAAGTATTTGCAGGTCCCGGCCCTAACAACACAACAGTACTCTTATCATTAGACTCTGATAGTACAACAAATTCTGTACCACGAGCTCCTAGAGTGCCTGAAGGAATTTTAACTTCTAAATTGTCAGGATTTTTATTACTAATTTGCCCTGTTATAAATTTTACTGTTCCAGATTTAACGTTTGAAACAAAAGATCCATCATGACTATTAGGATCATATATAAATTCATCAATTGTTAACTCGGTATCTTCACCAAGTGTTAATACTGTCTGATCTAAGAATAATATTTGAGCATTCGACTGCGCCTCTGAAATTATTGTATCTCCGTAAAATATTTTTGAACCATTAATGAGTTTTTCATTATTTTGGTTTTTGATATCTCCAATAGCAGCTCCGATTACTCCAATAAATTCTGAAGTACTGGCATTTGCTGTATTTGTCCCTATCAAAAAGATAAGTGAAAAAATAAGCTTTTTAAAATAGTCCATTTAAATTTAACCTTTTTGTTAAACCAATTGTTCCATAGTTTCTCGCTATATCATGGTTTAATATATTTGAACTTACATCAGAAAGTCTAGCATTTAAAGTGTAAAATAGACTATCATCTAACTTGAATCTTTTTAAAAATGGTATCAATTTAACCACTTGTCCTTCAAGAGATATTGCCGCAACTAAACTTTCGTCCTTTCTAATAATTGTAGGACTAACAAATGATTCTATTTCATCATAGTCATTTTTAAGAAATGTCCCTCTTAATTTCAATGTTCCAAAGGGTAGTATTTGGGAAAGAGTAAGGTTTATACCTGTTGAGTCGTAACTATCAAATTCTTTTTTAGATTCAGTTCTGCCCCAAATAAGTTTTGTTCCTAACTGAGTTTTTTTAGTTAGATTATAATTATATCTAATAAAACTTGAGTAGGCTCCACTATCATTATCTGCAGCCGTATCAAAAGCTGCATTTTGAACATAAGAAGTATCTGAATAACTTAGGCCATAATTCAAATTATTTTTTTCATTTATGATATATGTATTGTTTATACCAAGACCCATTGTGTCATAGTCTGCCTGCTTTCTATAATTTGGTTTAGTCCAAAAAACATATGGTGAAATATAATGTTTGTCTTTTGCTTTAAAATAACTCACTGAGGATGAAACAACATCATTATCACCTTTAATTTTTTTGTTAATTGTATTTATGTCTAGGCCTAAATTAAAAAATAATGATGAACTTTCATCTATGTTTTTTCCAACTGTTAGCGAGCCCGCTCTTGTATAAGTTTTGTCATATTTAACAACTAATCTACTATCAACTGTCGTATATGGAATTTTACTGTCATCTTGTAATAATTTATGAGATTTTGTAACTCCACTAATATTATCTTCTTCAGTTTGAGAATATTTTATATCTAAGTAAGCAAACCATTTGCTTTCCTTTTTTTTCTCTCCGGTATTGGATAATAATTCTGCTATTAGCTTTCTTGTTTCAACTGAAGTATTTGGATCATTCATCATAGTTTTTACCATCAAATCAACTTTAACTGCTGAGTCCATCTTAATTAAAATAGATAACAAATATAATTTAATGTCAGTATTAGAAGGATAAAGCATGCTTAATCTTTCAAGCGTAGAAATAGTTAATTTAAGATTTCCAGAACTTTCCTGTTGTTTTGCGTAATTTAAATTTAATTCAAGATCTGTGGGATTATCTAAAATTTCTTTATATGTAATTGTAGCAGCAAAAGAATTTGCTGAAATAAAAAGAAAAATTAAACATACTTTTAATAATTGTTTCATGAATCGAGAATTTAAATTTTTTTTATGAGTGTATCTTAATAAACTTTTTAATTCTTCTTTTTTTTTCTATCTATAATATCTGTATTTTTAAGATCTAGGGCTAAACAAGTTATATCATCTCTTAATTTATCAATGCCCCAGTTAAGTTCTGAAGCTATAGAATCTACTATCTTTTTAGGTGTAATATCATCTATATCTTTTACTATTCTTTCAACTCCTTCTGCTCCGAGTTCTTGACCATTTTCTAAATATCCTTCTGTTACTCCATCAGTGTAAACTATAAATGATTTTTCGTTTAAATTTATAGTTTTTGATTTAACCATAGATTCGGCAAAATATTTTATAATGCCAATTGGCGGTAGTTCAGATTTTATAAATTCAAAATTTTTATCTTTATCTACAACCATAATACTTTCATGGCCTGCATTTACAAAAGTTACTTCTTTTGTTTTTACATTAAATTTACCAAACACAGCTGTTACAAACATTCCCTTAAATTTTGCTTCAACTATTTCGTTATTTACAAGATAAACAACTTTTTCTAGTGGAAATGATAAATTAGAAAGAGTTCTAAAAGTTGAAGATGCTTTGGCCATATACATTCCAGCTTTAACTCCTTTTCCAGATACATCGGCTAAAGTAAAATAATATTCATCTTGTCCTACGCTAATTACATCAAAATAATCTCCCGAGACATCTCTTGCAGGAATATTTCTTGCATATACAAAATTTTCAAATTTTGAAATATCTGGGAATAAACTTTTTTGTACACCTCCTGCTAGTTCTCTTTCTTTCAATAATTTTGCTTCTTTTTGTAGATTTTCTAGTGCCATTTTATTTTCTTCAATAAATCTAAAATATAGCCCGGTTAAGAAAGTAATTGTAAGCATAAAGATTGGGTAGCTAATATCGATTAATTCTGATCTTAAAATAAAAATACTAAAACCAATTATAATTACTGTAATTAAACTTACAAAAAAAATTGATAAACTGTACTTAGGTTTTAATTTTTGCGATAAAAAAAACGTTATAAAGGCTACGATAATTGAGAATAATAATTCGAAAACATATATATTTGGATTTCTTAATAGATAAGATTTATCTAAAATATTTTCAATTACATTTGCATGAACTTCAACACCTGGTAAAGTAATACCTAAAGGAGTTTTAACTAAATCAAACAATCCTTGAGCAGAAGCTCCTATCAAAACAAACTTATTTTCAAACCTTGATTTATCGAAATTTCCTTCAAATACTGAACTGGCAGATATATATTGGCTCTTTAGAGGTTGTTTGTACCTAATCCAAAAAATTCCATTTGGGTCTGTTAAAATCTTATGAGGTCTAACGCTAATTCTGTTTATTCCAATCTCATCCAATTCAACATATAAATTTTTTTGATTTAAACCGACACGGACCATTTCGAGTCCCATTGTAGGATATATTTTTTTATTAAAACGTAAGATTAAAGGTAAAGATCTTATAATACCGTCAGTTTGGTCTAGGAATGAGATGGATCCAAGACCTTTTACACTTTTCTCTAATTTTTCAAGTGATCCTATAGAATACGGATAGTTAAAAGTATGTAGTTTTGGATCACCACCTTTAGATAAAAATCTTGCTTTTGATTTACGATCATAACTTGAATGTGATGATACGTTGCTTCCTAAAACTGCAAGAACTGATTTTGAATTTTCTAACTGTTTTCTAAATCTTTCATCATGTCCTTTTATATTAGTTAAATAATTTATTACATCGCCAGATAATATATTGTAGGACTTGATTATTTCTTCGGGACTTTGTTTATCTTTTTCACTAAAAAATACATCGAATCCAATTGCCTTTGGATTTGCTTGATTAACATTTTCAATTATTTTTGCAAAAACAGATCTGCTCCAAGGAAATTGTCCAAATGTTCCTAAACTTTTTTCATCTATATCGATAATAATTACTTCGGAGTCTTGTTTGGTTAAGGGTATAATTTTTTGATATAAATCAAAACTTAAATAAGAAATTGATTTTATAAAATTTGGATTAAATGTTTTTAGTGATATTAAAAGAATCAATAATAAGAAAAAAATTAGGTAATTTTTAAATTTTAATAAAGGTTTCACATTAAGAACTTAACCTTAATAAAACTAAAGTAAATATAGCAAAAAAGAGAAAGATTTTAGTGTTTATTAGTTTTTATTTTTATTTTTATTTTTTTTTTTGTTTTTGTTTTTGTTCTTATTTTTGTTTTTTTTCTTATTCTTTTTTTTGTTGCTTTTAGCTTTTGGTTTTGGTTTGTTCTTTTTGGTATTTTTAGCTTTAGGTTTTGGTTTGTTCTTTTTGGTATTTTTAGCTTTAGCTTTTGACTTTTTCTTTTTATTGTTCTTCTTGTTTTTAGCGTTTGATTTTTTCTTTTTATTATTCTTATTTTTTTTAGCTTTTGCTTTTTTCTTTTTATTCTTTTTCTTATTTTTGGCATTTGCTTTTTTATTTTTGCCTTTATCATTTTTTAGATTTGCATTTTTCTTTTTCGCTTTTTTCTTTTTTGCTATAGCTTTTTTCTTTTCTGCTTTTTTCTTTTTATCTTTCTTAATATTTTCTTTTATCAATACTTTAATTTCAGCTTTTTCTAAACCAGCTGCTTCAAGTTCTTTTTTAATTCCTGCTTTAATTTTCTTTTTTTCATTTTTTGAAACACCTTCAAGTTTTGCAACCTTGAGTGCTTTCATTTTTTTATTAAATTTTTTAAGCTGTCCTTTAGTTATTTTCTTCGCCTGCCCTGGGGCTTTCCCTTTTTGCATCGTAGTAATACTGTATGGATTATTCAGCAAAGTTGATCCAAGTTTATTACCAACAAGAACTGCTCCTGGTCTTAAACCAAGTGTATTATTTTTACCAGGTCCAATAAGCAAAGTACTTGTTTGTTTCTTTGATACCATTGTTTGAAATTCTGTTCCTCTTGATCCCAGTGTTCCCTCGGGAACTTTCACAGTTAAGCTATCAGGATTTTTTTTACTAATTAAACCAGATATAACTTTAAGACTTCCTTGTTTTACTTCTGCAATAATTTTTCCATCATTAGTATCTGGGTCATAAATGAAGGTATCCATGACTACCTCGGAGTCTGAACCAATTGTAAAAGTTGACTGATCTAATAAAAGAATTTGAGTTCCTGAATCTGCACCTGCTAAAATAGTTTCATTTAAATAAATTTTATCACCAGTTTTTAATTCTCTTGTTTCTGTTTTAACGTTTCCAGAAATTGCACCTATAATTCCTATTAGTTGTTTTTCAATATTTACTTTCTCGGCAGCTGAAGCCGATGACAACATAAGTATTGTTAAACTGATAACTAATAAAATTTTTTTCATTTTAATTTTTATAGCAATTTATAATTATTTATAAAGAATTTAAATATTAAATAATTGATTAATACAAGCTATAAAAATAAGAAATTATATATTTTTTATATGTTTAAAACTATTTATTAAGTTTTTAACAATATTAATTTAATTTTATTGATTTCGAAATGCCTAGTGAAAAGGAATCGGTGATATAATCATAATTTAATATATTTGCCTCTGAAATAATTTTTTCATATGACAGGGTAACAAATATGCCTCTGTTTGGATCAATCGAAGGAAAGATATCTCCAACAGCTTTAGTTAGCATAATATCAAAAGTATTTGTTACATCTGATCTAATCAAATTAGAACTAATACTGGTATCTGCAACTCCATACTCATTAATGCTTACAGCATCCCCTATTGACAAAGATGCCCATGGAAATGCAAAGTTAAATCTTAAGCTTAAATCATAAGTTTCAACATCATTTCCTGCAGCAACTACAGCATCTGAGTCACTATATCCCAACCCAATAGACGTAGAAATTAAATCATTAAATATATAGTCATGACCAAATGTAAAACCGTGCGCTTCAGCATTTGAGTCTCTTGCCAATGTATCAGATGTATTACGGTTTGCCTTTGAGTCTGCATAAGAATATCCATAAGAAAATGTATTTTTCTCACCTACTGAAAAATATCCTCCAATTCCATACATATAAGAAAAGCTATCTGCATCGTTTTGATAATCTGACTTACTTAATATTAGATAAGGACTTAAACTTTGGTTTCCAATATAAGTATCCAATGCAAAGGTAAGTCCATAATTTTCATAATCATCATCATTTTCTACATCTTGTTTAGATTCAGTGTGAGACAAATTAATCATTAAAGATGAGTCATCTCCAATAGATCTAGTTGCTGTAAGTCCTAAACTTCCATTTACTGTTGAATCATATTTCGCAGTATTAAATCCTATAACACTATCTGAGCTCATTTGTTTTCTAGATTTTGATACACTATTTGAATTATCAGTATGCACAGCCCCCAATGAAATATCTGCAGAAAAATTCCAAAGTTTAGGTTCCGATCTGCCTTTCAGTTCATTTTCTATTTCTATAACTGAATCTAAATCCTCTTGGCTCACATCTTTTCTAAGTTTAATTTCTTCGATTAAATTTATTGCTTTTTCAGGAGAGTCTGTTTGTACCAATATTGAAATTAAATATAGTTTAATTTCAATATTATCTGGATATAACATAAGCAGTCTTTCTAAAGTTGAAATGGTTTGTTTATAATTTCCTATTTTTCCTTGTTGTTGTGCATATTTTAAATTTAAATCTAGGTCATTTGGTTTTTGTAAAATTTGCATATAAGTAATATTTTTATCTACGGAATCATCGGAGTTTGTTGAAAAAATTACAAAAATTGTTGAAAAAACAATAATTATTAAACTTTTTAATAAGGTAAAAATTTTATTTTTAAATTTTGAATTCATCTAATAATTTTTTTATCATAGATAGTAAGTCTAAAAAAAATTTATAACAACTTATATTTAGATTTATTAATTTATATAATTCGATTTTAAATAAATTTTTTTTATTATTTTATGGCTAGTAATTTGAAATTTGATCCTGTCTATATATTTTACAACTCATAACAATACTTAATCCAAGCATTATTGATAACATTGATGATCCTCCATAAGACATGATGGGTAATGGTGCACCTACTATTGGAAGTAAACCTAAAACCATTGAAATATTTACAAATACATAAAGGAAAACTGCTGATGCAAAGCCAAAACAATAAAGTTTAGCAAAAAAACTTCTTACAAAAAAACCGATACTGATTATTCTAATGATTAACAATATATATAAAATCATTAATATTATAGATCCTAAAAAACCAAATTCTTCTGAAAAAAGTGTAAATATAAAATCAGTATGTTTTTCTGGTAAAAATTCTAAATAACTTTGTGTACCTTTTAGATATCCTTTTCCAAAAAAAACCACCTGAACCAATGGCAATTTTTGATTGAATAATTTGATATCCTGCTCCTAGGGGATCTCTATCCGGATTAAAAAAGGTTAATATTCTAGATTTTTGATAAGGTTTTAAAACAGAAACTATAAAAGGAAAAGAGACCAAAAATAATAATCCTGAATAAACAAAATATTTTATATTCAGTCCAGCTATCCATATTACAACAATACCGCTTCCTGCTATTAAAATAGATGTACCAAGATCTGGTTGGGTTATAACTAAATAGCAAGGTATAATTAACAGCAAAATTGGAATTAACAAAAATCTATAACTTTGAATATCTGAACTTTGCATTCGATGATAGTATCTTGCAAAACATACTATAATTGCAATTTTCATTAATTCTGATGGTTGTAAATTTAAAAAATATAAATTAACCCATCTCTTTGAGCCTGAAGCAGTTACTCCAAACAACAAAACAACTATTAATAAAAATAAACAAATTAAATAAAATATATATGCATTTCGATACCAGAAAGTTATTTTTACAAAAGATAAAAATAAAAACATAAAGAAAAATAAGACAAGTCTTATAAGATGGTTTTTTGTATAATAAGAAAATTCACCACTTTCTGTAGAATGTATTGCAAATACACTTATTGATCCTATTGCAATAACTATAATGATAAGAAAGTAATCTATTGCTAATAACTTATCGAAAAAAGAATATTTGGATGTATGCAGTCTTTCAGTTAACATTATGCTAAAATTAAATTATTTTTTATCATCTGTTCTCTTAATTTATGACGATCTATAATTTTTTTAATTAATTTACTTGCAAGAGGTGCTGCAGCTTTGCTTCCTGAGCCTCCGTGTTCAATTAAAACACTTATTGAATATCTAGGTTCTTTATATGGAGCAAAAGCTATATATAATGCATGATCCCTATTTTCATATTTTATTTGAGATTGTTTTAAATCTAATTTTCTATCAGCTTCAGTAATTCTTCTTACTTGTGATGTACCTGTTTTTCCTGCAAATTGATATTTCAGACTTTCATATCTTGATTTAAAGGATGTTCCATATTGTTCATTGGTTGAGCCAAACATTGCATCTTTAACAAAATCTATATTTTTAGAGTTTTTATAAAGTCTTTCATAAGGCTGGTACTCTTTATCTTCTAAATAATTCTTTTTAGCAATCGAGTTACTAAGAAGACTATCATTCATAAATTGTTTTGCAATTTTCAACTTAGCATTTTCAAAATTAATTTCTTTGTCATATAGAATGTGTGGTTTAATTTTAAATCCACCATTTGCTATTTGGGCAGTCATTAAACAAAGCTGCAAAGGTGTTGTTTGAATATACCCTTGACCGATACCATTAATTACAGTTTCTCCAAGATACCATGATTTTCCTATCGCATTTTTTTTCCATATAGTATTTGGAACTACACCTTTTTTTTCGTCAAAATATATATCTTTAAGAATATTTGAACCTAAACCATATCTTTTTGCAATTATTGAAAGTTTATCTACACCTAAGATTCTTGCCATCTCATAAAAATAAATATCACATGATTGTTTTATGGCATTTCTTAGCCTCATATAACCATGTCCATGTTTTTTCCAGCAATGATATTTTACACCATACAATTCATATGGGTGTTTATGACCTTTGCACAGTATAGATCTATCAGGATCAATCGTACCAAACTCTAATGCAGCAAGTGCCACTATTGGTTTTAATGTTGATCCTGGGGAATATAATCCAGCTATTGATTTGTTAACTAATGGTTTCAATGGATCATCTCTTATTTCTTTCCAATCTTTATGGCCAATACCATGGGTAAATTTGTTTGGATCATAAGTTGGTGATGATGCCATAGCAATAACTTGTCCAGTATAAATATCCATAGCACAAATAGAGCCAGCTTTATTTATTAATAATTCTTGAGCGTATTTTTGAATTTCAAGATCAATAGTTGTTTTAATCTCAGTCCCTTGCGACTCTTTTATATGTTCTATCTGATTTATCCTTTTACCAGAAGAATTTACTTCATATCTTTTAATACCATATTTACCAATTAAAGATTTTTCATTTGAATATTCAATTCCTGATTTTCCTACTTTCAAACCTGGAACAAGATTTTCTTTAATAGCCTCCATTCTTTCAATATCTTTTAAACTTGCTTGCCCAACATATCCAACTACATGTACTAAGTTACCACTATAAGGATAATATCTTGAAGAAGACACCACAGGTTTTACTCCTTCTAAATCGTGTAAGTATAAGTTTAATTTTGAAAATTGGTTCCAATCAAGATTATCGGAAACGACCAAAGTATCCCAAGGTTTTAGTTTCTCTTTTAATTTATAAATTTTTTTAATTTTACTGTCACTAAGGTTGATAATATTTTTTAACCTAAATATCGTTTCATCAAAGTCTTTAATTTCATCTAGTGTTAAATGAACTTGAAAGACTCGGTCATTGTCAGCTAAAACTTTATTATAAAAATCAGTTATTAAACCTCTTTGAGGTGGAGTTTTCCATTCTCTTATTCTATTTTTGTCAGATAAAATTTCATACTTTTCTCTATCTGAAATTTGTAAACTGTATAAACGAGATGTTATTCCAGCAAATAATAAGATTTTTGCTGCAGACAATATGAATAGTCTTCTTGAAATAATTCTACCTTTTTGTACGTTGCCTGCTCTATTTTGCACTATCTTCCCTTAAATCAATTAATATAATTCTATCAAATAATTTTGACAATATTGGATAAATTAAAAATGTAATAAATGCGCTAAACATTAAAGTTCCATATTTTATAGGATATTCAAAAATTAATGTTAAAGTTATATAGTTTACTGAACTAATTATTAAAATTGCAATTAAATAAAAAATCCAATCATACAATAAATTTGGCATTAAGGTTCTGGTTCTTAAAAATGCAGCTATAGAACATAATAATAAATAATTTATTGAAGAAATGCCTATTGGAAAATTTTGAACTACATCATTAATTATTCCAGCTAAAAATATTAATCCGTATCCTAGCCTGTCTGGTTTTTTTAAAACCCAATAAAAAATTACTGCATAAATAAAATTAAAATAATAGTTATTTCCAAATAAAAAAAATGAAAGATCAAAACCTGTAAATGCTAAAACAAATAATAATATTAATGGAAAAGTATGTATAATGTTATGATATACTTTTCTTATATTACTTTTAGTCATATTTTATTTATTTACTTTCACATATTTTAATTGATTGAAATCTACAAAAAATTCTACTAGCAAATTTTCATTTTTTTTAAGTACTTTTCCGATTGGAATAGCTTCTGATATTATTCCATCTACACCCGATGTATAAACTATATTACCTTCTTTGATTTTTTTTAATTTTGGTAAAAACTCAAGTTCAGCAAAATTATTATGTCCTTGACCTGATAGAATTGCATTTGTACCGGTTGGCTCAATTATTACTGGAATTTTACTATTTAGATCACTAGCCAGAAGTACTCTAGAGGTTAAAAAATTAACGTTAATTATCTTACCTACAAAATAAGATTTTTCTTTAACAGCTACACCCAATTTTATTCCATGATTAAAACCCTTGTTAATAATAACCGACTTCAAATATGGGCTTTGTTGGTCAAGTAAAATTTTTGAAAACAAATATTCTTTGGAGTATATATTTTTCTCGTCTATTAACTTTTTTAATCTTTCGTTTTCTGATTTATAAAATTTATTTTCATTTATTAATGCATCTATAGAATATTCTTTATTTTTTAATTCTGTATATTCATCATACATTTGTAGATGATCTTTAAAATTATAATAATTTTTTTTTAAATAAACGAAGGGTTCAGATATAAAAAATGAAGCCTTAAAAATTATATCTTTTGTAATTGATCTAAATTTATCAACTGGTCCAGTCTTAAAATATTCTAAAGATAGAACTAAAATTGAAATTATTAATAATGTAAATAAAGAAAATTTTTGCCGTGTCCCTTTTTTTAAAAAAGCTGAACGAATAGCTATTACAAAATCATCTCTACCCGTGTCTGAAGCCATAGTATTTTAATACTCAGATAATACTTCAGAAAATATTTCTTGATTTTCTAATGCCTTTCCTGTTCCAATGGCAACACATGATAGTGGATCATCTGCAATATTAACTGGTAAACCTGTTTCTTTTGAGAATCTTTTATCTATATTTTTTAATAATGAACCACCTCCTGTCATAGTTAAACCCATATCAACTAAGTCAGCTGATAATTCTGGTGGAGTATGTTCAAGTGCTTTTTTAATTCCTGATACTATTTCTTTTAAAATAGGGTTTAGTGCTTCAGATGAGTCTTCTTCTGAAATATTTACTTCTTTTGGAGTTCCAGATCTTATATCTCTACCTTTAACTGCATAGGTATTATTATTTGAAGGTATTGCTGTTCCAATGTCTTTTTTAATTTTTTCCGAAGTACTATCTCCAATCATTAAGTTATATTCTTCTCTCATATAATCTTTTAGTGCATTATCCATAGCGTCTCCTGCAACTCTTAATGACTCTGAATATACAACTCCTCCTAATGACATAACTGCAATTTCAGTAGTTCCTCCACCTATATCAATAACCATTGAACCAGTTGCTTCATTTATTGGTAGGCCAGCTCCGATAGCGGCTGCTATAGGTTCTTCAATTAGCTGAACTCTTCTTGCTCCTGCTGCCAAAGCACTATCTTGAATAGCTTTTCTTTCAACTGGAGTTGATCCAGTTGGAACGCAAATTAATATTCTTGGATTAGCTAAAGTTTTTTTATGAACTTTTTTTATAAAATGCTTAATCATTTCCTCTGTTACTATAAAATCTGCAATAACACCGTCTCTTAATGGCCTGATAGCCTGAATATTTCCTGGAGTTCTACCCAACATTGTTTTAGCTTCATCTCCAACTGCTAAAACTGATTTTTTTCCCTTATTATCAACAACGGCAACTACTGAAGGTTCGTTAAGTACCACTCCTTTGCCTTTTAATACTACTAGAGTATTTGCTGTACCAAGATCAATTGCCATATCTTGGCTCCAAAATTTTTTTAAAGTTGTTAATAGTTGCATTATATCCCTTTCATTTTTTGCGATTCATAATTCTGTTGCTGCTGCTCAGGTGCAGTTTTTTCTCTTTTTATAATCATTTTATTTAGTGAGCTAATATAGGCATTTGCTGAAGCTACTAAAGTGTCAGTATCAGCTGCTTGTCCTACAGTTGTTTTTCCATTTTCTTCTATTTTTACACTTACAGTAGCTTGGGCATCAGTTCCTTCGGTTACTGCATGAACTTGATAAAGTTGTAAATTTACATCATGAGGATAGAGTTTTTTTATACATTTAAATATTGCATCTACTGGCCCATCTCCTGTTTCAGATGCTTCTTTTACTTCACCATAAACATCTAAAGTCATTTCTGCTCTTTGTGGTTCGCCAGTACCTGCAAAAACTTTTAATGATTTTAAATTTATTGCATTAACTTTATTATCAACTATTAAACTATCATCCACTAAAGCAATTATATCTTCATCATAAACATGTTTTTTTTTATCAGCCAAAACTTTAAATTTTGCAAATGCATTACTAACAACATCATCTGTTAAATCTGGATAGCCTAAGCTATTCAATTTATCTTTGAAAGCATGTCTTCCTGAATGTTTGCCCATTACTAAAGATGTTTGTTTTACTCCAACACTTTCTGGAGTCATAATTTCATATGTTTGTCTGTTTTTTAACATTCCATCCTGGTGAATTCCTGCTTCATGTGCGAATGCATTTTTTCCAACTATTGCTTTATTGTACTGAACAGGAAATCCTGTTGCATTTGAAACAATTTTTGATGCTTTGCTCAATAGTGTTGTATTAATTCCTGTTTCGTAAGGCATAAGATCTGGTCTTGTTTTTATTGCCATCACAACTTCTTCAAGAGCTGCATTACCTGCTCTTTCTCCTAAGCCATTTATCGTGCATTCGATTTGTCTAGCTCCAGCTTGTACTCCTGCTAAAGAATTTGCAACAGCTAGTCCTAGATCATTATGACAATGAGTTGATAAAATTGCTTTATCAATGTTTGGAACTTTATTTAATAATGTTTCTATAATTGTAGTGAATTCTGAAGGAATAGTATATCCAACGGTATCTGGAATATTTATAGTTTTAGCTCCACATTTAATTGCAAGCTCAACTGTCTTACACATATAGTCCATGTCGGTTCTTGTTCCATCTTCGCAAGACCATTCAACATCATCAGTATAATTTCTTGCATAAGTTACGTGTTCTTTTATTGCTTCATAAACTTCTTCAGGAGATTTATTTAGTTTATGTTTCATGTGAAGTGGGCTTGTAGAAATAAAAGTATGAATTCTAAATCTTGGAGCATGCTTTAGTGCCTCATAACATCTATCAATGTCTTTCTTGGAATGTCTTGATAAACCTGCAGGAATAGAATTTTTTAGTATTTTACTTACCTCGGTTACTGCTTCAAAATCGCCAGGAGATGCAATTGGAAAACCCGCTTCAATTATGTCGATGCCAAGTTCGTCGAATACTCTTGCAATTTGAATTTTTTCTTCCAAACTCATAGATGCGCCAGGTGATTGTTCACCATCACGCATAGTAGTATCAAAAATAAAAACTCTATTGTTGTCAGTCATAAAATTATTTTTAGCCAAAGCATCATACATGCTCACGCTCAGATTGCAAAATAAATTGAACCTTTTTAACTAAAATTGTTATTTAAAATCTACTTCTTATCGCTGTCAACTAACTTCTTTTTAGCTATCCATGGCATCATTGCTCTTAGGCTCGCTCCTACTTTCTCTACTGGATGCTCAGCTAATTTAGCTCTTGTTGCAAGGAATTTTTTCTGGCCATTTTTACACTCGTCCATCCATTCTTTAGTGAACTTGCCTGACTGAATATCATCTAATACTTCTTTCATTCTTTTTTTAGTTTCTTCTTTATTAATTATTCTAGGCCCAGATTCATATTCTCCATATTCAGCGGTATTAGAAATAGAATAGTTCATATTCGCTATTCCACCTTCATAGATTAGATCAACAATTAATTTAACTTCATGAACTGTTTCGAAATATGCCATTTCAGGTTCGTAACCTGCTTCAACTAGAGTTTCATAACCATTTTTAATTAATTCAACTAAGCCTCCACATAGAACTGTTTGTTCACCAAACAGATCGGTTTCAACTTCATCTTTAAATGTTGTCTCAATTATTCCTGATCTTCCACCGCCAACTGCAGAAGCGTAAGACATTGCAAGTTCTCTTGCTTTTCCTGAACCATTTTGATGAACTGCAAATAAACATGGGACTCCACCTCCTTTTTCATATTCGCTTCTTACTAAATGTCCGGGACCCTTTGGAGCAACCATAAAAACATCTAAGTCTTTTCTTGCTTCAATTAAATCGTAATGAATATTCAATCCATGAGCAAAAGCAATTGAGGTTCCTTCTTTAACTCTTTGCTCAATATGATTTTTATAAATTGCGGCTTGCAATTCATCCGGAGTTAAAATCATAACTACATCTGCCCACTCTGCTGCATCAGATAAGTTCATAACTTTTAATCCTTTTGACTCTGCTTTTGCTGCACTAGATGATCCATCTCTAAGTGCTACTACTACTTCTTTAACTCCACTATCTCTTAGATTTAAAGCATGCGCGTGTCCTTGGCTGCCATAACCAAAAATTGCTACTTTCTTATCTTTAATTAAATTTACATCAGTGTCTTTTTCATAATACATCTTCATAATTATCTCCTTTTGATTATTTAAATACTTCAGCCCCTCTAGTCATAGCAACTGCTCCTGTTCTTGAAACACTTACCAAACCAAATTTTTTTAAATTATTTGAAATGCTATCTATTTCTCTTCTTAGTGCGGTGATTTGAATAACATTAGATTTATTTGTTTTATCCAATATTACTGCATCAAATTTTTCACAGACATTAAAAGCTTTTTCTAATTTTTGTTTATTTCCAACAACTTTAAACAAAGCCATTTCTTTAAATATAACTTTTTTATCTTCTCTTTTAAAATCAGCCACTTTATGTACAGGCACTAATTTTTTTAATTGTAGTTTTATTTGATCAATTACCTGTGGCGTTCCTGTTGTAACAATAGTAATCCTTGATATATTTAATTTTTGATCAACTTCTGCAACTGCTAAAGACTCAATATTATATCCTCTTCCAGAAAAAAGTCCTACAACACGAGCTAAAACTCCTGCTTCGTTATCTACCCATACTACAATTATATGTGTATCAAATTTTTGTTTTTTATTTGAAATACTATACGCTGATTTTGAATTGGCCATTAAACTAACGTTCTTCCTTTTCCAGTAATTTTCTTTTCTTTTTGATCTTTTGGTCCTAATAACATCTGATTATGCGGTTTTCCTGATGGTATCATTGGAAAACAATTTTCCTGCTTATCAACAAGACAGTCAAATATTACTGGTTGATCAGTATTTAGCATTTCTATAATTTTATCATCTAGTTCTTCTGGCCTCTTTGCTCTTAGCCCAACACAACCATAAGCTTCAGCTAATTTAACAAAATCTGGTAATGCAGCAGTATAACTTTCGGAATAATTTTTATCATGAAGTAATTCTTGCCATTGTCTAACCATACCCATGTATTCATTATTCAAAATAAAAATTTTAATTGGTAAACTATATTGAACAGCTGTTGACATTTCTTGCATAGTCATTAACACCGAAGCTTCTCCTGCAATATCAATTACCAATTTATTTGGATGTGCAACTTGAACTCCAACTGCGGCTGGCAAACCATATCCCATTGTTCCTAACCCTCCAGAAGTCATCCATCTGTTTGGTTTATTAAATTTATAATGTTGTGCAGCCCACATTTGATGTTGTCCCACCTCTGTAGTGATGTAAGTATCTTTATTTTTAGTAAGTTCATATAATCTCTCTATAGCATATTGTGGCTTAATAGTTTCTTCACTTCCAATATAATCTAGAGATCTTTTTGATCTCCATTTTTGAATTTTTTCCCACCATTTAGAAATTTGTTGTTTATTTGATTTTATAAAATTAGGTTTTTTCTTTTTTAAAGTTTTTACTATTGAAGAAACAACTGTCTTAACATCTCCAACAACAGCCAAATCTACTTTCACATTTTTGTTTATAGATGATGGATCAATATCAATATGTACTTTTTTTGATTTAGGAGAAAACTCATCAATTTTGCCTGTTATACGATCGTCAAATCTTGCGCCAATGTTTATCATTAAATCACATTCATACATTGCGTTATTAGCTTCATATGTTCCGTGCATACCCAGCATTCCTAAGAATTGATTATCATCTGCTGGATAAGAACCTAAGCCTTGTAATGTAGATGTAATTGGAAAACCAGTTGCATTAACTAGTTCTCTTAATAGTTCGCTTGCCTTTGGACCTGAATTAATTACTCCACCTCCGGTATAAAAAATAGGTTTTGTGGCTTTCCCCATTAAATTAATAATTTTATCAATATCATTTTGAGAAAAACGATTGTGTGATTTACCGTTTAGTTTATTAATTTTTTTATAATTCTTGTAAGCCGTTTTTTGAAACTGGATATCTTTCGGAATATCAACTAGCACAGGACCTGGTCTGCCTGAGGTTGCAACTTCAAAAGCCTTATGAATAGTTTTGGCTAAATCTTTTATGTCTTTCACAAGCCAATTATGCTTAGTACATGGACGAGTAATACCTGTTGTATCACATTCTTGAAAAGCATCTGTTCCAATTAAATGAGTTGGTACTTGTCCTGATATACAAACCAAAGGTACAGAATCCATATAAGCATCTGTTAATGCTGTAACAGCATTAGTTGCTCCTGGTCCAGAAGTTACTAATAGCACTCCTGGTTTTCCTGATGATCTTGCGTATCCTTCAGCTGCATGGCCCGCTCCCTGTTCGTGTCTTACTAAAATATGCTTAATAGAATTAAAATTTTTTAATTCATCATATATTGGGAGAACGGCTCCTCCAGGATAGCCAAATATATTAGTCACACCTTGGTCCTTAAGACATTTGAATACAATTTCAGCTCCTGAAAATAATTTTGGCATTTAGCCAATCTAGCTGAAGTTGTACTCTCAGGTCAAGTTATACTAGGGCTAAATTATATTTTTTTTAAAATTTTTTTTAGATCTTTTGGATTTACTTTTTGCCAATTCGTCATTTGGCCTCTCGCCCAAGTACTTTGTCTTTTAGCATATTGTCTTGTTTTTATTGTTATTTTTTCATTAACTTCATTCAAATTAGTTTTTTTGTTCAAAAAATCTTTAATTTCATTAATTCCAATCACTTTGTTTGAAGAATTATCTTTTTTTAACCTTATCTTTAGAAACTTTTTAACTTCTTCAATTGCTCCATGTTTGAGCATTTCATCAGTTCTCTTTGAAATTTTATCCAGAAGTTCTTGTCTTGGAAAATCAATATAAATTTTAACAAAATCATCAGCAGCATATTTAGATTTTGTATTTTTATACCAATCGAATAAAGATTTTTTTGTATATGATTTAACTTCATAGGCTCTTATAGATCTTTGCACATCAGTAGATTTAATTTTTTCTTTTACTGATGGATCCAATTTAATTAATCTCATAAAAAATTTTTTTTGACCTAGTTTTTTTTGAAGGTTTCTTATTTTATTTCTAGATTGAATTGGAATATTTGGAATTTTTACTAAACCATCTGTTAAAGCTTTAAAATACAAACCTGTACCCCCGACTAAAATTGGAATTTTTTTTCTTTTTTTTATTATGTCTATTTTTTTATTTGCAAGCTTAAGCCATTTTCCTGTAGAAAAATTTTTTTTAACACTTTCAAAACCATATAGATGATGTTTAATTTTATTGTAATCACTTTTTGCTGGTCTTGCTGTTAAGATTCTTAATTCTTTATAAACTTGCATGCTATCTGCATTGATGATTTCACCTTTAATTTTTTTTGCAAGTTTTACTGCAAATTTTGATTTACCTGATGCGGTTGGTCCTGATATTAAAATTATTTTGGACTTAAGGTCCATTAATTTAATTTAATACCAATGTATCTTCTTTGATTTTGATTATTATAAATAGCAATTAGCAGCGTTTTTTCTGATCCACGTAATCTCATTTTAACAATATTATCAAGATCGCCAATTGTGTTAATTTTTTTCTTCTGAGCTTCAACAATAATGTTATTCACCTCTAAATTATAAAGAGGGCTATCTTTTTCAATTTTTGTAATTACAACTCCTGAAGTTGTTTTTGGTAATTTTCTTTCCAAAATATCTTGTTTATTTAATAATCTAACAGTTATTTTTAATCCTTCTATTGTGTTTTCTTTTGGCTTTTGAGTAATTACTCCTTGTGATTTAAAATCTGAAGAAGTTTCTAACCTTCCAAGGATAATATCTTTGGTTATTTCTCTTTGATTCCGCCAAACTTTTACATTTACTTTTTTGCCAACATCTGTTGCTGCAACTATTTTTGGCAATTCGCTCATTTCATTTATAAGCTTTCCATCGAATTCTAAAATAATATCGCCTGGTTTTATTCCCGCATCATCTGAAGGACTTCCATCTGCTACACTTGCCACTAAAGCGCCTCTTGGTTTATCTAACTTTTCTACTTCTGCGATTTCATTAGTTACATATTGAATTCTAACTCCCAACCATCCTCTTTTAGTTTCTCCAAATTCTATCAATTGACTAATTACTCTTTTGGCATTGTTTGATGGAATGGAAAAACCAATTCCTATATTTCCTGATGGACCTAGTATTGCAGTATTAATTCCAATGACATCACCATCCATATTAAATAATGGTCCGCCTGAGTTACCTTGGTTAATAGATGCGTCTGTTTGAATAAAATCTTCATATCTTGATAATCCAATACTTCTATTTCTTGCTGAGATAATTCCTGAAGTAACAGTTCCTCCAAATCCAAATGGATTTCCAATTGCAATAACCCAGTCTCCAATTCTTGCTTTATCTGAGTCACCAAATTTTACAGGCTTAAACTTTTCATCTGTTTCTATCTGAAGAACAGCAATATCCATGCCTGGGTCTGATCCTAAAACTTTTGCTTTATATTCTTTGTCGCCATTTACTCTTACAACAATATCTTCAGCACCTTGTATTACATGATTATTAGTAACAACAATACCCTTTTCATCGATTATAAAACCTGATCCTAGAGCACTTGATTTTCTTTCTTGAGGTGCTCCAAATTCTTTAAACATATCTTCAAAAGGAGAACCTGGAGGAAATTGAAAAGGAAAAGGGTTCGCTTGTGTTGTAACTGTAGTTGTTGTTGAAATATTCACAACTGAAGGCATTACACTTTCAGCCAAATCTGCAAATGATGAAGGTATATTTTTAGTATTACCAGAAAAAGAAATACTAAAAGTAGCAAATAAAATTATTAAAAATTTAAAACACTTTTTCATCTTTTTAAATACCAAATAATAATAAATCCTAATATTGCAAATATAAATCCACCAGTTCTAAGCTGACCATTATTCACTTTATTTAATTTTTGAAGCATACTTTTCATTTTTGCTGGAAATAAGGCGTATAAAATTCCTTCAATAAATAAGAAAAGACCAAAGGCTATGATCAGTTCCTTCATAATTAACTTATTCTGATTTAGGTTTTATATTTCCAAAAAATTTAAAAAATTCACTATCTGGAGAAAGTATTAAAGAAGTTTCTCCACCAATTAGAGATTTTTCATATGCTTGCATTGCTCTATAAAATGCAAAAAACTCTGGATCTTGTCCGAAAGCATCGGCAAAGATTTTATTTCTTTGGCCATCTCCTTCACCTTTCATGATCTCTGATTTCTTTTGAGCATCTGCAAGGATTACTGTTACTTCTTTATCAGCAGTTGAAGTTATTGTTACTGCCATTTCAGCTCCTTTTGCTCTAAACTCTTTTGCTTCTCTTTCTCTTTCTGTTTGCATTCTTCTAAATATAGCGTCACTGTTTGCTTGAGGTAAGTCAGCTCTTTTAATTCTTACATCAACAATTTTTATTCCAAAATTTTCAGCTTCTCTATTTACACCTTCTTGAATTAATGCCATTTGTTTAGACCTATCTTGAGATAACAATGTTTGTAATTCTTGTTGTCCTAAAACATTTCTTATTCTAGAATTTATAATTGTAGCTAATCTTGATCTTGCAACTCTTTCATTTCCAACTGAAATATAAAATTTTAATGGATCGACAATTTGAAATCTAGCAAATGCATCAACGATTAAACGTTTTTGATCAGATGCTATTACTTCTTCTGGCGGTGTATCTAAATTTAAAATTCTTTTATCTAAAAATACAACGTTTTGAATAAATGGAATTTTGAAGTTTAAACCTGGTTTTAAAATGATCTTTTTTGGATCACCAAATTGTAAAACAATAGCTTGATTAACTTCTTTAACAACAAATACTGAAAAGAAAATTGTTGCGGCTATAACAATTAATAATGGTAATAAAATTTTTCCGACTTTCATTAATTTGTACCTGTCTTTAATTCTTGTAATGGTAAATATGGAACAACTCCAGATCCAGCATTTTTATCAATTATAATTTTATTTATATCTGCTAATACTTTTTCCATTGTCTCTAAAAACATTCTTTCCTGTGTAACTTCTTTGGCTTTTGCATATTCGTTATATATTGAAAGAAATCTACTTGCTTCACCTTCTGCTTTTGCAACAACTTCTTTCTTGTAAGCTTCAGCAGCTTGTAAAATTTTTGCTGCTTCCCCTCTTGCTCTAGGTATTACATCATTTGCATAAGCTTCAGCTTCATTTTTAGATCTTTCCATGTCTGCTCTTGCAGCCTGAACATCTCTAAAAGCATCAATAACCTGATCTGGTGGATCAGCTTTTTGAGTTTGTACCTGTGTAATTTGAATACCACTATTATATTCATCTAAAATTTGTTGAATTATTTCTTGAGTATCTGTTTCTATCAAAGATCTTCCTTCTGTAAGTATTGGTTGAATTCTTGATCTTGCTATAACTTCTCTCATTGCTGTTTCGGCTGCAGCTTTTACTGTTGCCTGTGGGTCTTGAATTTTAAATAAAAAATTACCAGCGTCTTTGATTACCCAAAATACGGAAAAGTCTATGTTTACAATATTTTCATCTCCAGTTAACATTAAACTTTCTTCTGGAACATCTGCAACTCCACCAGAAGTAAAACCGCTATCTCTTTCAGATCTAAAACCAATATCCATTCTATTAACCTTGGTGACTTTTGGCGTTAGTACAGTTTCTATTGGATATGGAAAATGATAGTTAAGTCCTGGTTGAGTGGTGTTAACAAATTTTCCGAATCTCAAGACGACTCCCTGTTCATCAGGTAAAACTCTGTACAAGCCACTTAAGGTCCAAAGAATTGCCAAAATAATTAAACCAAATAAAATTGTTCTAGCTCCGCCTTTACCACCTCCGGTAAATCTATTAATAGTATTTTGAATTTTTTTTACGATTTCATCGATATCTGGTGGTGTTGGTCCTCTTCTAAATCCACCATTTCCACCTCCTCCGGGAGGGCTTCCCCATGGGCTTTGGTTTTTGAAATCACTCATACGACATTGTATATAGTGTCTTTATGATTAAAAACAAGATATTGATAAATGCATGAATGACACATTAAAAGCAAAAATTGAACCAAAAAACTTCAAAAAAAACCCTATTAAAGGAACAAAATTTACAATAGCAATTTCAAGTGCAAAAGGTGGGGTTGGTAAATCTACATTTGCAACCAACCTGTCCTTGGCCCTTAAAAATATTGGGTGCAAAGTTGGACTACTTGATGCAGATATTTATGGTCCATCATTACCAAAGTTATTTTCAATAAATAAAAAACCTGAAAGTGATGGTAAAACTCTAAAACCAATAATCAAATACAACATACAATGTATGTCTATTGGTTTTTTAACAGATGAACAAACACCAATGATATGGAGAGGGCCGATGGTTACTAGCGCAATTAAAACTTTTACTCAAAAAGTTGATTGGAAAGATTTAGATTTTATTATAGTAGATATGCCTCCAGGAACAGGTGACACTCAATTAACTTTTGCTCAAGAAATAAATATGGATGGAGCAATCATTATTTCAACTCCTCAAGAAATAGCTCTGCAAGATGTAAAGCGCGGAATTAAAATGTTTGATAAATTAAAGGTTAAAATTATAGGTTTAGTAGATAACATGAGTCATTTTATTGGAGATGATGGAAAAAAATATGCGATTTTTGGAAATGGAGGTGTTAAAAAAACTGCAGAAGAATTTGAAAAGGAATTTTTAGGAGAAATTCCAATTAATCCAGAAGTAGGAAAACAAGGAGATATGGGTGTACCTATTGTTGAAAGTAAACCTGATCATGAAATCTCAAAAATATACTTAGAGTTTGCTCAAAAAATTAAATCAACTTATCTTTAAGATTAAAAGCTTCCATCAATTCATTCCATTCTCTTTTTGAAAGACCAGATTCTTCAATAGTAACATTTTCTTTTTTAATTAGTTTTTGGATTATTAATTTTCCTTTTGATGAAACTTCAGTTCCTCCTACTCTATAATCCATAAAAGCTTCATAAGTAATTGGAACCCATCTTTTTAAAGTATCTAACATTGCATCTGCATAAGCTCTTATTTCATATTGAGCATGGTGATCTGCACGAAGCCTTAAAAAATTCATTAAGTTTAGTAAATCAGTTTTCCAATACCATTGGGTATATGTGTTTAATGTTAAATTCATTCTTGCAAGCTCTCTTGCTAAACCAATTTTATTTTCTTCAATTACTGAACCATCATATCTTTCGTTCAACATCTCTTCATAGTTATTGTATGTTCTTTCGGCATCAGTTTTAAGTAAATTCAAAACTTTTTTTGCTTGTTCGCCTTCAATAACATCTCCTCTTCCTTGTCTATTGCTTTTTGATTGTGCTGCTAAATTTTCTTCTGAGGGTAAATAAAATTCTTTATCTAAAATTGAATATCTGGCAGAATACTCATTAACATTCGCAGTTCGATGTCTAATCCATTGTCTTGCAATAAAAATTGGAAGCTTAACATGGTATTTTATTTCGCACATTTCAAATGGGGTACTATGCCAATGCCTCATTAAATATTTTATTAAACCTGAATCTGTAGAAACTTTTTTTGTTCCTTTTCCATAAGAAACTCTTGCTGCTTGTACTATTGAAGAGTCATTACCCATATAATCAACTACTCTTATAAATCCATGATCAAGTATTGGAATAACTTCATATAACAGTCTCTCTAAATCAGGTGACGTTACTCTTTTTGTAATATTTTTTTGTTCTTGCTGATCTTTTATTTCTTCAACTTGTTCTGATGTAAGTTTCATAGTTGTTATTCGGTTATAACTTTTTTTTTTAATATTAATATTAAAATTTAAGATGAATCTTATTTTTGTAAAATAAAATTTTTCAACCTTGAGGAGAAAAAATATTAAAAATTTGTTTCTTTAAAATTTATTCAAAATTTTGTTTGAAAATTTTTTAATAATAAAAATGCATAAAATTAATAGAATCTTTAGACTCATTTTACTTTTGCCTCCAAATCTTCTATCAAAATATATAAAAATATCTTTAACTTTAATGTTTTCTTGATTTGAATAAATTAAATCAGAAAGAATTTTATAGCCTCTAGAAAATAAATTGTTTTTATTATCTAAAAAAAATTTTTTTTTAAAAATAAAAAAACCACTCATTGGATCTTTGGTTCTAAAACCCAATAAAAAGTTAATAACTTTGATTAATATTATTGAGAATAATTTTCTTTGGAAAGATAAACCAATATTTTTTTGACTTGAGAAGTTTCTGCAGCCTACAACAAAATCATATTTATTATTTAAAAAAATTTTGAAAATTTTATAAATATAACTAGGATGATGTTGCATATCTCCATCCATAACTAAAATATTTTTATATCTTGATTTATTAAATCCAGCTATGCAAGATTTTGACAAATCTTTATTTTTGTTTTGTCTAACATAGTGTTTCAAATAAGAATATTTTTTTATTTTCTTTTTTAAAATATCTTTTGTGCCATCTTCAGACTTATCGTCTATAAATAGAACTTCAAATTTTTTTATTTTCAGTTTTTTTTTAACTGCGTTAATTTCAGAGATTAAAGATTTTAAATTTTTAGCCTCGTTATATATAGGAATAACAACTGATAGTTCCTTCATTAATATTTTACAAATTAATTATTATTTATATTCTTTATAATTAAATTTTTTTATTTTAATATATTGAGCAAAATAAAAAACTTTAATCCCTTTGTTAAAAGAATTAAATTAAAATTTTATACATTTTGATTGGATAATTTTAATTTACCTACTATAATAAAGTTGTTGGAACTCCAACTATGACGATAAACGAATTTCGTAATAACCATTACGGACGTGGGGGCAGTACCCACCACCTCCACCATTTTCAACTTATGGGGGTGAATTAGGATCGACGGGTGTCTAAAAGTTATTCTTTCGTTCGGTATTGTTCCGCCGTAATGGGCTAATTTATAAATGCTAACGAAAGTTACGCACTTGCAGCTTAATTAATTTATTAATTAAGTTACGGGGTCTTGGGGCACCTGGCAACAGAACGCCCCTGTGACAATCATTAAAGAATTCAATCAAAAAAAATTGTGTAAGATTTAATTTGATTAAGAATAAATTATGAAACTAAAAATAAATTCTAAAGCTCCAAATTTTAAATTATTTAGCACAAATAATTTAATAGTTGAGTTAAATAAAATAAAAAAAAAAAATATAATTTTATATTTTTATCCAAAGGATGATACCCCGGGTTGCACAATTGAATCAAAAGATTTTAATAAATTAAACAGCGTTATTAAAAAAAATAATTGTGTTGTATTTGGTATTTCTAAAGATAGCATTGAAAGCCATTTGAAATTTAAAAAGAAATATAATTTAAATTTTGACTTGTTGTCAGATGAGAAGCTTTCAGTAATAAAAAAATATGGTGTTTGGGGTATGAAATCTTTTTTAGGAAAAAAATATAAGGGAATTATAAGAACTACATTTTTAATTAATACAAAAGGTAAAATCCATAAAATATGGTCCAATGTCAGAGTTAAAGACCATGCTAAAGAAGTTTATGAAGAACTAAAAAATATCAAATAAATAAGATAAAATTATAACAAATTTCAAATATTTATAATTTTGGTGCGGCCAGAGAGACTCGAACTCTCATGGGCTGTGCCCACACGGCCCTCAACCGTGCCTGTCTACCAATTTCAGCATGGCCGCAGTTTATGCGTCAGATTAAATGCATGACAATTCCAAATCAAGTTGATAAGTTTTTATTATGGAATTTAATGCTGAAGTAAAAAGAGTTACTGATCCAATTTATAAGAAAGTCTCTAAAACCATTCCTGAGATTGAGTGGTCAACTCATGCTCCTTACATTTATAAAATAAATAAATTAAAAAAAGAGAAGAATGCAGTAATTCTTGCTCATAATTATCAGACGCCAGAAATATATCATGGAATTTCAGATTTCTCCGCTGACTCTCTTGCTTTGGCAGTAGAAGCAGCAAAAACAAAAGCAGATATAATTGTAATGTGTGGTGTTCATTTTATGGCAGAAACAGCAAAACTAATGAGTCCTGAAAAAAAAGTTTTACTACCTGACATGAATGCTGGTTGTTCATTATCAGCATCGATAACAGGTGAGGATGTTAGAAATTTAAAAAATAAGTACCCAGGGGTTCCTGTTGTTTCTTATGTTAATACATCTGCTGACGTAAAAGCAGAAACTGATGTATGTTGCACTTCGGCTAATGCTGTAAAAATTGTAGAGTCTTTAGGAGTAAAAAAGGTTATATTTTTGCCAGATGATTTTTTAGCTAAATATGTAGCATCACAAACAGATATTGAAATAATATCATGGAAAGGAACTTGCGAAGTCCATGAACAGTTTAATGACTCAGAAATAAATGAAATAAGAAAAAATAATCCTGGAATTAAGATAATTGCCCACCCAGAGTGTCCACCTGAAGTAATTCAAGCAAGTGATTTTGCAGGATCGACGAGTGGTATGATTAAGTACGTTAAAGATAACCAACCTAGAAAAGTAATGATGGTTACAGAATGCTCAATGAGCGACAACGTTCAAATCGATAATCCTAAAGTAGAATTCATTCGTCCATGTAATTTATGTCCACATATGAAAAAAATTACTCTTCCTAAAATATTAAATTGTTTAGAAAATGAAACAAATGAACTAATTATGGATAAAGAGACAATAGAAAAAGCTAGAAAATCTGTAGAAAGAATGACAGAAATAGGCAGATAAAATCTGTGTCAAAAATTCAATTAAGTAAAAATTTTATAAGAAACACTTGCAAATTAGCTTTAGCTGAAGATCTATATCCATCTGGAGACATAACATCAAATTTATTAGACAATAATTCTATTAGAAAGATTAAATTAATTAGCAATGAAAGAGGAATAATAGGAGGGTTAGAATTTGCTAAACAAACTTTTAATTTATTGGATAAAAAAATTAAATTTATTTCAAAAAAGAAAGATGGATCCTCAGTAAATAAAGGATCTGTAGTTGCAGTAGTAGAGGGTAAAATTAAAAATATACTTATGGGTGAAAGAGTAGCTCTTAATTTTGTCTCTCATATTTCAGGAATTGCAACAAAAACAAATAAATTTGTAAAAAAAGTTGGAAAAAGAACTAAAATTTGTTGCACTAGAAAAACCATTCCAAATCTTAGAGTTATTCAAAAGTATGCTGTAAAATTAGGAGGTGGAACAAATCATAGATTTAATTTAAGTGATGAGTTTTTAATTAAAGATAATCATATTGCTTCATCAAAAAAATTTGAAGAAATTATCAAAAAAGCAATTAAGTCAAAAAAAGGAAAAAAAATTACGGTTGAAGTTGATAACTTAAATCAACTTAAGAAAATTAATGGTTTAAAATTTGATAGAATATTATTTGACAATATGAACTCTAAAAATCTTAGAGAAGGAGTTAAACTAGCTGAAAAGCTTTATGAAACTGAAGCATCTGGTGGCGTTACTTTATACAATGTAAGAAAAATTGCTAGAACTGGTGTGGATAGAATATCTATTGGTGCATTAACACATAATATTAATTCATTAGATTTAAAATTAGAAATTTAATTAGATTATTTTTTTAATTGAGCTTGAGCAGCTGCTAAACGTGCAACAGGTACTCTATAAGGAGAACAAGAAACATAATCCAATCCAACTTTAGAACAAAATTCTATACTTTTTGGATCTCCTCCATGTTCTCCACAAATTCCAAGTTTAATTTTTTTGTTTTGCTTTTTTCCTCTAGTCACAGCTATTTCAATTAAATCTCCAACTCCATCATCAATTGATATAAAAGGATCAATATCAAAAATCTTATTTTCGATATAATCATTTAAAAATTTGCCGCTATCGTCTCTACTTATCCCAAACGTAGTTTGAGTTAGGTCGTTAGTTCCAAAACTAAAAAATTCTGCATATTTTGCAATTTCTTTAGCTTTTATTGCGGCTCGTGGAAGTTCAATCATTGTACCTACTAGAAATTTGATTTTAGTTTTATTTTCATTCTGTACTTTTCTGGCAATATTAATAACCAGTTCTTTCATTATTTTTATTTCAGCTTCGGTTGAGACAAGTGGTATCATTATTTCCGGCATAGTTGATTTAATTTTTCTTTTTTTGCATTCTACTAAAGCTTCGAATATTGCCCTAATTTGCATTTCGTAAATTTCTGGAAAAGAAATTCCCAGTCTACATCCTCTATGACCTAACATGGGATTTTGTTCGTTTTGTTCTTCGATTCTGCCTTCAATTTCTTTAATTGATAAATTTAAAGATTTTGAAATATCATTAATTTCTGAAGCACTTTTAGGTAAAAATTCATGTAGTGGTGGATCTAAAAGTCTTACTGTAACTGGAAGTCCATTCATAATTTTAAATATTTCTATAAAATCATTTTTTTGATGTGGTAGTAATTTTTCTAAAGCTTTAGCTCGGTCTTCTTTTGATTTTGAAAGTATCATTTCTCTAACTGACAAAATTCTATCTTCATCAAAGAACATGTGTTCAGTTCTACATAAACCAATTCCTTCAGCTCCAAAATCCCTTGCTATTTTGCTGTCCAAAGGTGTTTCAGAATTTGTTCTGATTTTTAATTTTCTAAAACTATCTGCCCAACTCATCAACTTAGAAAAATCTCCTGAAATTTCAGGTTTAACAGTTTTTACTTCTCCTAAAATTATTCTACCAGTTGAACCATCAATGGTTATCAAATCTCCTTCTTTAATTTCATCACCATTTGCTTTAAATAAGTTATTTTCATAATCAATTTCTATTTCGCTTGAACCAGAAACACACGGACGTCCCATTCCTCTTGCAACTACCGCAGCGTGGCTTGTCATTCCACCTCTTGCGGTTAAAATCCCCTTAGCTGCATGCATACCATGAATATCTTCTGGAGAAGTTTCGACTCTTACTAAAATTGTATTTTGCATCATTTCATTAAGTCTTTGAGCTTCATCTGAGGAAAAAACAACTTTTCCACTTGCAGCTCCAGGAGATGCGGGCAAACCTTTTGCTATTACTTCAACGTTACTTTTTTCATCCAAGGTTGGGTGAAGTAAAGAATCTAGGGAGTTTGGTTCAATTCTTAAAACTGCTTCTTTTTTTGAAATTAACTTTTCTTTAACCATATCTGTAGCAATTTTAATTGCAGATTTTGCTGTTCTTTTTCCTGATCTAGTTTGTAACATCCAAAGCTTTTTATTCTCTACTGTAAATTCAACATCTTGCATGTCTCTATAATGTTTTTCCAGTCTAAATAATATTTTTTTTAAATCTTTATAAATTGAAGGCATTGACTCCTCCATTGAAAGTAATTTTTCCTTAGAATTTAATCTAGCCTTTTTAGTTATGTGTTGAGGGGTTCTGGTGCCAGCTACAACATCTTCGCCTTGGGCATTAATTAAGTACTCACCAAATATTTCATTACTTCCATCTGATGGATTTCTTGTAAATACTACGCCTGTTGCACTATTATTTCCCATATTGCCAAATACCATTGACTGAACATTTACTGCTGTGCCCCAATCGGATGGTATTTGATTTAACTTTCTATAAACTTTTGCTCTATGACTTTCCCAAGATAAAAATACTGAACTGATAGCTCCATTAAGCTGTTGTTTAACATCTTGTGGGAATTCTTTTTTTGTTTTTTCTATGACTAAATCTTTAAAATCTTTAATTAATCCATCCCAGTCATTTTCATCAAGCTCAGTATCTAACAAAACACCCTTAGTTAATTTATAATTTTCTATTAGTTCCTCAAAATGATAATTTTCAATATTCAAGACTACGTTGGAGTACATCTGAATAAATCTTCTGTAACTATCTTTTGCAAATCTAATATTTGAAGTTTGTTTTGATAGGGCTAAAACTGTATTATCATTTAAACCAAGATTTAAAATAGTATCCATCATTCCTGGCATTGAAACTCTTGCGCCAGATCTAACTGAAACTAGCAAGGGATTTGTTAAACCACCAAATTTTTTTTTTGTTTGTTTTTCTATATTCTTTAGTTCTAAATTTATTTGTTTAATTATTTGAGAATTTAATTTTTTTTTATTTTTATAAAATAATTCACATACTTCTGTTGAAATAGTAAATCCTGGAGGTACAGGCAAACCTAGTTTACCCATTTCTGCTAAGTTCGCACCTTTTCCACCTAAAATACTTTTAGCTTTCTTTGAATTTAATGATTCTTTTGAACTAAAATTAAAAATAAGTTTTTTCATTTAAGCTTCTATTTTTGAAAAATTAAAATAATTTTCGAAGCTTTTACATAACATTTTTAAAAGCTCCAACCTGTTTTTTTTTATTGTAGGATCGTTATCATTTACTATTACATTTTCAAAAAATGCATCTATTTCATATTTTGCTAAGGATAATGTTCTTAAACTTTCATCATAATCTTCAGATTTTCCTATATTTGAAAAATACTTTCTTATATCATTAATTCTTTTATAAAGATTTTTTTCAAAATCATTTTTAAAAAGACCTGGATCAGCTGAACCTATAATTTGTGAATAACTTTCTTTTTCACTAGATAAGATATTTGAAGATCTTTTATATATTGAAATAACGTCCTGGCCAAAATCTTTTTTAATATTTTTGTTTAAAGCTTCGGATTTTTTAAAAATTTTTAATATTTCGTCTATATTGTAATTATTTGTGGAACTTTCAATAATATCATTTCTAATTTGTTTCTCTTTTAAATAATTTTTCAATCTTTCTAAAATAAATTCACTTAAATCTTTTTGTATTAATTTTGTATCAAATTCAAAATTTTGTTCTTTGTAAAGCATACATGCATAATTAATTAAATCTTTAAGTTTAAGATTATTATTATTTTCAATAATTAATCTGATTAAACTAATTGCCATTCTTCTTAAAGCATAAGGATCTTTAGAGCTTGAAGGTTTTAATTTAATTCCAAAAAATCCCACTAATGAGTCCAGTTTATCACTTATAGATAATGCTACGCTGTATGGTTTTTTTGGGACTGTGCTATCCATTCCAATTGGTAAATAGTGTTGTGATACAGCTAAACTTATTTCTTTGTCAAAACCTTGGGCTTCAGCATAATAGCCTCCCATAACACCTTGCAATTCAGGGAATTCTCCTACCAAATCTGACATGAGATCTACTTTGCAAATAGACGATGCTATTTCTATTTTTTCTTTACTAATTAACATTTCATCAGAAATTATCCCACATAATTTTCTAATTCTTTGAACCTTATCAAAATATGTTCCTAGTCCTTTAAAATAATTGATATTTTTTAATTTTGAAACTTGTTTTACTAAATTTTGTGATCTATTTTTTTTCCAAAAAAATTCAGCATCATTTAGACGTGCTTCAATAACTCTTTCATTTCCTAATTTCACAAATCCTTTTGGATCTTTTTTATCTGCAACAACTATAAAATTATTTGTTAAATTATCTTTATTGTCAAAAGTAGGAAAATACTTTTGATGGTTTTGCATAGTAATTATCAATATTTCTTTTGGTATCATTAAATATTTTTTGTTAAATTCACAAAGTAATACTTTTGGTTTTTCTACTATATTTGTAATTTCTTCTAATAATTCTTTTTTTAATTTAATATTAATTTTTTTTTTGCTTGATAATTTAATAATTTCATTTGAAATAAATGATTTTCTTTTTTCTTGATCTATTAAAACTCCTTGGGTTTTAAAAAAAGAATTATAAGATTTAAAACTGCTAAAACCTTTAGTCTTTTCTTCCAACTCTTTGTCAATAAATGTAATATTTGAGCTCTTTAAATGATTAAAATTAAAATCTAATTTTTTACCATCATAAATACTTAATATTGATTTTAAAGGCCTACCCCAAAATAAATTATAATTTCCCCATTTCATAGACTTGTTCCATGTAATCTTGGATAAAATATTTGGTATATGTTCTTTTAATAAATCTGCTGTTTTTATTTTTTGAGATGGTTTTTTATAAAAATAAAACTCTCCTTTTTCAGTTTTTTTTATAAAAACCTGCTTTTTTTTAATATTATTTGATCTCAAAAACCCTTCTAAAGCCTTATCTGGAGAGTTTTTATTTGGACCTCTAATTTCTTCAGATTTTTTAGATATTTGTTTTGTAATTTTATCTAAATTAATAACAAGTCTATTGGGAGTAGAATAAACATTTAATTTCCCTTTAATAGAAATTTCATTTTCTTCTAAAAATTTTTTAAAATTTTCTAATAAACTTTTACGCGCATTAACTTGAAGTTTTGATGGAACTTCTTCACTAAATAATTCTAAAAAAAATTCTGACATTTTAATTTTGACTCTCAAGCCAAACTTTTCCTATTGCTTTAGTTAGATCCCTAATTTTTGATATATAATCTGATCTTTGTGCAACACTAATAACTCCTCTAGCATCAAGTATATTAAATATATGACTTGCTTTCAAACATTGGTCATAAGCAGGTAGTGAAAATTTTTTTTCAATTAATGATTTGGCTTCTTCTTCAATCATATTAAATATTTTAAATAAATTGTCTGTATTTGCATGTTCAAAATTATATGCTGAAAATTCTTTTTCTGATTGATAAAATATATCTTTATAAGAAATGCCTTCGCTATTCCAATTTAAATCAAAAACATTTTTTTTATTTTGAATAAACATACAAAGTCTTTCAAGCCCATAAGTGATTTCAACTGAAATAGGCTTACATTCTACACCGGCCATTTGTTGAAAATAAGTAAATTGAGTAATTTCCATACCATTGCACCATACTTCCCATCCTAGTCCAGCAGCACCTAATGTTGGGCTTTCCCAGTCATCTTCAACAAATCTAATATCATGTTCATTATAATTAATTCCTATTGCCGCAATACTATTTAAATATAATTTTTTTATATTGTTAGGAGATGGTTTAATTAAAACTTGAAATTGATAATAATGTTGAAGTCTATTTGGATTATCACCATATCTTCCATCAGTTGGTCTTCTAGATGGTTGAACATAAGCTGTCTTCCATGGTTTTTCTCCTAGAGATCTAAGAGTTGTTGCTGGATGAAATGTTCCTGCTCCTACTTCTAAATCGTAAGGTTGAATTATAACACATCCTTGTTTTGACCAATACTTTTGAAGAGCAAGTATTGTTTCTTGAAATGTTAATGGTGTTTTTTTTATATTTTTTTTTTTAGAGACCATATCTGTGCCAGATTGATCTTTCTTCTAAAATACTTATCAGCTTGTCAGCATGGTCTTGGGACGATGAAAGTTTCTTAGCCAACCAACCTTTTGGTTTACCAAATTTTTTAATTTCAACTTCATCACCAAATTTTTCTCTTAAAATTTGATCTGCGTTTCCCAATCCATCGATCAATCCTAGTTCTTTTGCCTTTTTGCCTGTCCAAAACTCACCTGAAAATAATTCTATGTCATTTTGTTTGTTTAATTTTGAACCTCTACTTTCTTCAACTACATCTATAAAGTCTTGATGTAATTCTAATTGAATATTTTTTAATCTATTAATATCTTCTTCCTTTTCATCTAAAAATGGATCTAAAGTACTTTTATTTTTTCCTGCAGTGTAAACTCTTCTTTCTACACCTATTTTTTCAATTAAATTTTTAAATCCAAAAGATGCTGAAATCACACCAATTGATCCAATTATTGAACTTGAATTTGCATAAATCTCATCTCCTGAACAAGCAATTAGATACCCTCCTGAAGCTGCTACATCTTCAGTAAAAATAATTACTTTTTTTTTATTTTTTTTTGCCTGCTCTCTAATAAATTTATAGATTAAATGAGATTGAACGGGAGATCCTCCTGGAGAATTAATTGTTATTGCTACAGCTAATGCCTTTTTTACAGAAAAAGCTTTTTTTATAATATCTTCTTGACCAGAGTATTCTATACCTTGTCTAAATTTTCCAACATTTCCTATTACACCTGTTAATCTAATATGGCTAACGACTTTTTTTTTTTTGAAAATAGAAAACATATTTTACTGCTTATAGAATTTTTATTTATTAATAAAGCCTACTTATAGTTGAAGAATAAGGTGCGTCAATTGATAAGTGTATTAAAAAGACTAATATAATAATTTCAATATATGGGAACTGTAATTCAACTTAAAAATCAAATAAGCAACTCTTACTCGGATCTAAAAAATTCTGTAGAGGACAAATTAATACTTGTAGAAGAAAAAATTAACTCAAAATTGTTGAGTAAAGTAGATCTTGTTAATAAAATGAGCGATTACCATTTAAAAACTGGTGGAAAAAGATTGAGGGCACTTCTGACTTTAGAAAGTGCAAAACTATGTGAATATAAAAAAGGTGGTAGAGATATTAATTTAGCGGCTTGTGTAGAATTAATACATGCAGCAACCTTGATGCATGATGATGTAATAGACAATTCTGAAATTAGAAGAGGAAAAAAAACAATAAACACAATATGGGGAAATCAATCTTCTATTTTAGTTGGTGATTATTTATTAAGCAGATGCTTCGAGATGATGGTAGAAGATGGAAATTTAGAAGTACTTAGACTTTTGTCTTCAACTTCTTCTGAAATAGCTCAAGGA
The DNA here is from genome assembly GCA_902604785.1 of uncultured Pelagibacteraceae bacterium. Taxonomy (GTDB): domain Bacteria; phylum Pseudomonadota; class Alphaproteobacteria; order Pelagibacterales; family Pelagibacteraceae; genus Pelagibacter. Next base: position 65,469 of record CACLAC010000002.1, read on the forward strand.
GAAGTTTTGCAACTTCAACATAAGGGTGAAATAGATATTCTTGAAGAAACTTATCTTAAAATTATTTCATCCAAAACAGCATCTCTATTTGCAGCAGCTACAAAAGTTGGTGCCATACTGGCTGAAAAAGACTTAAAGTATAAAGAGGCATTAGAATTTTATGGAAAAAATATCGGACTGACATTTCAAATAGCGGATGATGCTCTAGATTATAATTCTGAAATAAAATTTTTTGGAAAAAAAATTGGTAATGATTTTTTTGAAGGAAAAGTAACTCTTCCAATTATTTTGCTTTATCAAAAAATTTCTAATTTAGAAAAAAATGAATTAAAAAATTTGTTTAGTAAAGATAAAAGAAACGTTGATGATTTTGAAAATATTTTAAACTTAATTAAAAAAAATAATATAATTAATGATTGCTATAAAAAGGCTGAATATTTTATAAATTTGGCTTCTAACTCTCTTAGTGTTTTTAAAGAGTCCGAAGAAAAAAATATTTTAAAAAATCTTACTTCTTTTAGTATTAAAAGAAACTTTTAAGGACTGAGCAAAACTTTTTTCCAATAATTTTTATTTCTTATATATTTTAATCTTTCATGAATTCTATTCTCACCATCTAACCAAAATTCAATTTCTTCTGGAATTAATCTCCATCCAGACCAATGCTTTGGTCTAGGAACTATATTTTTTTTTGGAAATTTTTTTTTATATTTTTCAATTGACTTTAGTAAATCTTCTCTGCTGTTTAACTTAGAACTTTGATCAGATGCCCATGCACCTATTCTGCTGCCATAAGATCTTGAATTAAAATAATCATCTGCTTCTTTGTCTGATACTTTTGATGCTAAACCAACTATTCTTACTTGGCGAAGCAAACTCTTCCAATGAAAACACATTGTAATTTTTGGATGTTTCTTAATAGCTTTGCCTTTAATGCTATTAAAGTTTGTATAAAAAACAAAACCATCATTATTGTAATCTTTAAGCAAAACCATCCTCACTGAAGGATAACCTTTAAGATCAAATGTACCTAATGCAACTGCATTTGGATCGTTAATTTCAGATTTTTTTGCTTCATTAAACCACTCTCTAAAAAGATTTATTGGATTATTCTCATCTTTAAAGCAAAAATTTAGATTAAGTGAATTTTTTTGATTCATAATTTAAACAAAATAATTTATATAATAAATTAATGTCTTTTAATACTTTTGGAAAGTTATTTCGATTCACAACATGGGGGGAGTCTCATGGACCTGCTATAGGCTGTGTTGTGGATGGTTGTCCTCCAAACATAAAAATTAGTGAGAAAGAAATTCAATTAGAATTAAACAAAAGAAAACCAGGTCAATCTAAATTTACCACCCAAAGAAAAGAGGATGATAAAGTGCATATTTTATCTGGCATCTTTGAGGGGAAAAGTACCGGTACTCCAATATCGATGATTATACATAATAAAGATATGAGATCTAGAGATTATGAAACAATTAAAAATAAATTTAGGCCTGGTCATGCAGATTATACATATTTTAAAAAATATGGAATTAGAGATTATAGAGGGGGAGGAAGACAATCTGCTAGAGAAACTGCTACAAGAGTAGCAGCTGGTGCAATAGCAAAAAAAGTTTTACAAAAAAAAATAGGGAAAAAATATAAAGTTGTTGGTGCTGTGACTCAAATTGGTATTCTAGGATGTGATAAAAAAAAATGGAATGATAATTTTATATTATCAAATTCATTATTTTGTCCTGATAGATCAGTTTTAAAATTATGGGAAAAATATTTACTAAGTATAAGAAAGGCCGGATCTTCATGCGGAGCTGTCATTGAGGTTAGAGCAAAGGGTTTGCCTGCTGGACTAGGTGCACCGATATATTCAAAACTTGATATGGATTTAGCTTCAGCAATGATGAGTATTAATGCGGTAAAAGGAGTTAATATTGGCTCTGGAATGAATTCAGCTCTGTTAACTGGTGAAGAAAATTCCGATGAAATATTTCAAAAAAGTAAAAAAATAAATTTTAAATCTAATAATGCTGGTGGTATTCTGGGCGGTATATCTAGTGGTCAAGAAATTGTTATTTCATTTGCTGTTAAACCGACTTCTTCAATTCTGACTTCAAGAAAAACAATTGATAAATTTGGAAAAAATACATCTATTTCAGTTAAAGGAAGACATGATCCATGCGTTGGTATTAGAGCAGTACCTATTGGAGAGGCAATGATGCATTGCGTACTTTTAGATCATTACTTGATGAATATTGCTCAGTGCAAAAGTTAATTAGTTTTTTTTATTATAACTTTTGAATTTAAGGTGTCTAATACTTTGCTTTCTATACTGTTAGCATCCAGACCTGCATATTTATACATTAATTCAGGTTTATCATGATCAATAAATCTATCAGGTAAAATCATAGATCTATATTTTAAATTATTATCTAATAAATTTTTTTCTGCAATAAAATGTCCAACATGAGAACCAAAACCTCCGATTGAACCTTCTTCTATTGTGATTATTGCCTCATGATCAGTTGCTATTTGCCATATTAAGTTTTCATCAAGAGGTTTTGAAAATCTTGCATCAATAATTGTTAATTTTATTCCTTTTTTTTGTAGATTTTCCTCAGCTATTAAACATTCCTTTAATCTCGCTCCAAAATTTAACAAAGCTATCTTTTTTCCTTCTTTAATTACACGACCTTTGCCAATAATTATTTTTTCTTCATTAGAAGGTAATTTTATTCCAACACCGCTTCCTCTTGGATATCTAAATGCAGAAGGTTTATCATTTATATCAACTGATGTATTAATCATTCTTACCAATTCTGCTTCATCGCTTGCTGCCATTACAATAAAATTTGGTAAAGTTGATAAATATGTTGTATCAAATGAACCAGCATGAGTTGGTCCATCAGCGCCAACTAATCCAGCTCTATCAATTGCAAATCTAACCGGCAAACTTTGAATTGCAACATCATGTACAACTTGGTCATATGCTCTTTGTAAAAATGTAGAATAAATAGCAGCATAAGGCTTGTAACCTTCGGTTGCTAAACCTGCCGCAAAAGTAACGGCATGCTGTTCTGCTATACCCACATCAAACATTCTTGATGGAAATTTTTCCCCAAATATGTCCATTCCAGTTCCAGAAGGCATAGCCGCTGTTATTCCAACTATTTTGCTATCTTTCTCTGCATGTTTCACAAGGGTATTTGCAAAAACTTTTGTATAAGCAGGTAAATTTGATTTGGATTTCTCTTGAATACCAGTATTAATATTAAATTTTGAAACTCCATGATATTTATCTTTTGATTTTTCTGCAAATTCATATCCTTTGCCTTTTTGTGTTTTTATATGAATCATTATTGGTCCTTCAATATTAATTTCTTTTGCATTTTTTAACACAGATATTAAGGCATCTATATCATGTCCATCTATTGGCCCAATATAATAAAAACCCATCGAATTAAATAAAGTGCCTCCTGTAACTGCAGATCTTAAAAAATCTTCTGCCTTACCTGCTTTATTACTAAATCTCTTTGAAAAAGCAGAAATAATAAGTTTCACTGTTTCTCTAAAACTAAAATATATTTTTCCAGACAAAATTTTTGCTAAATATGTTCTCATTGCTCCTACAGGTTTGGCAATTGACATATCGTTGTCGTTTAAAACTACTATCATCTTAGTTTTACTTCCTCCTGCATTATTCATTGCTTCGTAGGACATGCCTGCGCTAATTGCTCCATCGCCAATAACGGCAATAACATTGTCAGATTTATTAGATAGTTTATTAGCTATGGCAATACCTAAGGCCGAAGATATTGAAGTAGAACTATGAGCTGCTCCAAATGGATCATACTCACTTTCTGATCTTTTTGTAAATCCAGATAATCCATTGCCTTTTCTTAAAGTTCTAATTTTATCCTTTCTTCCAGTTAAAATTTTATGAGGATAAGATTGGTGACCAACATCCCAAATTAATTTATCATTTGGCGTATTAAATATAAAATGTAAAGCTACAGTTAATTCTACAACTCCTAATCCTGCACCTAAATGACCGCCTGTTTCAGAAACTGCGTCTATCATTTCTTCTCTTACTTCTTTGACTAATATTTTTAGTTCTGATTGGGAAAGTTTTTTAATATCTGACGGGAAACTTATATTATCTAAAAATTTATATTTTTTGTTCACTTGTTTCTAACCATTATATATTCAATAGTATCTTTTAAATCTGATGCTTTATTACCAAATTCATCTAGACTTTTAAAAATATTTAATTTTAAATCTTTACTATATTTAATAGTATTTTCATAACCTAATAAACCAATTAAAGTTGCTTTGCCAATTCTTTTATCTTTATTTGTTTTTTTTCCAGCTTTTTTTGTTTTGCCTTTATAATCAATTAAATCATCTGCTATTTGAAATAATAGTCCTATTTTGGATCCTATTTTATCAAATTTTTTATAATATTTAATTTTTTTACTAATTATAATTGGTGCAGTGCAGCAAAAACTAAAAAGTTTTCCTGTTTTTTTAACTTGCATTTCAATAATCTTCTTTAAAGGTATTTTTTTTCTTTCAAAATTAAGATCTGAAAATTGTCCCCCCGCGACTCCTGAATGCCCAGAAGATTCAGATAATAATGTTACTAGTTTTATTTTTATATTGTCATTTAACTTAAAACTTTTTTGACCTAATATTTCAAAAGCTATAGTCAATAATGAGTTTCCAGCCAGTATTGCTGTTGACTCTCCGAATTTCTTGTGAGTGGATAGCTTTCCTCTTCTTAAATTATCATTATCCATACAAGGCAAATCATCGTGGATTAAAGAGTATGCATGAATACATTCTATAGCTGCCCCGATTTGAATAAGTGTCTTATAATTTAAATTAAATATTTTACCTACATCCACTAAAATTTTTGATCTAATTTTTTTTCCTCCTGGCAATAATCCATATTTCATAGGAACTATTAAATCTGTTTTTTTTTGAAATCTTAAATATTTTTTAAGAAATTTATTTGTATCTTTCGCAATCTTATTAAGTTTTTTTTTCATTTTTTTTTAAAATATCCTTAATTGTAGATTTTGACTTATCAGCTATTTCCTTAGAACTAGTTTGAAATTTTTTTTCAATTAAAATATTTAATTTTAAAAGTTTTTGATATTCATCAAGAGAACTTTCTAGATCTTTTTTATTTTCTAAGTTTTCAATAATTTTATTGGCTAGTGTCATTAACTCTTTTAATGATTTTAGATGAATATCATCTGGCAAATTTTTTTCATTCATATATTAGTGCTTAATAATATATGAAAAAAAATCTTTCAAATATTAAAAAAGCTATAAATTATTTAAATAATGATGATTGTATCGCCATACCTACAGAAACTGTATATGGTCTTGCTGCAAATGCCTACTCAAATAAGGCAACATCAAAAATCTTTAAATTAAAAAATAGATCAAAAAAAAATCCTCTTATTGTTCATTATTATAATCTTAAATTTTTAAAAAAAGATTGTCTAATAAATAAACAATTTTTAAAATTATATAAAAAATATTGCCCAGGACCAATTTCATTTGTTTTAAATTTAAAAAAAGATAGTTTAATTTCAAAAAATGTAACCAATAAAAAAGATACAGTTGCCATAAGGTTTCCAAAACATTCTCTAACCCGAAAACTTCTTAAAAATCTAAAATTTCCTATTGCCGCTCCTAGCGCAAATATTTCATCAAGAATTAGTCCTGTTTCTAAGGAAGATGTTAAAGATGAGTTTGGAAAAAAAATTAAATTTATTCTTGATGGAGGAAGATCTAAAATAGGTTTAGAATCTACAATTTTAAGTTTAATTAAAAAACCACAAATACTTAGACTTGGTGGAATTGACAAAAATAAAATAAATAAATTTCTTAAAATAAATATAAAAAAAAATAAAAAAAATAATATTACAGTTCCAGGTCAAGCAAAAATTCATTATTCTCCTCAAATCCCAATAAGGTTAAATGTTAAGCAACCAAGACAAAATGAAGCGTTTATATTAATTAAAAAAAGAAAATTATATGATAAAAATTTTTTTTATTTAAGTAAAAATAAAAATTTAAAAGAAGCGGCAAAAAATTTGTATAAAACATTTAGAAAAATTAAGAAAAAAAAATATAGATTTATCGCAATCGAAAAAATTCCAAATAGAGGAATTGGAGAGGCAATAAATGATAGATTAATGAGGGCATCAAAATTTTAATGGAAAATTTAGTAGAAGTAAAAAACTTAAAAAAAAATTATGGGTCTAAAGAAGCTGTAAAAAATATTTCATTTACTATAAAAAAAGATGAAATACTAGGTCTGCTTGGTCCAAATGGTTCTGGAAAAACAACCACAATAGGCATGTTGCTTGGATTGTTAAAACCCACAGATGGACAAATATTAATTGAAGGTAAAAAAATAGAGGAAAATCGTATAGAAATATTAAAAAAAATAAATTTTATTTCTCCTTATATTGAATTGCCAAAAAAACTTACGGTTAAACAAAATTTAATAGTATATGGAAAACTATATAATGTTTTAAATATAAAAAATAGAATTGATTACCTTGTTGAAAAACTTAGACTTTCAGATTTATTAAATAGAGTTACTGGAGAACTTTCATCAGGACAAAAAAATAGAGTAAGCTTAGCAAAAGCTTTAGTCAATAATCCAACTGTCTTACTTTTAGACGAACCAACAGCTTCTCTTGATCCAGAAATAGGTGATTTTGTTAGAACTTTTTTGGAAAATTATAAAAAAGAAAAAAAAATTTCGATTTTATTAGCATCACATAATATGAATGAAGTCACAAGGTTATGTAAATCTGTATTAATGATGAAGGATGGGGAAATCATAGATAAGGGTATACCCGAAGATTTAATAGAAAGACATGGAAGAAAAAATCTAGAAGAAGTTTTTCTAAAACTTTCAAGGAATAAAAATGAATTTCACTAGAATTTATGGTCTTTTTTTAAGGCATTTTTATTTAATCACTAGATCTTTCCCAAGAATATTGGATTTGATTTACTGGCCATCTATACAAATCACTTTATGGGGATTTATATCAAATTTTTTTGCATCACATAGCACATATTACAACAACGCTGTTGGGGTAATTCTTACATGTGCAATTCTTTATGATTTTCTATTTAGAACAAGTATTGGTTTTAACATGCTTTTTTTAGAAGAAATTTGGAGCAGAAACTTTACTAATTTATTTATTGCTCCTATAAAAATTAGTGAAATAATTATCTCGCTAATTTTTACTGCTTTAATAAGAGCTTTAATTGGATTGATACCGGCTATTTTGCTTACTTCTCCTCTTTTTGGTATATCAATTTTAGATCTTGGAATTTATCTTTTTTTTCTTTTTTTAAGTTTATATATTTTTGGAATTACATTGGGAATTTTAGTTTCATCAGGTTTACTTAGATTTGGACCATCATTTGAAAATATTGCGTGGTCAACGATGTTTCTTTTGGCTCCTTTTGGATGTATTTATTATCCAATAGAAATTTTACCTGAAATTTTTCAAAAAATTGCATACTGCCTCCCTCTAGTTTACATATTTGAAGAAGCAAGAAATATATTAATTAACAATTCGGTTAATTTAGAAAATATATTTACAGCATTAATATTAAATATAGTTTATTTGAGTATAACAATATCCTTGTTTTATTTTTCTTTTAATATTGCTAGAAAGAAAGGTACATTAATAAATATTGGTGAATAGTGGTGCGCCTGCAAGGAGTCGAACCCTGAACCTCCAGAGCCGAAATCTGGCGCTCTATCCAGTTGAGCTACAAGCGCATATAGTATTAATATTATAAATTATGAAAAAAATCATTAAATTAATTGTTAATGAATTTGAAAATGAAACTAGAATTGACTTCTTTTTAACAAAGAAAAAAAAGGAATTAAGCAGAACAAGAGTAAAAAAGTTAATTTTAAATAAATATCTAAAAATAAATAATATAATTATTAAAAATCCATCAAAAAAAGTTTCTGCTGGTGACAAAATTATTTTTGAAATACCAGATCCAAAAAAAGTTTCTTTAAAACCATATGATTATAAACTAGATATATTGTATGAAGATGAAGATCTAATTGTCATAAACAAGTTATCTGGAATATCTATGCATCCTGCAGTAGGAAATTATGATAATACAATTGTTAATGCTTTAATGAATTATAATAAAAAACTATCAAATATTGGTGATGAACTAAGACCGGGAATAGTCCATAGGATTGATAAAGATACATCGGGACTAATAGTGGTTGCAAAAAATAATCTTTCACATGAAAATTTATCAAATCAATTTGCAAAACATACTATAACTAGAGCTTATCAAGCTTTAATTTGGGGAAAGTTAAGACCATCACATGGAAGAATAGAAACTTTAATAACAAGAAGCTCAAAAAATAGACAAATGATGGAAGTGGGAATTTCTAAAGGGAAAATAGCAATTACAAAATATAAAACATTAGAAATTTTTGAAAATGAGAAAATTCCAACATTTAGTTTAATAGAATGTAGGCTTGAAACAGGAAGAACTCATCAAATTAGAGTGCATATGAGTCATAAAGGAAATAATATTTTAGGAGATAAAAAGTATAAAAAAAAATTTAAAAAAATTAAAAATATAGATCCTAATATTGAAGAGACTATTTTAAAACTTGATAGGCAATTTTTACATGCAAAAGTTCTTGGTTTCATTCATCCTAAAACAGGAGATCATTTAGAATTTTCTTCAAATTTGCCTAAAAATTTAAATGATATTTTAAAAAAACTAAGAAATTCAAATAAATAAAAGCATTGTAAAATTTTAATTCTCTATTACATAAATACCCAATATGAATAGATCTACTTATAATGTGCCAGCACTTTCAGATGAGGGTGGATTAGGTGCATATTTGTCACAAATAAAAAAATTTCCAATGTTGGATGCTGAAGAAGAGTATATGTTGGCCAAAAATTGGAAAACAAACGGAAACATAAAGTCAGCTGAAAAACTAGTTACTAGCCATTTAAGATTAGTCGCTAAAATCGCAATGGGATACAAAGGTTATGGATTGCCTTTGAATGAAATGATTTCAGAAGGAAATGTCGGTTTAATGCAAGCAGTTAAAAAATTTGAGCCTGAAAAAGGCTTTAGACTGGCAACTTATGCAATGTGGTGGATAAAAGCATCAATACAAGAATATATACTTCGATCTTGGAGTTTAGTTAAAATTGGTACTACTACTGCCCAAAAAAAATTATTTTTTAATTTAAAAAAAATTAAAAATCAAATTTCTCCTAGAACTGAAGGTGACTTAAAAGATGAACATGTTAAAGATATTGCGAATAGATTAGATGTAAGCGAAGAAGAAGTTGTTTCAATGAACAGAAGAATGGCTGGAAAAGAGCAATCGCTTAACGCTCAAATTGGAGAAGATGGTGATGAGTGGCAGGACTGGTTAGTAGATAAAGAAATGGACCAAGAATTAAAATTTGCACAAAAAGAAGAAATAGATCAAAGAAAAGACCTCCTGCAAGATTCAATCAAAATATTAAATGATAGAGAAAGGGAAATTTTATATTCAAGAAGACTTAAAGATGATCCAGTTACTTTGGAAGATCTTAGTAAAAAATTTAAAATAAGTAGAGAAAGAATAAGACAAATAGAAAATAAAGCTTTTGAAAAAATTCAAAAACACATGTTAAATTCAGCAAAATCTAAAAACTTACTTCCGGCAAATTAAGGATTAAAGGGGTCTTGAATAAGAATAGTATCTTTTCTTTCAGGACTTGTGGAAATACTTGATATTTTTGTTTCAATAAATTCTTCAATAGCTTTTACATAAATTTTTGCTTTTTCTGGTAAATCATCAAATCTTTTAATCCCTTGTGTTTTAGATTTCCATCCCTCAAATTTTTTATAAACTGGTTTAACATTTAATTGATCTTCTACAGATGCAGGAAAATAATCTATTTTTTTTCCATTTAATTCATAAGCTACACATAAATTTATTTCATCTAATTCATCTAAAACGTCTAATTTTGTGAGTGCTATACCATGAATACCTGATATTTTTATTGTTTGTCTTACCAAAACTCCATCAAACCAACCACATCTTCTTTTTCTACTTGTAACAGTTCCAAATTCATGTCCCTTTTCACCTAGATGATTTCCAATCTCATCTTTTAACTCTGTTGGAAAAGGTCCTTCACCAACTCTTGTTGTATATGCTTTTGTTATACCTAAAACATAATTTATAGAATTTAGACCACATCCAGATCCAGTCGCCGCTGATGAAGCAACTGTATTTGAAGATGTTACAAATGGATATGTTCCATGATCTACATCTAGCAAAATTCCTTGGGCTCCCTCAAATAATATTTTCTTATTTTCTTTTTTAAATTCTTCAATTTTCTTCCAAACTGGTTGGGAAAATCTAAGTATTTTTGGTGCTATTTTTAATAATTCTTTTTTTAGATTTTCCTTTTCAAAAACTTTTTTTCCTAATCCTCTTCTAATTGCATTGTGATGGATCAAAACATTATCTAATCTTTTATCAAGATTTTCTTCGGATATTAAATCTATAACTCTTATTGATCGTCTTCCAACTTTATCTTCGTATGCAGGTCCTATTCCTCTTCTCGTAGTTCCTATCTTTGAATTTCCAGCTGCATCCTCGCGAATTTCATCCATTTCTATATGAAAAGGAAGAATTAAAGTTGCTGACTCAGAAATTATTAAGTTGTTTTCATCTACAGAGATTCCTTTTGACTTTATCTCATTTACTTCATCAATAAATGCCCAAGGATCAATTACTACACCATTACCAATTATAGAAATTTTATTTTTTCTAACAATTCCAGAAGGTAATAATCTTAATTTGTAAGTAATACCGTCAATAACCAAAGTATGTCCTGCGTTGTGACCTCCTTGAAATCTTACAACTACATCAGCTTCACTCGAAAGCCAATCGACTATCTTACCTTTTCCTTCATCTCCCCATTGGGAGCCAACTACTACAATATTTTTCATTTAAGTTTTTTTTTAATAGTAAATGTATTTAAATGGTTTATCGGCCCATGACCTTTACCAAAATTAGGTCCTGAACTTATTGCATGGTTAACATAATTAATTGCCATTTCACAAGATTTCTTTAGAGTTTTTCCACATGAATAGAATGTTGCAATTGCACTTGAAAGTGTACAACCTGTTCCATGTGTATTTTTAGTATTATGTCTTTTGCTATGAAATTTTGCTATCTCATTTTTATTTAAAAAAATATCAGTAACTAATTTTGATTGAATATGTCCTCCTTTAATAAGGATATTTTTAGCCCCAAAATTTAATAATTTATTTGCAGCTAATACCATATCTTCAATAGTTAATATTTTTGTATTTGAAAGTATTTCTGCCTCTGGAATATTTGGAGTTATCAAAGAAACATTTTTTATTAATTTTTTTTTTAATATTTGAATTGATTTTTTATCTATTAATTTTGTACCACCCTTTGATATCATAACTGGATCCAAAATAATTTTTTTAGTCTTTATTTTATTTATAGAATTTATAACAGAATTAATAACGGGTGGAGAGTGAAGCATTCCAATTTTAATTGCATCTGGTTTAATATCATTTGAAGTAAATTCAATTTGTTTTGAAATATATTTTGCCGGAATTGGTACTATAGATGAAACTCCAGTTGTATTTTGTGAAGTAATTGCAGTAATTGCTGTCATCGCATAAGAACCAAGAGATGTTACAGTTTTAATATCAGCTTGTATGCCTGCACCACCCGATGAATCAGAACCTGCAATAATCAAAATTTTAGATTTTATTTTCAATTTAATTAATTGATTTTTTTACTATATTTATACATCTCTTAAGCAAAATTTTATCTTCGCTTTCACACATTATTCTTATTTTAGGTTCTGTTCCAGATTTTCTAACCAACAATCTTCCTTTATCTCTGACTAAATTATTTGCTATTTTTATTGCCTTTTTACATTTTGAGCTATTAATTATTGATTTATCTTTAACTTCTACATTTTCTAATAATTGAGGTGTAGGACAAAAATTTTTAAACAATTTACTAGCCTTATTACCTTTTCTCATAGAAAATAAAATTTCTAAGGCTACTAACAGTCCATCTCCTGTTGTTGCAAATTTACCAAGGATTATATGACCAGATTGTTCTCCACCTAAATTAAATTTATTTTTTTGCATAAATTCTTTTACATATCTATCACCAACGTTTGATCTTAAAAACTTTATTTTATTTTTTTTTAAAAATATTTCTAAACCATAATTAGACATTAATGTTCCAACAACACCACCTTTTAAGATTTTTTTTCTCTTCCACCTTAATGCTAGCATTGCAATTATTTTATCACCGTCTACTATGTTGCCTTTCTCATCACATACAATAATTCTATCTGCATCACCATCCAAGGAAATTCCAATATGTGCTCTATTTTTTTTTGTTAAATTTTTAATCTTATTTGGAAAAGTTGATCCACATTTATTATTAATGTTAAATCCATTTGGAGAAGTTCCAATTTCATAAACGACTGCTCCTAATGATCTTAATAATTGGGGTCCAACCTTGTAAGCTGCCCCATTTGCACAATCTATAGCGATCTTCAAACCTCTAAGGTTAAATTGGTTTGGAAAATTTTTTTTTAAAATTTCAATATATTTTTCAGATCCATCTTCCAGTCTTTTAACTCTACCGAGTATTTTTGGATTTGATAATTTATCAGCAATTTTTGAGTCAATTAATTTTTCAATTTTTTTTTCGATCTTATCAGATAATTTTAATCCATTAGGACCAAATAATTTTAAACCATTATCATGAAAAGGATTATGAGATGCCGTGATCATTATACCCATGTTAGCTCTCATTTTTTTTGTAAGCATAGCTAATCCATTAGTGGGTAAAGGTCCAAAGGTAAAAACATGTATTCCTGCCGAAGCTAATCCTGACACTAATGCTGGTTCAAGCGTATATCCAGATAATCTAGTATCTTTAGCAATTATAGCAATTTGTTTACTCTTTTTTTGATTTTTAAAATATATCCCAGCTGCTAAACCAAATTTAAAAAACATTTCGCCGTTTATTTTTTCTTGGTTTACTCTCCCTCTTATTCCATCGGTTCCAAAATATTTTTTGCTCATTATTAATAATATAATTTTTTAAAGATTTTAATTCCTTGATTTATTTCATTAACATCATGAACTCTAAATATTTGTACTCCATGCAACATACTGTAAATACAAGATGAAACTGTTCCACCAATTCTCTCTTTACTATCATTTATTCCAGATATATCTTTTATAAATCTTTTTCTAGAAAGACCTAACATTATTGGCAAACCTAAAGAATGAAAAATAGAAATATTATTAATAAGAGTAATATTATGTTTCAAATTTTTACCAAAACCAATTCCAGGGTCTAAAATTATATTATTATGTTTAATTCCCTTTTTTCTAATTTGTTTTAGCTTTTCTTCAAAAAAATCATATATATCTAGTAAAACATTTTTGTAATTAGGATTAATCTGCATAGATTTAGGTGTTCCTTTCATATGATGCAAAACAAACGGTAGTTTAGTTTTTTTTAATAATTCTATTGTATCTTTATCGTGGTTAAAACCAGACACATCATTAATCAAGTCTAATTTATAATTTAAAGCTTTTTTCATTACAAAACTTTTTCTTGTGTCTAGAGAAACAAAAATTTTTTTTTTTGTTAAATACTTCATAGAACTTTTTATCCTATTCCATTCTATCAATTGCATAACATCTTTTGACCCTGGTCTAGTAGACTCGCCTCCTACATCAATTATCCTAGCTCCATCCCTAATCAATTTATTTATTTGTCTTTTTGCTAATAAATTTTTATTATATTTGCCACCATCAGAGAAACTATCTGGAGTTAAATTTAGAACCCCCATCAATACTGGTAGATCTTTTAATTTTAAACTTAAAATTTTTTTATGTTTACATATATTTTTTAAATCAAATAAAACTTTTTTCTTAATTTTTAGTGGAAGTTTATTTATATTTTTAATGCTTATTTTTTTTTTGGAGACTCTTGAAATTATTTCTATACTATCAAAAGATATAGAATGATTACTCCCAAGGGTAAATGATAATTTTCTTTTATTTTTTTCTTTAGAAGTTTTGCCAAAATAAAAATTACACGCTCTTGTGTAATATTTTTGCATTAATATTAATGAACTATTTTTGGCTTTAAGCCGATTGAACCTAAAGCTGAACTTTGATCATCTTCTTCGACTTTTAAATCTTCTTTGTTTCTAGGATAAACATTTTTGTTAATTAAGTCTTCTATTTCACTTCCAGTTAATGTCTCGTAAGTTAATAATGCCTTAGCAAGTTTATGCAAATCATCTATTTTTTCATTAAGTAGATTTCTTGCTCTTTCATAGCCTTGATCTACAATTTTTCTTATTTCACTATCTACTTTTTTTGCTGTTTCTTCTGACATGTTTTGCTGTCTTGCAACTGATCTGCCTAAAAATACTTCTTCTTCATTTTCTCCATAAGCAACTGGACCTAGTTCTTTGCTTAGTCCTGCTCTCATAACCATTGCTCTTGCTCTTTTTGTGGCCTGTTCTATGTCGCTTGCTGCGCCAGTAGTAACCTTATCTTCACCAAATATAATTTCTTCTGCTACTCTTCCTCCCATAGCTATTGCCATTTGAGCATGTAACTGCTCTCTAGTTTGTGAAACTTCGTCTCTTTCAGGTAGTTGCATAACCATTCCTAGTGCTCTTCCTCTTGGAATTATAGTTGCTTTATGAATAGGATATGCCGCCTTCTCATTAATTGTCACTATAGCATGTCCAGCTTCATGATATGCAGTTAATTTTTTTTCTTCCTCAGACATAACCATTGATCTTCTTTCGGCGCCCATCATCACTTTATCTTTTGCTTCTTCAAATTCTTGATTGGTTACAATTCTTTTATTTTTTCTAGCAGCTAGTAAGGCTGCTTCATTAACCAAATTTGCTAAATCTGCTCCCGAAAAACCAGGTGTTCCTCTCGCTACAGTCCTAAGGTTTACATCTGCTGCCATTGATATTTTTTTTGCATGGACTTTTAATATTTTTTCTCTTCCTAATATATCTGGATTCGAAACAACCACTTGTCTATCAAATCTTCCTGGTCTTAATAACGCTGGATCTAATACATCGGGTCTGTTTGTGGCTGCAATAATGATAACTCCTTCATTTGTATCAAAGCCATCCATTTCAACTAAAAGTTGGTTTAAAGTTTGCTCCCTTTCATCATTACCTCCTCCTAAACCAGCACCTCTACTTCTGCCAACAGCATCTATCTCATCAATAAAAATTATACAGGGAGAATGTTTTTTTCCTTGTTCAAACATGTCTCTAACTCTAGATGCTCCTACACCTACAAACATTTCAACAAAATCAGATCCAGATATAGTGAAAAAAGGAACTCCTGCTTCACCTGCAATTGCTCTAGCTAATAAAGTTTTACCTGTGCCTGGTGGGCCAACTAGTAGACATCCTCTTGGAATTTTTCCTCCGAGTCTGCTAAATTTTCTTGGATCTTTTAAAAATTCTACAACTTCTTCTACTTCTTCTTTAGCTTCTTCTACTCCAGCAACATCATTAAAAGTAACTTTGCCCTTTAACTCATTCATCATTTTTGCTTTAGATCTACCAAAACCCATTGCTCCACCTTTTCCACCTTGCATTTGTCTCATAAAAAATATCCACACTGCTATCAATAATAACATTGGGAACCATGACAATAATATTCCAAGAAGCGATGGCATTTTTTCTTCTATAGGGCTCGCTGAAATACTTACACCCTTGTCACTTAATTTTTGAATTAAATTTGGATCTTCAGGGGCATAAGTAGTAAATGTTTTTCCATTAGAAAATACTCCATTTATATTTTTACCTTGTATTTCTACTTGAACAACTCTTCCATCATCTACTTCTTTTAAAAATTCTGAAAAAATAATATTATTTTTTACTCCCATTGATCCTTGGGGGTTTTTAAACATATTATATAGTCCTACTGTTAGCAGAACTATTATTCCCCACATTATTAGATTTTTGAAATTCATATTTATTACTAAAGTAAGAATTATTATTAATTAAACAAGTGACATTTTATACAAAAAAACATGAAATAAGCTAGTTTTCCTTTGAAATAATGATTGATTTATTTACTTTTTCTAAAATACAGCCTGAAAGAGTTTTTTTTTTAAAATTTTTAATAGAATTTATGTCATTTACTAAACTAAAAATTTTTTTTCCTCTGGTAAAACTTTTTTTATTACCAATATTATGAATTATTTTGGAAAGAGATCTAAAAACTATTTCCTCGGGTTGAGTAAAAAAAATTTCATTTATAATTACAGATTTTTTATTATTTATTAGACTTGTATTTTCATTAATATTTTTTTTTACATAAAAATCAATTGCATTATTACTTTTGTTAAGATTTTCAAGTGTAAGATTAAATTTTTCAAAAGTTAAACCATTTTTTTTTAATTGATTAATTAATTTCCTTATTTTTATTCTTAAAAAATTATCATTATTATTTGAAGGATCTTCTATACTAAAATTAAAAGTACTTCTTGTAATATATGACAAATCTTCCTTAGAAATATTTAATAGCGGTCTCAAAATATATATATTCATTTTTTTTTTAATTTTTGTTTTATTGCTTTGAAAAGAACTTAAACCTTTCAATCCCGAACCTCTCAATAATCTAATAAAAAAATTCTCATATTTATCATTTTTTTGATGTGCTGTTAAAACTAAGTTAACTTTATTACGTAAACTTTTTTGAAAAATTAGTTCATATCTACTTTCTCTTGCTTTTGCTTGCAAATTTGAAAAATTTCTATCGTTTTTCCAAGTCAAAATATCACAAACTATACCAAATTTTTTCAATTTTTTTTTTGTTTGGATAGATTCTATTGTGGAAGTAGATCTAAGTTTATGGTCAACGGTAAAATAAAAATAATTATTATTTTTTTTTATAGAATGACATTTTGCTAAAAAAGTTAATGCCATACTGTCAACACCACCTGAAACAGCAATACTAAACTTTCTTCGAGTGTATTTTCCAAGTTTTCTTTCAAATTCTGAATAGATTTTTTTTATTCTTGGATTTTTTAATTTTTCTAAATAAAAATTATGAATTTTCTTTTTTGCACTCAAATTTCTTTTCTTCATATTTTGCTTTTTGAAGCACTGATTGAGTTGCATTTGGATATTGTTTTTTAACACCTGCAATCATTAAACAGCCTTGATCTTTTTCTCCTATCTGTACCAATGATACTCCAAGTTTTAATAAATTTATAGGTGCCTTTTCACTTTTAGGATATTTTTGATAACCTTCTAAATATGCTGAAGCAGCATCTGTATACAATTGTCTAATTCTAAATGTTTCGGCATACCAGTATTGAGCATTTCCTGAAAATTCACTGTCAGGATTATTATCAACAAACTCTCTAAATGCTCTCTCAGCCATATTATAATCTCCAACTTTTAAAAAACTTGTAGCAAATTCATATTGTTCTTTTGGAGTTCCATCTGGCAATATTTTTTCTTCAGATTGAAATATTTCTGTAGAAACAGTTTTGGTTGAGTCAACTGATTGAACAATTTGTTTTTCATTTGTGGTAGTCATATCTTTGTAAGATATAGTTCCAAGATCTTGAGGCTGTGAAGACCCTGGTAGAATTTTTTGTTGCCCTGTATCTGTTTTAGGTACAGCAGTCAAAGAATTGTTTTCAGTATTATTTACTATTGCATTGTTTTCTATGTTTTGGAAACGTAATTGATTATCTGCCTGAACTTTAGACAACCTTGAGGATAATTTATCCAATTTAAAATTTATTTCTTCGTATTTGTTTGTTAATTCTTGAAATTGTTTTTCAATCTCTGAAAGTTTCAATAAATGTTTTGTCAATACATCTTCTGCATTCTGACCAGATATTTCTTGATTAGAGTTGCCTTTTGTAGATTTAGAAAAAGACTCTGAATAAACTGCTCTCTCCAAAGTTCTAAGATCTTTTTGAATAATTTCTAAAATTTCTTTTATATCTAAAGTTTCAGCTTTTAAGTTTGACATAACCCCTAAAGACCAGATGATAATTAAAAGAAGTATTTTCTTCAAATCTACTTTCATTAGATTATTTGTATTTATAATAATGGCGAAATAAAGACCCTGAAGTAAAATTAATTTACTTTAGAGTCTTTATAAAAATTTTAATTTATTAATTGGCTTTGACTGTAACTGATCTTCTGTTTTTCGACCAAGACAATGGATTAGATCCTGGGTCAACTGGTCTTTCTTTTCCATAACTAATTACAGATATACGATCTGCAGATATTCCATAAGTCATTAGATAGTCTTTTGCAGCGTTAGCTCTTCTTTCACCTAAAGCTAAATTATACTCTCTAGTTCCTCTTTCATCCGCATGACCCTCTATAACAACATTTACATTTGTATTTTCTCTTAACCAAGCCGCTTGTTTTCTTAATGTATCTCTAGATTTCGTAGTTAATATCGATTCATTCGTAGCAAAGAATACTCTATCTGGAACACCTTTTGCCAATTCTCCAACTGTATCAGTTCCAACGTATACATCTCCTTGGATTTGAGAGTCCATTTTTGCAGGGGTTGTTGTTTTTTTAGTTGCGCAGGCACTTACAACTAAACCAAATATTAATACTAAAAAAGTATTTTTTAAAATCTTGCTTAGAATCATTAATGCTCCTTAATATAATTTTAGAACTTTTTCACAACTAGATAGAGGTTTCAAGGGTAAAAATCAACTTAATTTATTACAATTTTTCAAAATAACCCTTAATTACTTAACAAAGATGACCAAGATGGGTCTGAAGCATCTGTTTCGGTTTCAACCAACCTCTCGTTGTACCCTGTTAAATCTATTGACCACAATTTTGCGCTAAAACCTTCTCCTTCTTTATTAGTTTTAGTTTCCCTATAAAAAATTATCACTCTACCATTAGGAGCCCAGGAAGGAGCTTCTTGATAAAAATTTTCAGTTAAAAGTCTTTCGCCTTTTCCGTCAGTTCTCATAACTCCAATATAAAATTTTCCCTTATGTAATTTTGTAAAAGCTATTAAATCACCTCTAGGCGACCAAACTGGTGTTCCATATATACCGTTGCCAAATGAAATTCTTTTTACATTACTGCCATCATTTTTCATTATATAAATCTGCTGATAACCACTTCTATCAGAGTTAAATGTTATATATTTTCCATCGGGAGAATAAGAAGGAGAAGTATCAATTGAAGGATGGTTGGTTATCCTTTCAACTAATCTATTTTCAATATCCATAGTATAAATATCTGAATTTCCATCTTTGGCAAAGCTCATTATAATTTTCTTCCCATTTGGAGAAAATCTAGGAGCAAATGTCATTCCTGGAAAATCTCCAACAACCTCTTGGATCCCCGTCTCAATATCTAATAAATATACTCTTGGTAAATTTCTAAAATAAGACAAATAAGTTACCATTTGATTTGTTGGATTAAATCTAGGTGTTAAAACCAACTCATTTCCTAAAGTTAAATATTTAGTATTAAATCCATCTTGGTCCATTATTGCTAATTTTTTCACTCTTTGCGTTTTTGGACCTTCTTCAGATACATAAATTATCCTTGTATCAAAATATCCTTTCTCACCAGTCAATCTTTCATAAACTTTATCTGTAATAATATGGCCCACTCTTCTCCAATTGCTTGGAACTGTCGTAAAAGCTAAAGCTAGCATCTCTCTTGCGGCTAATACATCCCATAATCTAAACTCAACTTTCAACTTGTCATTTTCAATCAAAACTTTTCCAGTAATTAATGCTTGTGCTTTTATTAAAGACCAATCTTCAAATCTTGGCTTAAGGTGTGCAATATCAGGTTTTTGCAAAAATGCGTCTTTATTAAGGGGATTAAATAATCCAGATTGTTTTAAATTATTTTCAACTACTTTAGCAATTTCTAAACCTAGATCTTCTAAATTTAATTTATTTTGGGATATTTTTTTTGATTTATTAGTCTGAGAAAGTGGAGAAACTGCAATTGGCAATGGATTTAAATTTCCTCTTGTAATATCAACTTCAATTAAAGAAAAAGATTTGGAAGTACTTAATAAAAAAAATATAAAAATAATTATCAAAAATTTAATAGTTTTCATTATCCACCTAACATTTCTCTAGCATCAAAATTTAATTGAAGATCTTTCCATCTTTCGTATCCGCTAGTAGGTACTTTTAATGGTTGGCATAGTTGAATTGCTCTTAATGCACTTTCAGCAAGTACTTTAAAAAAACCTTGGCCTGGCATGTTCATTCTTGCATGATCTAATATTTCTGTTTTTATCAAAGTTCCATCCGGTTTTAATTTTAATTTAATTCTCACTAACAGGTCTTCATTATATGGTAAACCCAAAGGTATGCTCCAACAACCAAAAATTTGAGCTTTTAAAGCATCTTCTTCACTAAGTGTTAATTTTGAAGAATTCATAGATGAGTCTTGAGACTGTGTTATTTTATTCAATTTTTTATTTGTTTCTCCAAAATCTTCCTTGGACTTGTCTATTAAAGCTGCAATATTATTTGGATCAAATAGTTCTTTTTTTTCAAATTCTGAGGCTTGCTTAACTTTTGTATCTTCTATGTTAGGCTTTATTTTTTCTGTATTTGTTACTAGGCTTTTTTCTTTTTTAATCTCTTTTGAGGGTTTTTGTTTTTTTTCTTCCTCAAGCTGAATTTTTTCTTTTTTTTTGTCAGGTAAAGCCACAGATTGCAATTTTTCTTTCTTTATTTTTTTTATTTTGCTTTCAGGGGTTGGCATTTTTTTAGGAGCTAATTCTTTAACTTCTTTATTAATATCTAAATCGACTTTTTTATTTTTTTCTTTTTTAATTTTTTTAGGTGGAGCTTGTTCGGATGCTAATTTTTCATTTTTTTTTGCTTTTTCAATTATTTTTTTTGCTTTTGGTGCAAATGGAATATTTGTATTTTTTCCAATCTCTATTAGTTCTACAGAAACTAGAGGTGGAACGTCAATTGGTTTTTTTGCAACAAATGGAAATGCAACTATACTCATTACGATTATCAATGTATGAAAGCCTGCTGATAATAATATATTAGAACTTTGGTATAAAGTTGAATTCATTTAAACTTTTATTATCTCTCTTTATAAGGTTCAGAAATTAGAGCAACTTTGGTAAATCCTGAACCAGATAACATTCCCATAATTTCTAGAACTCTCCCATAATTTATGGTTTTGTCTCCTCTAACAAAAATTCTTGTATCTGTTCTGTTATTTGAAACTGCCATAATTTTTGCTATTATTTTTTCATATTCAACTTTTGTTTCTTGTATAAATATTTCTCCTTTTGCATTAATAGTTAAAGTTAATGGTTCAGTTTCTTCAGGCAATGTGTCAGCGGAAGTTTCTGGCAAATCAACCTGTACTCCAACTGTTAACAATGGTGCGGTAACCATAAAAATTATTAGAAGTACTAGCATTACATCAACGAATGGTGTTACATTTATTTCGCTAATAGGTTCTTTTTTTGAACTTCTTAACTTAAATGCCATTTTAAATTATTGTTAAAAATCTCTTAGAAAAGTTTTCTAGTTTTTGTGAATATTTTTTTGAGTCGTTGCTAAATTTATTGTAAGCAACAACTGCAGGTATAGCAGCTAATAAACCTAGAGCGGTTGCGAATAATGCCTCAGCAATACCTGGTGCAACAATTGCAAGACTAGTATTTCTTGATATTGCAATAGATTGGAAAGAGTTCATTATTCCCCAAACTGTTCCGAACAATCCTATAAATGGTGCTGTGGAACCAACAGATGCAAGAAATGTAAAATTTTTATCTACAGTAGTCATTTGCTTTTCTATATTAACTTCCAGTATAGCTGGTAACTTTTCACCTAGACTAGATCTTGATCTAGATTTGATTACAGTCTGCATGGAAGTTTTGAAAAGCTGTGCCATAGGATCGTTTATTGAAGATGGTAAATTATTATAAAATGTCTCTGCTGATTTTGATTTCCAAAATTTTTCTTCAAAGTCTTCTGCACTTTTATTTATTTTTTTAAACATTCTAATTTTATCAAAAATTATTGCCCAGGAATAAATTGAACTTGCAATTAATATAATGATTACTGATTTTACAATTATGTCTGCTCTTATAAATAAACTCATTATAGAAAAATCAGTGTTGCTAGCAAGACCTACAGCTTGTGAAGATATATCGGCTTCCATTTAAATGACATCACACTAAAATGTGTCATGAATTTGTCTATAAAACTACACTATTTATTATTTTTTATAATAAATTCATAAAAACTGGCAATTAGTATCGCATCAGCTTTATTTGAATCTTTTTTTTTTGATAAAATTGACGAAATTTTTGGAAACATCTCTATAGCTTTTGTTCTGCTTGCATCTTTCTGTGAATTAATTAATTCAAAATGTTTTTTCCATTTAATTGGTCGAACAAAAAATATTGGTAATTGCATAGCAGCACAAATTCCTTTTATAACCCCAAAAGATTGTCCAAAATTAAACATGCTCGTTACTCCTTGTCCAGGCATAGCAGAAACTTGTTCAACAATAACATTAATGTTTTGTGTCTTGTAAGCTTTAATTCTTGAAGATAACTCATTGTACATTTGACGACCATTAACTTGTCTTTTATTTTTTTTTCCTTCTGCCATAGTTGGCATTTCTAATACATCTTTAACTTCTCCATTTTCAAAAAAACAAATTGCACCATTAATGCCTGGATCTATTGAAATTATTAACATTCAGTTTTCAAATTTTGCGTTTGTAAAAATTTTTTGAACATCGTCATCATCGTCAAGTGCTTCCAAAAATTTACTTACATTATCTTTATTCTCGATATTTAAGCTAACTAAATTCAAAGGTATCCATTCTATTTCTGTTGAAAGAAAGTTTAAAATATTTCTTTCTAATTTTTTTTTTACTTCATAGATTTCATTAATATTTGTATGTATTTCATGATATTGGTTATTAGAAATACATTCATTGGCACCTGAATCAATAGCAAGTTCAAATATTTTTTCATCACTTATTTCCTTATTGTCTATTTTTATTATACCTAATTGTTTAAAATTGTGAGAAGCTGATCCTTGAGTTCCAAGACCTCCTCCATTTTTATCAAATAAAGTTCTTATTTTTGATGCAGTCCTGTTTTTGTTATTTGTCAAAGCTTCTACAATAACTGCAATTTTACTGGGACCAAATCCTTCATACCTTATGCTTTCAAAGTTTGAGTCTGCATTTATCGAAGATTTATCTATTGCTCTTTCTATATTGTCTTTTGGCATATTAGCAGATCTTGCTGTTTCTATAGCTGATCTTAAACGAGCATTCATATCAGGATTTTTATCTCCTAGTTTGGCCGCAACCGTTATTTCTCTTGATAACTTGGAAAATATTTTAGATCTCTGCTTATCTGCTTTTCCTTTTTTATGTTTTATTCCAGCCCAATGAGAATGACCAGCCATAATTATAAGATATTTTTTAGTTCTCCACCAAATATAAAGCTATTAACTTTATTTGCTAAGCCATTATTATTATTAGCCTCTACAATAACTCCTGATAGGGAAGCTTCACCTTTTGCTGGAAAATGTTTAGTTGATTTTTTTTTAAAAAATCTGTTTATAGAATTTTGCGTATTCATACCAATCACTGAATTATAATCTCCACACATTCCTGCATCAGTTAAATAAGCTGTACCATTTTTTAAGACTCTTCCATCATTTGTTGGTACATGGGTATGAGTACCAACAACTAAGGTTGCTAAACCATCAAAATAATGACCTATTGCCATTTTTTCACTTGTAATTTCTCCATGAAAATCCACTATTAAAAAATCAAATTGATATTTGAGTTTATTTTTTTCTAAAAAATTTTTAGCTTCAACAAAAACATCTTTACATTTTTTCATGAAAATATTTCCCATAAGATTTAAAACTCCAATTTTAAATCCTTTTCTTGAATTATAAACATCAAAACCCCTACCAGGTGGATTTTCTAAAAGGTTTAAAGGTCTTAACAATCTATTCTGCTCTGATATAAAATCATAAGTCTCTTTTTGGTCCCACACATGATTGCCTGTCGTGATAACATCAACGCCAGAATTTAGTAATTCGTTTGTAATATTTTCCGTAATTCCCACTCCTTCGTTTGCAGCATTTTCACCATTAGCTACTACAAAATCTATAGATTTATCTTTAATAATTTTTGGAAGATTTTCTTTAACTGCTAAACAACCTGAGTCTCCAACAATATCTCCTAAAAATAATATATTCATTATTTGATATAATTTTCTGTAAAAATAAAATCTAATTTTTTATCATGTTCATTTATAGGTAATCTTTTTACCTCTTGAAAAGAAAAAGCCATTCCAATAGTTAATATTTTTTTTATCTTTTTTGTTTTTTGAATATATCTATCATAATAGCCTCCCCCATATCCAAGTCTAAATTTATATTTATTAAAAGCCAATAAAGGTACAAGCAAAACATCTGGGTATACTTTTTTTTTTGATATCGGCTCAGGAATCCCAATTTTTCCAATAAAAAGTGGATCTTTGGATGACCATTCAAAAAAATCCATTTTATTTCCTTTTCTTGTTATAGGCAAAGAAATTTTGTGACCAGATTTTTCTAGTTGTTTTAAAAGTTCCAAACAATCAATTTCGTAATTAATTGGAAAGTATGCTCCAAATTTTTTTTTTTCTAATAAATTAAACTTTTTTAAAATACCTAACAATAAATGATATTTAGGAATAATAAATTTATAATTATTTTTTCTGTAAACTAAAATTTTATTTCTTAAATTTTTTTTGAGCACTGTATTGAATTATTGAACTTTTGTATCGGCTTCATGTTTCTTGATAAAACTTTCAATTTCTAAAGTTGCTTTATCAACTAAGTTTTCATAATTAATTTTTTGATTATCAATTTCACTTTTAACTTTTTCCTGATCTTCTTTAAGATTCATAATTTCTTTTTCTTTGTCGTATTTATAATCGTACACTAATGATTTAAGTTCTTTAAATCTCTCTGTAATTTTTTTCAATTCAATTTTTTGATTATCAATTTTTTTTTTAGTTTCAAAATATTCATCCATAACTTTAATTGAAGCTATCAATAAAAGTTTATTCTCACCAATGTTGCCTAAAGAATTTTTTAGATCATCAAATTTATTGTTTAAATTTATTGACAGCTGCTCTAAGTGATCTTCTTGACCATCCTCGCATGATAGTAAAAACTCTTTCCCATTAAATTTTATATTTACATTTGCCATTTCTCTATTTCATTCATCAAACTATCTGTTTCTTGGTTTAATTCATCAATTTTCTCAGAAAATTCCTCCTCTTTTTTCTTATCATTTATCCTTCTCTTCTCTATTTCATCTATTTTTAATTTTAAATTTTCATTTATTTGTTCTAAAGAATTATATTTATTCTGTAATTCTGTTTTTTCAATTTCTAATTGATTTTTCTGCTTTTCTAAAATTTCAAGTTTTTCTAATTGCTCTGGTTTATTAAATTCTAAATTTTTTAATTCATTTAGAACTTCTTCAAGTTTTTTTTCTTTTTCATCAATAGTTTTCATATATATATATTTATAATATTAAATTGAGTCACCTAAGTCTATACAGGATAATTTTTTGAATAAACAAAATAAAATTTTAGCAAACGCAGTACGTTTTCTATCAATAGATGCTGTACAGAGTGCTAATTCTGGACATCCGGGCATGCCAATGGGAATGGCTGACGTTGCAACTATTTTATTTAAATATTTTTTAAAATTTAATCCAAAAAATCCTAGTTGGATAAACAGGGATAGGTTTGTTTTATCTGCTGGACATGGTTCAATGCTTTTATATTCTCTACTTTATTTAACAGGCTACAAAAGTATATCTTTAAAAAATATTAAAAATTTTAGACAATTAAATTCTATTTGTGCAGGACATCCTGAATACAAATTAAATAGTGGTATAGAAACTACAACAGGGCCACTTGGACAAGGAATATCAAATGCTGTTGGCTTTGCAATTGCAGAAAAAATTTTAAAAAAAAAAATAGGAAAAGATGTTATTAATCATAAAACTTATGTTTTAGCTGGGGATGGTTGTCTTATGGAAGGTATAAGTCATGAAGCAATGAGTCTTGCTGGTCATTTAAAGTTAAATAATTTGGTTATGCTGTTTGACAATAACTCAATATCAATTGACGGACCTACAAGTTTAGCAGTATCTGACAACTTCAAAAAAAGATTTGAAAGTTATGGCTGGAATTATTTATTGATAGATGGACATAATGAAAAGGAAATTTTTTATGCCTTGAAAAAATCTCAAATATCAAAAAAACCAACTATAATTTCATGTAAAACAAAAATAGGTTATGGCTCACCTAATAAATCTGGAAAAGCTTCTGCGCATGGAAGTCCACTTGGCGAAGACGAAATAAAATTGGTAAGAAAAAAATTAAATTGGAAACACAAAAAATTTGAAATACCAAAAAATATTTTGAGGGAATGGAGAAAAATTGGAGAAAAAGGTGAAAAAGGTGAAGCAATGTGGAATAAACTTTATAAGAGAAAAAAAATTAGAATAGAAAAATTATTAAAAAATAATTTTAACAAGCAAATTAGAAAAGAAAAAATTAACTCACTAAAAGAAAGTAAAAGTTTAGCAACTAGAAAATCTTCAGAACTAACTTTAAGTGCCTTGACAAAAAACAGCAATACTTTAATTGGTGGATCGGCAGATTTAGCAGGTTCAAATAATACAAAAACAAAATATCATAAAATAATTAGACCAAATGATTTTTCTGGAAACTATATTCATTATGGTGTTAGAGAGCATGCAATGTGTGGAATAATGAATGGTTTGGCTCTCCATAGTAAATTTATTCCTTACGGTGGTACATTTTTGATTTTTTCTGACTACTGCAAACCCTCTATTAGGTTGGCTGCAATGATGAGGCAAAGAGTTATTTATGTTATGACGCACGACTCAATTGGCTTAGGTGAAGATGGTCCAACACATCAACCGGTAGAGCAATTGTCTAGTTTAAGAGCAATTCCTAATCTAAATGTGATGAGACCAGCTGATAGAACAGAAACTATTGAATGCTGGGAACTTGCTTTAAAGAGTTTAAATACACCAAGCGTGTTGTCTTTAACAAGACAGAGTCTTAGTCCTGTAAGAAAAAAATATTCAAAAGCAAATAAGTGTGCTTTTGGTGCTTATGAAATATTAAGAACAAATAAAAAAATTAAATTAACTATACTTGCCACTGGTTCAGAGGTTAATTTAGCTATCACTACAAGCCACAAATTAGCCAAAAATAAAATATACTCTAAAGTTATATCAGTGCCATCACTAGAATTATTTAAATTACAATCAAAATCTTATAAGAATAAAGTTCTTAATGAAACAAAGTATAAAATTTCTATAGAAGCAGCTTCAACAGAACCATGGAAACAATTAATTGGAAATAACGGATTTTGTTTTGGGCTAGATGATTATGGAAAAAGTGCACCATACAGAGATATATTTACATACTTTGGTTTAACAAGTGAGAATATGGCAAACAAAATAAAAAAAATGTTAAATAAACAGATATGACAGTAAAGATTGGAATAAATGGTCTGGGAAGAATTGGAAGAATGGTGGTCAGATCTATATTAGAAAGTAATAATAAAAATATAAAAATTAAACATATAAATAATAGAACTGAATCAAAAAATGCTACTCAGTTGATTAAATATGATTCAGTGCATGGAAAATTTAATACTGAAATTAAATTTAATGATAATAATTTAATCATTAATAATGAAAAAATTTATTATTCCAGAGAAACAGATATAAACAAAATAAATTGGAAAAAAAATAACGTTGACATTGTTTTAGAATGTACTGGTAAAAATAATTCTAAAGAAAAAGCTATTCAACATATAAAAAATGGCGCTAGAAAAGTAATCGTATCAGCCCCCTGTAAAAATGCTGATAAAACTATTGTTTATGGAGTAAACCATAAAATAATAAATAAAAAAGATTTGATAATTTCAGCAGCTTCGTGCACTACAAATTGTTTGGCACCCGTTGCTCAGGTTCTAAATGATGAATTTAAAATAGAAAAAGGTTTTATGACGACTATTCATTCTTATACTAGCGACCAGAGACTTTTAGATAATTCCCACAAAGATCCAAGAAGAGCAAGATCTGCAGCACAATCTATTGTTCCTACTTCTACTGGTGCCTCAAAAGCTCTTAGTGAAATTATACCTGAACTGGAAGGTAAAATTGAAGGATTGGCATTAAGAGTTCCTACACCTAACGTTTCATTGGTAGATTTAGTTTTTAATTCTAAAAAAAATTTGACAATTAATAAAATTAATAATGTATTTAAAAAAGCTTCAAAAAAAAATTTGAAAAATATTTTATATGCCACAGAAGAAAAATTAGTTTCTATTGACTTTAATCATAATCCTAATTCTGCAATCGTAGATTTATCTCTTACAAATGTAGTTGGTGAAAAAATGGGTAAAGTTTCAGCATGGTACGATAATGAATGGGGTTTCGCATCTAGAATGTGTGATTTAGCAGAATATATTCATAAAATTTAAATTTTTATGAAAAATATCTCAAATCAGGACATAACATTTAAAGATAAAAAAGTTTTACTTAGAGTTGACTTAAATGTTCCAATGAAAAATGGATCTATAACTGAGTTATCTAGAATTGAAAAAATAATACCTACTATAAAGTTACTACTAGAAAAGAAAGCAAAAATAATTATTTTATCTCATATTGGTAGACCAAAAGGAAAATTTATTGAAGGAATGTCCTTAAGGCCTATTTCAAAAAAATTAGAGACTTTATTGAGTGAAAAAATTTTATTTTACGAAAATATCATTAACGAAAACACTCTATCCGAAGTAAATAAAATCCAAAGTGGTTCTATAATAATGTTAGAAAATATTCGCTTTAACGAAGGAGAGGAAAAAAATGATGTTAATTTTTCAAAAAATTTATCTAAATTGGGTGATATATATGTTAATGATGCTTTTTCATGCTCTCACAGATCTCATGCTTCTGTTGAGGGAGTAACAAAATTTATTCCTTCTTATTTTGGATTACAAATTTCACAAGAAATAGATGCATTGAAAAAAATAACTTCTGAAATAAAAAAACCAGTTACTCTTATTATTGGGGGATCCAAAATTTCTACAAAAATAAATATTATAAATAATTTAGTAAAAAAATTTAACAATATAGTTATTGTTGGAGGTATGGCTAATACAATGCTTAAACACACTGGTTCAAAAGTTGGAAAATCAATATGCGAAGATAATTGCGAGTTCTTAATAAAAGAAATTCTGGATGTTTCAAAAAAATATAATTGTACAATTACATGTCCCGTCGATGTAGTTGTCTCACAAAACATTGAAGGGCATGGAAAAAATAAAAATATTAATCAAATAAATGAAGATGAAATGATATTGGATATTGGTCCAAATACAATTAATAATATTAAAGAAATAATTAATGAATCAAATACAGTTCTATGGAATGGGCCAGCGGGTTATTTTGAAAATCCAAATTTTCAAAATGGTACTAGGGAAATAATGCATGCTATTTCAAATAAAACGATCAATGATAATATTTTTTCTGTAGCAGGAGGAGGTGAAACTGTTGCAGCAATAAATAAATTTAAAAAGTTAGACTCATTTACATTTGTTTCAACTGCTGGTGGAGCTTTTTTAGAATATCTTGAAGGGAAAAGTTTACCTGGTATAAAAGCAATAAATAAAAATGTCTGAATTAAATACTATAGCATTAAAAATTATTGGAAACGGAAAAGGAATTCTTGCAGCTGATGAGAGCACAGCAACAATGACCAAAAGACTTGAAAACGTTCAAGTAGAGTCTAGTCCTGAAAACAGATTATTGTTTAGAGAAACTCTTTTTTCATCAGAAAGCATGAATGACTGTATAGGTGGTGTAATACTTTACGATGAGACAATAAAACAATCTAGTAATTCAGGAAAAAAAGTTCCAGAATTAATTTCAAACTCAAGTTCTGTACCTGGAATAAAAGTTGATACTGGAGCAAAAGTTTTAGCTAACTCAAAAGAAGAAAAGATTACTGAAGGACTGGATGGTTTAAGAGAAAGACTAAAAGAATATTATAAACTTGGGGCTAGATTTACAAAATGGAGAGGAGTTTATATAATCTCAGATAAATACCCTAGCAAATTATCGATCAAATCAAATGCACATGCTCTTGCTAGATATTCTGCTCTTGCTCAAGAATGTGGAATGGTACCAATAGTTGAGCCTGAAGTACTAATGGATGGAAATCATTCAGCTGAAGTGTGTTATAATAAAACATCAGAAGTAATTAAAAATTGTTTTGAAGAACTTGAATTAAATAAAGTAGATTTAAAAGCAGTAATATTAAAACCCAATATGATACTGCCAGGATCCAATTCAGATAAAAAAATTTCAAATGAAGAAATAGCAAAACTTACTTTGAAATGTTTAAAAGATAGTGTTCCTTCAGAAGTTCCAGGAATTGCATTTTTGTCTGGAGGTCAGACCGATATTGAAGCTACAGATAATTTAAATCAAATTAACATCCATAATAATACAAATTTTATAATGACATTTTCTTATGGAAGAGCACTTCAACAAAGTGCTTTGAAGTTTTGGTCTAAAGATATAAAGAATATTAAAGGCACACAGAATATATTTAATCATAGAGCTAATATGTGTCGTCTTGCAGCTCAAGGTAATTGGTCAAAAGAGCTTGAGAATAAATAAAAAAAAATTTATTTACTTAATTTCTCCAAATAAAATTTCAAATCTTGATTTTTACAATGATCTTTGCACAGTATTGAAAACCAAAAAAATAAGTTTTTTTCAGTTAAGATTAAAAAATACAGCAAATAAAAAAAAGCTTTTAATTGGAAAAAAAATAAAAAAGATTTGTAAAAAGTACAATGTTAATTTTATAATTAATGACGATCCTATTTTGGCAAGAAAATTGAATGCAGATGGTTGTCATCTAGGACAAAAAGATATGAAAATTAACGAAGCTAGAAAAATTCTAAAAAATAAAATAATAGGAATTACATGTCATAACTCAACGAAATTAGCCAAAATAGCAATTAGCAATAAAGCAGATTATTTAGCAATTGGAGCTTTTCATGCCTCAAAAACAAAAAAAATTACATATAAAGCAAAAATTAATACTCTTCATTCAATAAAAAAAATATCAAAAATACCTATAGTGGCAATTGGAGGAATAAATTCAAATAATTACAAAAAACTTCTATTGAATAATGCAAACTTTTTAGCTATCTCAAGTTACATTTGGAATAATAAAAAATATAAACCATCAGAGGCTATAAGAAAAATAAAATGAAGATTAATGCGACTGAAATAAGAGTGGGAATGATTATAGAATACAAAAATGATCTTTGGGAAGTTTTAAAAACTCAGCATGTTAAACCTGGAAAAGGAGGAGCGTTCGCCCAAATAGAAATGAAAAGTATAAACAAAAATACAAAACTTAATGAAAGATTTAGATCTAGTGAAACTGTAGAAAAAGCAAATATAGAGGAAACTAAATTCAATTATTTGTATAGTGATGATGCAGACTATTATTTTATGAATCCAAAAAATTTTGATCAGATAAGTATAAAAAAAAATGTTGTTGGTGAAAAAGGAAGAATGTTAACAGAAAACTTGGAAGTGAGTATTAATTTTTATGATGAAAACCCCTTATCTGTTAACTTACCAAATCAAATAAGTTCTAAAGTTAAAACCACTGATGTGGCATTAAAAGGCCAGACTGTTTCCTCTTCCTACAAGCCTGCTACTTTAGAAAATGGAATAAACATCCAAGTTCCTCCGTTTATTGAAGTTGGAGATGATATAATTGTTGATACTAGAACAATTGAATATGTGAAAAAAATTTAATTTAATGAATTCTATTTCGCCAATCTTAAATGTTATGATTAAAGCTTGTGAAAAAGCTTCTAAAGTAATTATTAGAGATTTTGGAGAAGTTGAAAATCTTCAAGTAAAAAAAAAAGGACCAAAAGATTTTGTAACCAAAACGGATAAAAGAGTTGAAAAAATTTTAATTGAAGAGTTAGAAAAAAGTAAAAAAAGTTACTCATTTATTACTGAAGAATCTGGGATAATAAAAAAATCAGATCTAGATAATTTTTGGATTATAGATCCCATAGATGGAACTACAAATTTCTTACATGGTATACCTCACTTTGCAATATCTGTAGCGCTAAAAAGTAAAAACGAAATTATAGCTGGAATAATTTTTGATCCGATAAAAAACGAAATTTTTTATGCTGAAAAAAATGCGGGTTCATTTTTTAACAACCGTAGAATTAGAGTATCTAAAAAAATTGAGTTAGAAGATTGTTTATTTGCAACAAATCACGAAGGTGCAATTCTATCAAAACTTAATCTAAGGTTTACTGGCTGTGCGGCCTTAGATTTGGCTTATGTTGCTAGTGGAAGATTTGATGGATATTTTCATAATAAAATTAATATTTGGGATGTTGCCGCAGGTGTTTTAATTATTAAAGAGGCTGGAGGAAAAGTTAACGATATTAATGAATTTGATATAAATAATATAAATATTAGAGCATCAAATAACAATATCCATAATAAAATGCTTGAAAATTTGAAGAACTTTTAATTGTTTTTGTAAGATCATTTGCTATAAGACCCGCTATGAAAAAAAACTTACATCCAGATTATCATTTAATAAAAGTTGAAATGACTGATGGTACTCAATTTGAAACTTATTCTACATGGGGTTCCAAAGGAGAAGTTTTAAAGCTTGAAATTGATCCAAAATCACATGCTGCCTGGACTGGTGGAAAACAAAAAATTCTTGATAAAGGAAGAATAAGTAAATTTAATAAAAAATTCCAAAATTTTAGATCTGAGAAAAACAATTAATGTCTAATGCACCTTTGATGCCAATGGCAACAGCTGTATGGCTTGTAGAAAATACTACTTTAACATTCAAACAAATTTCTGATTTTTGCAAATTGCATGAAGTTGAAATTCAAGGAATAGCTGATGGAGAAGTTGCAAAAGGTATAGTTGGCTACAATCCAATAATTGCAGGCCAATTAACAAGGGAAGAAATTAAACTATCTTCTGATGATAAAGATAGACCATTAAATTTAAATACAAATGAAGTAGAGATTGAAAATTCTGAAAAAAAAATAAAAAAATATATTCCACTCTCAAAACGCCAAGATAAACCTGACTCTGCTCTTTGGCTAATTAAACAGCACCCAATACTAAAAGACTCTCAAATAGCAAAGTTGGTTAGCATAACAAAAAATTCAGTAACAGCCATAAGAAGTAAAAGCTATTGGAACTTTAATAATCTAAATGCAAAAGACCCTGTAGCAATGGGTTTATTTACACAAAAAGATCTTATTGAGGCAATAGAAAAGGCTGAAAGAAGAATCAAAAGAGAAAAAAAAGATAAAGAAAAAGCAAAACTATCAAAATAATTTAATATGAAAAATTATAGACAAATAATTTTTAAAATGATATCTAAACACATTTTTTGGGGGTAGTTATTAAAATAGAAGTTAAAGATAATAATGTTGAACAGGCGTTAAGAGTTTTAAAAAGAAAACTGCAGCGTGATGGTTTTTTTAAGATTATAAAACTTAAAAATACTTATGAAAAACCATCTGAAAAGAAAAAAAGAATTCTTCAAGAAAACATTAAAAGAGTAAAAAAACTTAACAAGCTCAAAAATAGGATTTAATTATCGCGGGGTGGAGCAGCCTGGTAGCTCGCAAGGCTCATAACCTTGAGGTCGGCGGTTCAAATCCGTCCCCCGCAACCAAAATCAATCTAGCTCAAAATTTGACTTATAATCTTTTTTTAATTGAATATTTTGTTTTTTCTTTTCTAAATAGCAATTTCCTATAACTAACTTATCAAGCTCAGTTCCCATAAAACAATTAAAAGCATCTATAGGAGTATTCACAATGGGCTCACCTCTTACATTAAAAGAAGTATTAACTAAGATTGGACATCCTGTTAATTTTTTAAATTTGCTAATTAATTTAAAATATCTTGGATTTGTTTCTATATTAACTGTTTGAATTCTTGCTGAATAATCTACGTGAGTAACTGCAGGTATATCAGATCTTTTTATATTTAGTTTATCTATTCCAAACAATTTTTCTTGCTCTTGAGTCATCTTAAAGCACTTATCTTTATTTACTTCTGCAACAATTAACATGTAAGGACTTTCTGAACTTATGTTAAACCACTCACTTATATCTTCTTTTAATATTGAAGGAGCAAATGGCCTAAAGCTTTCTCTATACTTAACTTTCAAATTCAGATTTTTTTGCATTTCTGGAGAACGTGGATCACCTAAAATAGATCTTCCCCCTAATGCTCTGGGGCCAAATTCCATTCTTCCTTGAAACCATCCTATGGCTTCCCCGTTAGACAAATCTTTTGCAGTTTTTTCTAATAATTCATCTTCACTTATTATATCAAAAATTGCTCCTGCATTGGTCAATTCATCTGCAATTTCATTTTGGTTATATTCTGGGCCCAGATAAGAACCGTTCATACTATCATTTAAATTTATTTTTCTTGGGTTATTTTGCTCAATATACCAAAGAGCCAAAGCAGCTCCCAAAGAACCACCTGCATCACCAGCTGCTGGCTGTATCCAAATATTTTTAAAAATTTTTTCCTTTAATATTTTTCCATTTGCAACACAATTAAGTGCAACACCGCCTGCTAGACATAAATTTTCTAAATTATATTCTTTTTTTAATGATCTAGCTAATTTAATCATAATTTCTTCTGTAACTTTTTGTATTGATGCAGCAATATCCATATGAAATTGAGTAAGTTTTTCTTTTTTCGGATTTCTTCTCTTTTCACCAAACAAATTATCAAATTTGTTATTTGTCATTTTAAGACCAGTTGCATACTCAAAGAAATTTTGATCAAGCCTAAAAGTACCATCATCTTTTATATCAATTAATTTATATATCTTATCAACAAACACCGCTTTACCATATGGTGCCAATCCCATTAGTTTATATTCACCACTATTTACTTTAAAACCCGTGTAATAAGTAAAGGCTGAGTAAAGCAAGCCTAAAGAATGTGGAAAATGAATTTCTTTTTTTATATCAAGTTTGTTGTTTTTTCCAATCGCAACTGTAGTAGTAGCCCACTCTCCTACGCCATCTGCAGTTAAAACTATAGCTTCTTCAAAAGGAGATGGAAAAAAAGCACTAGCAGCATGACTAAGGTGATGTTCTGAAAAAAACATTTTTTCTTGATCTATGAATTTTTGGTCTTGCTCTTTAAATCTACTAAATAATAATTTTTTTTGAAATAATTTTTCTTTAAGCCAAATAGGCATTGCTTTTGCAAATGATTTAAATCCTTTAGGAGCAAAACCAACATAAGTTTCTAACAATCTCTCAAATTTTAAAAAAGGTTTTTCAAAAAAAATTATATGATCAACATCACTAAGATTTAATTTTGCATATTTTAGAACAAATTTTATTGCATTAGTTGGATAACTTGAGTCGTGTTTTATTCTAGTAAAACGTTCCTCTTGTGCTGCAGCAATTATCTTACCATCAATTAAAAGTGTGGCCGCACTGTCATGATAAAAAGCGGATATTCCTAATATAGATTTCACTAAAAAATTGTATATATAAATGGTGCAACTGCTGAGCCCTGGCTAAGAACAATTAATCCTCCAAAAATGACTAGGACTATAATGATCGGCAAAAGCCAATATTTCTTTCTTTCTCTTAAAAACTGCCAAAATTCTTTTATAAAACTCATAACTAAAATTGATTTTTCATTTTACTTTTTGGTCCTGTTTTTTCAATCCAATATGTATTTTTTTTACTCTTTTTTAGATTTAAAATATCTTTATTAAATATTTTCAGCAATATTGAAATGGGAGTTACTACTAAAAAAAATATTATGCTCATCACAATAGGAGAAATAAAACTTCCAAGAAACAATCCAAATTTAAACCAAATTAAATTAAGAGGTTTAAGTAACTTCGAATTAATTATTCCTAAAATTAAAAAAATTATAGATGTAGAAAAAAACCATAAGTTTATATTTTCTCCATTTTTTAACGGCCATAATGAAATTATAAAAAAAAATATGAAAAAAACTATACCAAAACTTCTATTTGATCCTAATTTAATATTTGAATTTTTCATACAAATTGTTTTTAATTTTTAAATTCATTATAAGCTTTTTATAATATCTTCGGTCATTTTTTTTGCATCTGCAAATAGCATTAAAGTATTATCTCTATAAAAAAGATCATTATCTATGCCAGCATAACCTGGGGATAAACTTCTTTTAACAAACAATACAGATTTACTTTTTTCTACATCTAAAACTGGCATACCATAAATAGGACTTTGAGGATCAGATTTTGCAACTGGATTTGTTACATCGTTAGCCCCAATAACATATGCTACATCGCAATTTGCAAAATCATTATTTATCTCTTCTAATTCAAATACTTCATCATAAGGGACGTTCGCTTCAGCCAATAATACATTCATATGTCCTGGCATTCTTCCTGCAACAGGATGAATGGCATATGTAACTTTCACTCCATTTTTTTTTAATGCATCAACCATTTCACGAAGTGCATGCTGGGCCTGAGCAACTGCCATTCCATAGCCTGGTACAATTATTACTGATGATGCATTTTTCATTAAAAAAGCAGCATCATCTGCATTTCCATTTTTTACAGGTTTTTGTTCTTTAGATCCACTTGAAGAACTTTGGTCTGTAGCGCCCCAACCACCAAGTATAACATTAAAGAAAGAACGATTCATGCCTTTACACATTATATAAGATAAAATTGCACCTGAAGATCCAACCAAAGCTCCAGTGATTATCAAAGCTGTATTCTCTAAAGTAAATCCAATACCTGCAGCTGCCCAACCTGAATAGGAATTCAACATAGAAATTACTACTGGCATATCTGCTCCACCAATAGGAATGATTAACAAAATACCTAACAAGAATGAAATTGCAATTATCGCCCAAAACCAAGTATTAACTTGAGTTTTACACAAATAAAATATTAAACTTATTAAAATTATACCCAAAATTAAATTTAAATAATGTTGTCCTACAAAAGTAATAGGAGAACCAGACATTATTCCTCTTAATTTTAAAAATGCTATAACCGAACCAGTAAAGGTTATGGCTCCAATTGAAGCTCCCAAGGACATTTCAATTAAACTTGCTATTTTAATATTTCCAGGAAAACCTAAGTTAAATGCTTCGGGATTAAGAAAAGCAGATATTGCAACAAATACTGCTGCTAGTCCAACTAAACTATGGAATCCCGCAACAAGTTCTGGCATTGCTGTCATAGGTATTTTAAATGCTATAAATGCCCCTATTAGACCACCTATAAGTAATAAAACTACTAGATAAACAAAACCTGTAGAAAAATTTCCTACTGAAATTATTGTTACACCAATCGCTATTGTCATACCAATAATTCCAAACAAATTTCCTCGTCTTGATGTTTCAGGAGATGAAAGACCTCTAAGTGCTAAAATAAATAACACTCCAGATATAAGATAAAATATTGCTAATAAGTTTGCTGAAATCATTTTTTATCTTTTTTCTTCTTCTTGTACATCGCCAACATTCTTTGGGTCACTAAAAATCCACCAAAAATATTTACTGCCGCTAAAACTATTGCTAAAAATCCAAAAATGTTTGCTGTATCAAGAATATTTAAATCTTCCCCAGATAAACCTGCTATTATTGCACCAACGATAATTACTGATGAAATTGCATTTGTAACCGACATTAAAGGAGTATGTAATGAAGGAGTAACACTCCACACTACATAATAGCCAATAAATATAGAAAGGATAAAAATACTTAATCTAAATATAAAAGGATCAATTTCCATAAAGTTATTTAATTAATGTCTTTAATATTATTTCATCTTCTAAATTAATATTAATTTTATTATTTTCTTTATCATATAAGTTTGTAACAAAATTAAATACATTTTTAGCATATAGGTTTGAGGAAGAACTAGGTAATTTATTTAAAATATTTGTCTCACCCATTATTAATACCCCATCTATATCAATAATTTTATCTACTTCTGTAAATGCTGTATTGCCCCCTTGTACTGCTGCCAAATCATATATTACAGAACCAGATTTCATATTTTTTATCATTTCTTCTCCAATAATAACTGGTGCTTTTTTACCAGGTATTAGTGCTGTACAAATAATTATATCAATCTTTTTAAGAGTTTCGCTTAATAATTCCTGTTGTTTTTTTTTAAAATCTTGAGATGCTTCTTTTGCATAACCGCCTTCAGTTTCTAAATTTTCTGAATCATCAACTGTTAAAAATTTTCCACCTAAACTTTCTACTTGTTCTTTTGAAGCCATTCTCACATCAGTTGCATAAACAATTGCACCCATTCTTTTAGCAGTTGCTATAGCTTGTAATCCAGCTACACCCGCTCCCACAACTAAAACTTTTGCAGCAGGAACAGTTCCTGCTGCTGTCATCATCATAGGTATTGCTTTTTTAAATTCTGCAAATGACTCTATCACCGCTTTGTAGCCAGCTAAGTTAGCTTGAGATGACAATATATCCATCGATTGAGCTCTAGTTATTCTAGGTAGCAATTCAAGTGAAAATAAATTTACATTTTTTTTGGAAATTTCTTTAAGCTTATCTTTATTTTCATAAGGATTTAAAACACCTATTATAGTTTGATTAGATTTTAATAATGAGATTTTACTATCATTAGGCAATCCTAATTGAATAATTACATCTGCATTTTGAATAATTTCTTTTTCATCACTAATAACTTTAACTCCAAAATCTAAGTATTCTTTGTTTTCGAAGCCTAAATGTTTTCCATAATTTTCAACAATATGAACTTCAAATCCTAATCCAATATATTTTTTTGCAATTTCTGGTGTAATTGAAATTCTCTTTTCAATTTTCTGATCTTCTAATAGTGAAGCAATGATCATTATTATCTAAAAACTATTTTTGTCTAGCTTTAAATTTTGGATTTTTTTTATTAATTATATAAACTCTGCCTCTTCTTTTAACTAGCTTAGAGTTAAGATCTCTTTTTTTTAAAGATTTTAAGGAGCTTGCAATTTTCATAATTAGTTATTGTATTTAATAAACGAAGAAATGTAATCTTTCAAACTTATTTTTCCGAATTTTTTAATAACTTTGTTATTTAAAGACATATTTGTCAAAGCTGACGCATACCTTTCTCCTAATCTTGAAGGTAAATAAGATATTTTAGTTTTGAACATTTTTGCGACTTCATTAATTGAATAGGATTTTGTATTAGAAATACTATAATAAGCACACTTGTTTGACTTCCAGGCGTCATAGCAAACTTGAACTGTATCAGTTATATGTGTGAATCGCCTAGTTTGAGTTCCAGGTTTTACAACTGTAATGGCTTTTCTACTTTCATATTGATGTTCGAAAATACCAATTACTGTAGCCATGTCACCAATCTTAATTTGTTTGGGTCCATAAACATTATAAAAGTAAATAACTTCATATTTTAAATTGAACCATTTCTTTAAATTTTCAAGCAACTCAAGATTTTTTGCTTTTGTAAATGCATATGGAGATAAATTCTTATCCATACCCTTATTACCAAGACTCGCCGAAGTTGCTGAATAAATTAATTTTATATTATTATCTAAACAAAATTTAAAAACTTCTTTACTTCCAATTGAATTTGAATCAAAACATTGTTGAAATTTTTTAAAACTTTGAAAAATTCTTGAAAATTCTCCAAAGTGAAAAATAGAAATAATTCTTTTTTTATATTTTGATAAAATTTTATTTATATTTAGAGTACTACCCTTTATATACTTAACTCTTTTAGACTTTACATGATTTTTTTTGGTACCAGTAGAATAATCATCCAAACTAATTATTTTAAGTTTAGTTTTTTTAATGAGAAATTCAATTAAGTTAGAGCCTACAAACCCAGAACCACCTGTAACTACTATTATACTTTTCATCTGAGTTTATAGCCTGGCAACGTCCTACTCTTCCATGTCTTAAGACAAAGTACCATCGGCGCAGAAAGGCTTGACTTCCGAGTTCGGAATGGGATCGGGTATTACCCTTTCGCAAAAATCACCAGGCTTTGAACTTATATTTAAAAAAATAAAAATTGCAAATACAAATTTATGTTTATTTACTTAAAATTTATCAATCAAACTATTAATTAAATTTACTTAAAAAATCTTTATATGTGATTTCAAACCCTTCTTTTAAAGAGATCTTTGCTTTCCATCCATAATTTTTAGCTTTAGTAACATCCATTACTTTTCTATAGGTTCCATCAGGTTTTTTTTTATTATATTTAACTTTAACATTAAGCTTAAGTTGGTTAATCAAAAAATCTGCGTAATCTTTTATTCTCATATCTTTTCCTGTTCCAATATTAAGAACTGTTTCTTTTATCTTTTTTTTCAAAAAAAAAATACAAGCTTCAGCAATATCATCGACAAATATTAATTCTCTTAAAGGCTTGCCTGTTCCCCAAATTTCAAGAGTTTTTTTATTTTTGATTTTGCATTCATGAGCTTTCTTAATTAATGCTGGAAAAAAATGGGAATTTAGTGAATTATAATTATCATTAGGTCCATAAGTATTTGTCGGCATTAAACAAATATAGTTCGTTTTATATTGCTTATTAAATGCTTCACACATTTTAACACCTGCAATTTTAGCTATAGCATATGGCTCGTTTGTTTCTTCTAACTTGCCACTGAGAAGATAATCTTCTTTTAAGGGTTGTTTGGAATTTTTCGGATATATACAACTAGATCCAAGAAAAACTAATTGTTTAACTTTATTTTTAAAACTTCCATAAATTAAATTATTTTGTATCTGTAAATTTTCATAAATAAAATCTGCTCTATCTAAATTGTTATGATAAACGCCTCCAACTTTAGCAGCAGCAATAATTACTAAATCTGGCTTTTGCCTTTTAAAAAAACTAAAAACATCTTTCTGATTTAATAAGTCTAATTTTCTTCTTTCAACTGTAATTATATTTTTATATTTTTTTTCTTTCAATTTTCTTAATATCGCAGATCCAACTAATCCATTATGACCAGCAACATAAATTTTTGAATTTTTATTTATCATTAAAGTATTCGTAATTTATCATATCTTTAATAAGTTTATTGATATTAAATTTGGGCTTCCAATTTAATTGTTTTCGTGCCTTTGATGAATTTCCTAACAATGTATTTACTTCATTTGGTCTAAAATACTTTTTATCAATTTTTATAATACATTTTCCATGTTGATCATAACCTTTTTCTTTAATTCCTTTTCCTGTCCATGTAATTTTTATTCCAAGATGTGAAGCGGTAATATTAATAAAATTTTTAACACTATATTGATTTCCAGAAGATATAACAAAATCATCTGCTTTTTTTCTTTGAAGAATTTTCCAGATAGCTTCAACATAATCTATTGCGTGGCCCCAATCTCTTTTTGCATAAATATTTCCTAAATAAATACAATTTAATTTTTTTTGTTTTATATTTACCAAACCATTAACTATTTTTTTTGTAACAAAAGTTTCACCTCTTAAAGGACTTTCATGATTAAATAAAATTCCATTAGCTGCAAAAATATTATATGATTCTCTATAATTTTTTGTTATCCAATGGGCAAAAAGCTTTGAGGTCCCATAAGGACTTTTGGGATGAAAGGGTGTATTTTCTTTTTGAATTTTGTTATATCCTCCAAACATTTCTGAAGTTCCTGCTTGGTAAAATTTTGTTTTTTTTTCTAATTTTAATGCTCTAATAGCTTCTAAAATTCTTAAAGCTCCTAAAGCATTAATATTAGAAGTATACTCTGGTAATTCAAAAGAAACAGCTACGTGTGATTGAGCAGCTAAATTGTATATTTCATTCGGTTGAATTTTGTTAATTAAATTTAGAATTGAAGTGCCATCTGATAAATCTCCATAATGTAAAAAAAAATATTTATCTTTTTTAGTATGTAAATCTAAGTAAATATCATCAACTCTAACTGTGTTAATTGAAGATGTTCTTCTTTTAATTCCATGAACGATGTACTTTTTTTTTAATAAAAATTTTGCCAAATATGCACCGTCTTGACCTGTTACCCCAAAGATTAAAGCTTTTTTTTTCATTAATAATTGTCCATCTTTATATTTTTATTTTTCAAAAAATCTATATCTTATTAGCGCAACAATGGCTTTTAAGCCATCAATTGCTTTTATTTTTTTTCCTTCCTTGTAAGTTCTTCCTTGATAATTAATTGGAATTTCTAATATATTAATTCCTAAATTAGATAATTTTGTTGTAACCTCAGGACAAAATGCAAAACCTTTTTCTTTTAATTTTAAAGATTTAAATAGTTGAGCTTCTACCATTTTGTAACAAGTATGTGCATCTGTTAAATTTTGATTATTTATTAAATTAGATATAAATGTTAAAAATAAATTCCCCCATATTCTTGTTTTGTGACTAAAATTTTGGGCATTTGAAAATCTATCTTTTTTTAAAACTCTAGAACCATAGATCGCTTTATATTTGTTTTCCTTAGCTTCATTTAAAAAAAGTTTATATTGGGTTGGATCATATTCTA
Source organism: uncultured Pelagibacteraceae bacterium (assembly GCA_902604785.1). Classification (GTDB taxonomy): domain Bacteria; phylum Pseudomonadota; class Alphaproteobacteria; order Pelagibacterales; family Pelagibacteraceae; genus Pelagibacter. The sequence continues at coordinate 108,356 of CACLAC010000002.1, forward strand.
AGTCTGCATCCTGAATTATTACGTAATTTCCATTTATATATTTTTGAGCACTTATAATTGCAGCACCTTTACCTTGGTTTCGCTCATGTAAGATTATATTGTCAATCTTATCTTTAAATTTTTTTATGATTTTTTCTCTTGAGCCATCTGTAGAACAATCATCAACAACTATGATTTGTTTTTCAACATTTGTTTCTAAAACTTTCTCTAATAAAATATCTATTGAATTTATTTCATTGTATACAGGTATAATTACTGTTAATTTCATTTTCAAATTTTAGATGATTAAAATTATATTATCCAGTTTTTTAGTCACTGCATTGTATACACCTTTTGGAGTTTATTTCCACAAAGGTAATAGTTTATCATCTTTTTCTTTACAACTAATTTTTGGATTAATTATAATTTCATTTTTTGCATTATTTTTTAATTTTTTTTTTCCTCTAAATCCTTTGATAAATTCAATATTATTGACATTTAGTTTAGTAATTATTTTTAAATATAAAAAAATTTATTTAACTAAAAATTTTATTATATTTTGTTCTTCTTCTGCTTTAATTATTTTTTTACTAGTAGCAAATAGTAATATGTATAGACCAGATGCAGGTTTATATCACTTACCATATATAAACCTACTTAATGAAGAAAAAATTATATTAGGAGTTTCAAACTTAAATTTCAGATTTGGCCATATATCTATTTTGCAGTACTTATCGGCATTTACAAATAATTTTGTCTTTGGCATTAACGGAATTGTTTTTGCGGGAGCTTTAGTAGCTAGTTCTATAATTATTAATTTTTTAAGCTACATTTATATAGGTATAAAAAATCAAAAATATGATTTTCATTTTCTATTTATTTTTTCCATCTTAATTTTTATTTTTTATAAAATGAATAGATTCAGCGAGTATGGCAATGATGCTCCTGCTCATTTTTTAATGTTTTTGCTTATCTCAGAAATAATTAAAAATTTTAAAAATATTAATATTAAAGATATTCCAAATTATTTTCTTATATCAATATTTATAATAATGAATAAAGTTATTTTAATTGCATCTATTTTATTTCCACTAGTTTTTTTTACAAAAAAAAAAATTAAATTTAATCCATTTAATATAAAAATTTTGTTTATATTTATTTTTTTAGCATCATGGTTATTAAAGAATGTTTTAGTAAGTGGTTGTGTTCTTTATCCATTAAAAGTTACATGTTTAGATAATTTAAAATGGAGCAATATAGAAAAAACTGAGCATGTGTCCTCCGTAAGTGAAGCTTGGGCAAAAGGATGGTCGGATTTTAGAAAAAAAAATGCAAAAGTTACTCTATCAGAATATTCAAGCAATTTTTTTTGGTTAAAATCTTGGGGAAAAAACCATTTTTTGATAATCTTAAAAATATTAATTCCATACATTCTATTTCTAGCTTTTGTAATGCTTATTTTAAAAAAAGGAAAAATAAATTTTAAATTAAATAATTATATTAAGCTATTATTATTAATAAGTTTTATTGGAATTTTAATGTGGTTTTATAAAGCTCCTATTTTTAGATATGGATATTCTTTTATTATAATATTTGTATCTTTAGTTTTTGCTTTAATTGGAAGTGGGTCGATTTTAAAAAAAAATAAAGATTTTATATTTAAATATTTAATCATTATATGTCTTATTATTTTTTCTGGAAAAAATTTAAATAGAGTTTTATTTGAAAATAAAAATTATTTTAACTATCCATGGCCTAAATTTTATTCATATACCGATCAAAATAAAATAATAAAAAATAAATATAAAACTGTAAATAAAGAAATAATTTATACCCCTGTAGATGGATACTGTATGTATAGTAAAGCTCCTTGTGGTTATATAGATGAGAATTTAAATATTAAAATTAAAAAAAACTATTTAATTATGTTCATTAACACCAAGAAATTTTAAAATAACTTTTCTAGAAAAGTCATTATAATTTGTTGGATTGTTAATTCTATACAAAATTCTTTCTTTAAAACTTATCATTCCTTTTCCTAAGTTTTTTTGGCAACAGTGGGGCATATGCCAACTAAGTGAATATAAAAGTAAAATTAATACTATTAGTAGATTTTTATAATTAAATTTTTTTAATTCTTGTAAATTTTTTCTTAAAAAAAAATTGGACACAAAAACCAAAATTAAAATAAAATATATATTAAGATATCTACCCCAATCATTTACTACTACAAATATTGAAACTAAAAAAATTAATTGAATAATAATAAATATTGAAAATAATTTTATTTGTTTTTTGTTTATTTTTTGCTTTAATAAAAAAATATACAGAGGTAGGAAAAAAAGTATCAGAGAAATTAAATACGTTCTTAAATAGTTGTAAGAAAGAATATAATCAATTAAACCAAAACTTTTATATGAATTTACATATTTAGAAAAAACTATTTCTGTTAAAGCGCCTTTGCATATTTCTGGCGATAGACCGTTATTTAAAAGACGATTACAAACTAAATCTTGAACCTCAGTTTCATTTGTAGAAAAGAATAATAATATCAAAAAAGCTATTAATGACCCAATGACGAGTGAAAACTCATTTAAAAAATAATTTATCTTTATTTTTATATTCTTTTTATAAATATTAAAATATTTTGTGAAAACAAAAAATAATGAAAAAAAAATAAAAATTTCATGTATTAAAACAAAAATAAAACCTATTGAAAAATAAAAAATAATTTTGAATACTGAAATTTTTAAATCGTTTAAAAAAATAGAAATATAAATTGTATAAAATGTAAAAAATATTACCTCTTTTCTTCCTATGACTAGAGGATCATAGAAAGTGAATGCTATTGTAGCTGGTGAAAGTAATAAAAATAAAAACCAAATATTTATTGTTTTTTTATTCAAAATTTGAATAAAGAAATATAAAAAAAAACAATATAGAGAAATTTGAAAAAATATTACTAAATATGTAGGATTTATTGAGCTTATGTTGCTTAAAAGTAAAATTATTTCTCCACTAAGTCCTCTTCTCAAAATACCTGCTTCATAATTCATCAGCCAATCGCCTGCAATCCAAGGATTTTCTCTTAGGGAATGCCTTATAGAAAAAAAAGAGTAATTTATAAAAATTAATAAAAAAAATATCTTTATTAATTGATGTTTATTAAATATTTTTAAATACATAAAAATTATACTTTTTGATTACAAATCTTTATATTAACTACTCTAAATATAAAAGACTAAAATATGTTTTTAGAATATACATCGCTGATAATTCCAACTAAAGATAGGCCTAAGAGTTTAAAAAACTTGATTGAATCTATAGAAGGTTTAATTTCTAAACTGAATGAAATAATTATAATAGATAGTTCAAATAAAGAAAATTTAGAATTTACTAAAAAATTTGTTTCAAAATTTAAAAATGTCAAATTAATAAAATCAGCGCCTTCTATATCAGAACAAAGAAATATAGGAATAGAAAATTGTAATATGGAAAATAAATTTCTGATGTTTTGCGATGATGATATAATTTTTGAGAAAGATTCAATAAATATTATGAACGACTTTATCCATTCTAATGAAAATTATTTAGGTTATGGATTTAATTTAATTGAAGACTATAAAGAATCATTTTTTGATAATTTAAAGAAACATAAATTTTTAGAAAAAATTGGCTTATATAATAGCAAACCTGGAGTAGTTTGTGAAAATGGTTGGCATACCAAAAACTGTAACCTTGTAAAAAATTTAGAAACTAATTGGTTAAGCACTCAAGCTTGTATTTATAGATCTTCAGTTTTTAAAGATAGTAAATTTGACACTACTCTTGGAAAATATAGTTATTTGGAAGACTTATTTTTTAGTTATAATGTATTTAAAATAGGAAAATTGTATATTTGTTCCGAAGCAAAATATAATCATAAAAATTCAATTAACAGAACTAATTTTTCTTTTGGTGTTCAAGAAGTGATAAATCGACATAAATTTGTTAAAATGAATAATTTTAATATAAAAAAATTTTATTTGACAATGATAATAAAAACTATTCTTTCATTAATTAATGTTTTTATTGGTAGAATTTATTATTTTCCAAAATTTTTAGGTAATTTTTTAGGAATATTTTTATGTATTTCAAAAAAATAAATTTAGTTAAAATATTTTTAATTTTACCGATAGTATATTTTTTAATATTTGAGATAATTGCACGTTTAATAGTTTTTATTTTTATTGCGAATGCCAGTATATTTTTTTATGGTTTTAATAAAAATATCAACATAACAACCCATAGTTTTAAAAATAAAGAAATATTTGTTACAAAAATTAATGATAATGCAAGTTTTAAAATAAATAAAATAAAATCTAGCGACTCTGAAATTTGGATTTTTGGTGGATCTACTTCAAACAATGGATTTTGTGATAGCAAAAAGTTATCGTGGGTAGATTTTTTAGAAACAAAATCCAAAGTAAAAAATTTTTCAAAAAATGGCATATATTCAAATTACTCCTTAAAAATATTGGAGCATAAATTGCAATATGAAAAACCAAACACAATTATTTGGGCAAATAAAGTAAATGAAATTTTATATTCAAAAAGACAAGCTAGCTTTAAAAATGTTATTTTAAAAAATATTCATTCAATAAAAAAAACATTTAAAAATAATTCAGTTTTTTTTTATTTTTCTGATGAGATAGTAATAAGAGTGTTTGACAAACTTGGATTTAATATAAGGTTGGAAAATCCTAAATTAACTCCTAAAAGTTATGATTCAGCTTCAAATAATTTTTATGAAAATTCTAAGAAAGCTATACAATTAGCAAAAAAAAATAATATTTCACAGTTTTATATTGTGTCTCTGTTTAATAAAAAAAATATTATAAATAAAGAAAATGTTTTTTTTCGATATTATGTAGATAAGGTAATTAAATTAACTAATGAGTATAATTTTGTAAAATTTATAAATACAAAAAATTTTTTAAATGAAGATGATAGAGAAAAGTTACTTTTTTGTGATTCTATGCATCAAACATTAGAAGGTAAAATATTAACTGCAAAAATAGTTTCAAAAGCAATAAATGATTAATCGAAAAATTATATTCTACTATGTTATATTTTCATGGATAGGACTATGGGCATCTCTTGGATCTAATCCTTATGACTTTCTATTTATTTTTGAAAAAGAAAAAAATATTTTATTGAATTTTAATAATATGGATTTTATAAAAATTATTAATTTTATAAGATCAATCTTTATACCCATATCCTTATTAATTTCATTAGTAATATTAATTCAGTTCAGAAAAAAAAAAATTGATAAATTAATTTTTATTCTTGTTTTGATTCAAATCTCACAAATATTTTCAACTTTCTTATCTGGTCAAACTAGAATATCAGAATTAGAAAATACGATAGATCATATTGGAAGATATTACTGGATAATTTGCTCTCTATCTCTTTTAGCTGTGTATCAAATCAGTTGCAAAATAGGAGAAGATAGCAATAAAGTTATTTTTAAAATTTCTATAATTTTTTTGATTTTAATTACGTTTTTTTTTTCATATAAAATTTTAGCAGACTTTATATTTTTACCTTCAGAAAATTCTGTTTATCACTTATCAGTTTTTAGAGAAAATGCTTTCTTTCTTTCTCATGATATACCGAGAGTTACAGGTTTATCTAGAACAATAATATTTTTATATATATTTACAATTTTTTATAAATCAAATTTTGAAGTTTATAACAAATATATTAAGTATCCTTTTTTAGTAATTTTAGGATCTTTAATAATTTTGTATCAATCAAAATTTGGAATTATTTCTTTTATTTTAATTAATATAATATTTTTTTTTATTTCTAAAAATAAATTAAAATCTATTAAATTTATTTTAATTTTGTTAATTTTTCAATTTTTATTAATTTTTTCAGTCCTTGGTGTAAAGTTTTTATATAATAAATATGTAACTGATTATTATCAAATTCAAAAAATTGAAAAATATGTACTTGACAAAAATATAATTGAAAGAATTCCAGAAGCAAACAAAAGTCAAGCAACAGTTGATGAATATAATTTTATGAGAAAATATAATCTAGATAGAAAAGATTTTTCTTTTAAAGATTATTTGGACAAAATAATTTTATCGGGACGAATAAGATTGTGGGGAGAGGCAATTGAGTTTTCATTGGAAAGGCCATTTTTTGGCTATGGATCAATGTCGGATAGAGTATTTTTAAATGAAAGCAAATTATATAACAAAAGATTTGTTGAACCTGTTTCTAATTCTTATATCTACGCATTTTTATCCGGCGGAATACCTTCATTATTTTTAATTTTGTACTTTTGGAGTACATTGCTTTATAGGAATATTTTAAGTTTTCAAAGAAAAGCTGCATTTACTAATGAAAATAAAATAGGTTACATGCTCATTTTGTTTATCCTTTTGAGGACACTTATAGAAAATTCTATGATGATCTTTGGTATAGACTTTATTTTGTTAATACATGCAATGACAATAATTAAAAATAAATGAAAATTTCTATAATTATGTGTGCTAAGGATAGTATGCCATATATTATCTCTTCAATAAAATCTTTTCAAAAGCAAAATTATAAAGATAAAGAGCTAATTGTTGTCTATTCAAAGGGTAAAGATACAACTAATCAATATTTAAATATTTTAAATGAAAAAAATATAAAGATTTACAATTTTGAAGGGTCAATTTATCAGTCTTTAAACTTTGGAGTAAAAAAAACAAGAGGAGATATAATTGGAATTTTACATTCTGATGATATTTATTTTAACACAAAAATTTTATCAAATGTTGCTAAAGTTTTTAAAAAAAAAAAAATACAAATGGTTTATACCAATGTTTTGTATTCAGAACGAAATAATTTAAAAAATATTAAAAGAGTATGGAGCAATATAGATATTAATAAGCCTTATGAATTACCTCCTCATACTGGATCTTTCATTAGCAAAGAAATATATAATAAATTTAAATATAAAACTAATTTTACTATATCTTCGGATACAGACTTTTTAATTAGAATAAAAAAACTCAAATTTAAAAATTATTATTTAAAAAATTATTCTACAATAATGAGAACAGGAGGTATAAGTACAAGTTTTAAAAGTTTTTTTGTAAAAATGGTAGAAGATATGTATATTTTTAAAAAACAAAAATATAATTTAATTACATATTTAAAAAAAATAACATTTAAAATAAACCAAATTTTTTTTTTAAAAAATATTTCTTTTTCAAGTTACCACAATGAATTAAATGATATTACAAAGATTAAACTTTTAAATATGAATAATTTTAAAAATACTCACGGTAAAATTATATCGGCTTTAAATTTAGCATTTATATCATACAACTCAAAATTTAGAATACAGTCTCCCTATAATTTATTTTGGCCCGATGGTATATTTTCAAAAACGATATCAAAAGATAAAAAAATACCTGGTAGAGATTTTTTTATGAAATATTTAAATTATGTAAATCAAAAACCAAAAAGATTTAATCAAATTTATGTGGTTGGAAATATAAATAAAATTTCAGAAAGCTGGCTTAAAAAAAATATTTCGCAAAATTTTATATTTCATAAACTAAAATTTGGAACTATAAAAGAAATTATATCTTCATACAAAAAAAATTATAAAAAAAACTCACTATTAATATTAACAATACCAACGCCTAAACAGGAAATGTTAGCAAACTATATTAAAAATAAAAATAAAGACATCACCATAATATGTTTGGGAGGTAGTATTAATATTTTAAGTGGATATGAAAAGAAGACTCCAGAAATTTTAAATTTATTGAACCTTGAGTGGCTTTGGAGATTAAGGTTTGACACTGTAAGACGTATTTTAAGACTTATTGAAACATCATATCTTTTTACAAAAATGCTAATATTTAAACAAAATAAGATACATTAATGAAAGAGTATTTTGCTTGGTGCTGCGAGTATAATAGTAGTAGTGGCGAAGGATTGTTAGCAAAAAAATTTTTAGATAAATATTTTAAAAGTAAGAAAGTTAAAATATTGTTGCCAAAAAAAGATTTTTTTTTAAAAAAATATGTTTATCCATACATAGGCATTCTTATACTTTGGTTTTACCATTTGAAGGGAAAAAAAATTATTTATATAAATTATTTGCCTCTTTGGAATTTTCCAATTTTTATTTTATGTCCACCTAAAACAGTTTTTGGACCAATTACAGGAAGTATCCAAATTAATAAAATTACTAGTTTTAAATCAATTATTAGATATTTTTTATTCCCACTTTTTTACAAATTAAGTTTATTTTTTATAAATAAAAGATCTAATAAGATTATATTTGCAACCAACATATTAAAAAAATATTTAAACAGAAATATTTTAAATAAATCATTATTGAATTTTGTTCTTTTAGATTTCAAAATTTATAAAAATAAAACAAAGAAAAAGTATGATCTTATTGTTTATTTTAGAAAACACGAGAATAAATTTTTTAAACATCATTTCAAATTAATTAATAACTTTGTTAGAAAGAAGAAAAGAGTAATAGTAGTCGGTGATAAGCTAAATATCAAAGGTATAAATAATTTTGGTAAAGTAAATAAAATATTTCTAAAAAAATTAGTTCAAAAATCAAAATATTCACTATCAGGTGATGATAACCTTTTGTCACTATTTAACTTAGAATGTCTTAAATTTAACTTAAAAATTATTTTTAATAATAAATTAAAATTTCAAATTCCTTCTTATTTAAAAAAAAATTTCATTATTCATAACTATGAAAAATAGGATTGATAATAATATTATTATTTTATCAACTGGATAAAATCTGAAATAATTTTTTGATTATTGAATCTTTTTTTATACTCGAAGTATGATGATATTGCTAATTTTCTGTATTTGCTTTTATTTTTAAACACAGAAATTATATAATCACCAATTTTATTTATTTTTTCATTTTTTTTAAATAATCTCCCATTTTTAGAATTGCTTACTAGATGGGGAATTCCCCCAACGTAAAAAGAGATATTAGGAACTCCTCTTGAACTAGCTTCAATTAAAGCTAACCCATAGGCTTCAGCTTTTGAAAAGAGCAAATGAAAATGGCTTTTTAATAACTCAGATGAAATTTTTCTCTCTCCAAATTTATTGTTTTTGTCTATAAAACCTAAAAATTTTATATTTGATTTTATTTTATTATACTTTGGTTTATAGCCAATTATTGTAAGCTCAGACTTAAAACCTTTCTGATTCAAATAATTAGTTAATTTTATCTGCTTCTCTAAACCTTTTCTTTTCCAGTCAACACTTAAAGAAATTAATTTGATTTTTTTATGATTTCTTTTAATAATAAATTGTTTTATTTTTTTTTCTTGAACTTGTTCTTCTAAAATTGGGCCAAATTCTAAAAGTTTAATTTTTTTTTGAAATTTCTTGTATTTTCTTTTTGCTTTATTAAGTGCCCATTTACTTGAGAAAAAAATTATTTTGCATTTTTTAATTGCATTTAATTCTATAGACTTAATATCATTTAATGATGACTTCGAAATTTTTTGTTTTTTAAAGTAATGCTGGTAGTAATCTGAGTAAAGAATATCTGTCCATAAAATAATTGGAATATCAGTTTTTAAATGTGAAACTAAAGATGAATCAAATGTTAATAAATGACTTATATTTGATATATTTTTTAATCTTTTTTCTATTTGAGAAGCATAATTTTTAGAGACTTTTGTGTTGTAAGTTTCATCAAATTTTATATTCCTAAATACTTTTAGATACTCTCTTTTAATCGCAAAAAGTTTTCTTAAGTTTTCATTAAGCTTATCTATTCTTACAATTTTTGTTGTTTTATTTTTTTTTAAACTTGAATAAATATTTGATGGTACACCAGACCAAAATAATTTGTTATTTAAATCACTTCTAGATATTATTCCTATTTTCATATTGTAATTATAGACTTGTATTTTAGTTTTAATAAGACTCTTGTTTTTTTATTAAAAATGTCAAATAAGAAAATAATTAACAAATATGTTAATATGGTTGAATATGCGGCTCCACTAATTCCAAAAGACTGAATAAGAAAATAATTCAAAATTATATTTGCTATAGCTCCAATAAAAACATTTAAAGCATAGTATTTTTGTAAATTTTTTGAAATGTACCAATGTTCATTGGCAACTCCAAAAAATACAAAAATCAATGATATTGATAATAAAATAGTTGTTAATACGCTTTCCATGTAAATTTCACCAAAAAGAATTGAGGTAATGTATTTGCTTAATACAAAAATAAAAAAAATAAAAAGTATTGATATTTTAAATAATAATGAATTTATTTTTATTAATTCAAATGTATAATTTTTTGAAATTAACAAAATCGGCAGATAAGAAACCATAATTATTTTTGGTATAAAATGAAACATCTCTACTATTCTCACTGATACAGAATAAATTCCAACATCTTTTTCTGATAGTAATAAATTAATCATTACTTGATCGATTCTCATATAAATTACAATACTGATGATTGAGAGCAAAACTGGAAAACTTTTATGAATGATTTTATAAATTTTTCCAAAATCTAAATTAAATAAAAAATTTCTCTCTTTTTTAAAAAAGAAAATATTTATAAGAAATAATGTAATTAAACTATCAATTAAAAAACAATAATAAATGTATTTTATATCAAATTCTAAATATAAAAAAAATACAATTAAGGAAAAAACTATAACCAAGCTAATCGTTTGTGATATTACAATATATTTTGATAAAGATTTTGATTCAAAATAACTAAATAATACTTCGTATGATTTAATAATTATACTAAGTCCAATAATTATTGAATAACTTAAATAAACATTTTTGCCATGCAAATAAATTATAAATAAAATAAATATTAAATATCCAAATAAACTTGAAAAAAACCTTAGTATATATGAATTGCTAATAATACTATTGTTGGTTTTTCTTTTGTTTTTTATTAAAATATTTGTAAGAACGGGATTAATTCCTAATGAAGATAAAGAAGTAAATAAAAAAACTAAAGCTAACAAATAATTTAAAATACCAAATTCTTGTGGACCTAAATATCTGGCTAAAAATATAAAAAGTAAAAAGTTTAAACTTGCTCTGGCAAATTTATCAAAAACTAACCAAGAAAAATTATATTTTGTTTTTTTTGATCTAAATATTTTCAATTAATCTTTTCCAATTTTTTTGTTTCAAATAAATAAAAAGCAACTGGTAAAAAATAAAGCATACTCAACCAATTATTAAAAAAATTTCCTGTGGGAATTAATGGCCATAGATTTATAAAAATAGCAATTAGCAAACAATCTGACGGATTTAATTTATTTTTTTTATAAATAATTTTTTTGGTTATAGCTAAACATGTTAATATAAATACAAAAAAAATTGTTAAGAAACCAATTATTCCAGTTTCTGCTAACAATTGAAGATATGTGTTGTGAGGATGTGTAGAACATGCATAAGGTATCATTTTTTTATCCTCAACATGATTTTTGCACTCAAATCTGAAAATCTTTACTCCATGACCTATAATTGGTTTTGATTTAAACATGCTATATGCTGTTTGAAAATGAGTTTGGTGGTGAAAACTAAAAAATAATATGTTTTGTTTATTTCCTTCACTATCTTCCTTAATTAAATCATTATGGTGTTTGCCTGTAAACTGACCAAAAGTATCAATGAATATTCTTTTTGATATATTGGGATT
>CACLAC010000003.1 GCA_902604785.1 uncultured Pelagibacteraceae bacterium
AAATTTAATTTCTTTTTATACTTTTTAGCCTGATTAAATAGTTTTTGATGACCAGCGTGTAAACCATCAAAATTTCCAATCAATATGATAGAGTTTTTATCTTCTTTCTTGATTTTAAAATTATTATAAATTTTCATTTTTTTTACCATTTTAAATTTTTTTGGATATAATCAACATTAACCTTATATTTTTTTAATACTTGATTTAATTCTATTTCTAATATTTCTTTTCTATGGATTCCGTTTGTTATTAATAAAGAATCAAAATTTTGAACATTTGCTCCTTTTATATCGGTATTTAAATTATCGCCAATACATAAGACCTTCTTATCTTTTGTATTTGTAGATAGATTATAAACTGGCGGGTGTGGTTTTCCAAAATAAATTACCCTACCTTTTATTTCTTCAAATGTTTTAGCAACAGACCCGGCACAATATTCTCTTATTTCTCCCCTATCAACTATTAAATCAGGATTTGTACATATCAATTTTTTTGAAATATGATTTGATAATAAATTTTTATAATAATTTAAATCATTTTCATGTTCATCGAATAAACCTGTACATAATAAATAATCACAATCTTCTATATTAACAACATTGTTTTTTTCAATATTTTTAAATAAATCAAAATCTCTCGGGGGTCCTATATGGAAAAATTTTTGTTTATAAAATTCACTAACCAAATATTGATGAGCGGCCTCCCCTGAGGTAAAAACATTTTCAAAATATTTTTTTAAACCAATTTTTTTTAAAAAATTTATAACACTTTCGTTTGGTCTTGGTGCATTTGTTAATAGAATAAAATTTTTTTTTGCTTTTGAAAGGTTATCTAAAACTTCTATTGAATCTTCATATAATTTGATGCCATTATGAACAACCCCCCATAAATCGATAAAAAATAAATCGTAATTATCTGCTATAGATTTTAGTCCAAAATTATCTAAGTTTTTGGTCATATTTGAGATATAGCTTAAAAATCTCATTAATTCTTGGATTTTTTAGATTTTATATATTTTATTGAAGATCTTGAAAAAATTCAGCTGGGTCTTTATATGAATGCTAATTTAAAGGAGTTTATGTATGAAGTTTAAACCATTACACGATAGAGTATTAATCGAAGTATTAGACAGCAGTGAAAAAACTGCTGGCGGCATTATCATTCCAGATTCAGCTCAGGAAAAACCTCAAGAAGGCAAAGTTGTTGCTGTTGGTGGTGGAGCAAAAACTGAAGATGGTAAAATCATCCCTATGGATGTTAAAGTTGGTGACAAAGTTCTTTTTGGCAAATGGTCAGGAACTGAAGTCAAAATAGACGGCAAGGAATACAGCATAATGAAAGAGTCGGATATTATGGGTATTTCTTCTAGTAAATAATTAATTAAGGAGAGTTTATAATGGCTAAAATAGTAAAATTTGACTCTGATGCTAGATCATCAATGTTAAAAGGAGTCGACATACTTGCTAACACAGTAAAAGTTACTCTAGGACCCAAAGGAAGAAATGTTGTTATAGACAAATCTTATGGTGCACCGAGAACAACAAAAGATGGGGTTTCTGTTGCAAAAGAAATAGATCTTGAAGATAAGTTTGAGAACATGGGTGCTCAAATGGTTAAAGAAGTTGCAAGCAAAACAAATGATGAGGCTGGTGACGGTACTACTACAGCAACAATTCTTGCACAAGCAATTGTAAAAGAGGGATGTAAGTATGTAACTGCTGGTATGAATCCTATGGATGTGAAAAGAGGAATTGAGGCTGCTGTTGATCATGTAAAAGAAAAATTAATTTCTTCTGCAAAAAAAGTTAAAGATAGTGATGAGATTGCACAAGTTGGAACAATATCTTCTAATGGCGATAAAGAAATTGGAAACATGATTGCAAAAGCTATGCAAAAAGTTGGGAATGAAGGTGTTATTACTGTTGAGGAAGCAAAAAGCATTGAAACTGAACTTGATGTAGTTGAGGGTATGCAATTTGATAGAGGATATCTTTCTCCATACTTTGTTACTAATGCAGAAAAAATGACAACAGAATTAGAAAATCCTTTAATTCTTTTGCATGAAAAAAAATTAACAAACTTACAACCTATGGTGCCGCTATTGGAAGCTGTTGTTCAAGCTGGAAGACCATTAATGATAATATCAGAAGATGTTGAAGGAGAAGCTTTAGCAACTTTAGTAGTAAACAAACTTAGAGGTGGTTTAAAAGTTGTTGCTGTTAAAGCTCCAGGTTTTGGAGATAGAAGAAAAGCTATGCTTGAAGATATTGCTATCCTAACAGGTGGACAGGTCATTTCTGAAGATCTTGGTATAAAGTTAGAGAATGTAAAAATAAATGATCTTGGTTCAGCAAAAAGAGTTAAAGTTGATAAAGAGAATAGTACTATTGTAAGTGGTTCAGGAAAAAAATCTGACATCGAAGCAAGATGTGCACAAATTAAACAACAAGTAGAAGAAACAACTTCAGACTATGATAGAGAAAAATTACAAGAAAGATTAGCTAAATTAGCTGGTGGAGTAGCTGTAATAAAAGTTGGAGGAGCTACTGAAGTTGAGGTTAAAGAGAAAAAAGATAGAGTTGAAGATGCCTTAAACGCTACTAGAGCTGCTGTAGAAGAAGGAATTGTAGTTGGTGGAGGTTGTGCTCTTCTTTATGCTTCACAAGACCTTGATAAAGTAAAAGTAAAAGGATCTGATCAAAAAGCAGGTGTTGATATTGTAAGAAGTGCCTTAGAAGCACCTATTAGACAAATCACTACAAATGCAGGTGTTGATGGTTCAGTTATTGTAGGAAAACTTTTAGAAGGAAATAAACCTTCTCAAGGTTATGATGCTCAAACAGAACAATACGTTGATATGTTTAAAGAAGGAATTATCGATCCTGTAAAAGTGGTTAGAACAGCTCTTCAAGATGCTGCTTCAATTTCAGGACTTTTAGTTACTACTGAGGCCATGGTTGCTGATAAACCTGAAGAAAAAGATGCTGCTGGCGGAGGAATGCCTCCTGGCGGTATGGGTGGTATGGGAGGAATGGGAGGAATGGGAATGTAATACGTTTCCATTTAGAGAACACTTTAAATACATACACTAAACAAAATTAGAACCCTCGGAACGAAAGTTTCGAGGGTTTTTTTTTATATTGAACTATAAAGATTTTACCATTCACCACTTTCATAATTATTAAATATTTTTTTTGCTTCAGCGTAACTTCCACAATCAAGGTACCCTGCTTCTGTAGTCAATAACCACATAAATCCCATTGGATATCTGAATATCCATGGTACATAACTTTTTTCTATATTTGATCCTTCTTTTAATATTTGAAATTTATTTTTAATCCATTTTCCTTCTAATTTTAATTTTAAAAGTTTCCCATATTTCCAAGTACCCTCATAATATTCATCTTTATATTGAACTTTAAATTCCCCATGTGCAAATTGCCACTTCCATTCACCCTCTGCAATAGCGTTAAAAGGATATATACATGCTATGCCTTTTCCGTGTGGAAAAGGACTAATATTATTATTTACATCACCCACATATCTTGTGGTTGGTTTTGAATGACCAGGATCAGTACTAAAGATATTTGCAAATCCATTTTGTTTATCTTTTTTAAAATATATTTCATGACCGAAATGGTACTTATCTTTTTTAGTTCTACTACCATGTAGTTGTCTACCCTCATATAGTTGATCTTTAATAAAATGACCAACCAATTCAAGATCATGCTTAAATTTTATGTATCCCTTCCCATTTAATTTTCCATTTTTAAATTCTCCAATTTTTGCTTCACCCTCTGTACCATTTGGATTAATACAAATCATTTTACCCCAACCATTAGGTAAATTTTTTTTAATTTCACCAATATAAGAATATTTTTTATTTTTTATTTCTTTGGACTTTATTTTCTTTAATTTATTTTTAATTTCTTTGATTAATTTGTCGTATATTGGATTAAATACGAATTTTTTAATTTTTTTCTTTTCCATGCTCAACTTTACCCCAACTCCCTCAATGTAGTCATCTTTTAACTTGTTTTTAAATTAGAGGGTTTCTTAATGAAATCATCTTCTAAGTATAACCGCTCTAAGTAAAAACCAAACATTTCTTAAGTTTAATATACTTGTTAATGATCCTATTACATAGGTAAAAGCACAAACTCTTAAAATAGATTTAAAGGATTGTTTTGTTCATGCAAGGGTGAAAAATAGGTCTGTGGAACTGAGGAGCAAGACTGGGAGAAGGATTGTTTTGTTCATGCTAAAATCAAAAAACACAAGGGTCCATGCGCTGTTAATCTAAAGAAAAAGATTGTTTTGTTCATGCAAGGGTGAAAAATAGGTCTGAAAAGCGGGAGGGCGAGGTTCGATTCCATTAAACTAGATAAAGTACGGGGTAATGGAAAAACGGGTTTGTGGAACGCAAGGGTGAAGTGCGATTCCATCTATCTGCTTTCTGTTTGCTTTCTATTTGGGACGATTCTGCAATGAACTTTGCAATGAAGAAGTTAAATAAGTGAGTATTGGCGTAATATGTGGGCGAATGTAACCCAACTTTCTAATTAAAAAATTATTAAAAACCCCCGATTTATTCGGGGTTTTTTTTTGTAAAAAAATTATATTATTAATTTATGAAATTTTATCTTTCGTTACTTATAATATTAATTTCAATTAAGGCTTTTGCTCATCAACCAAAATTAATAAAATATTCTCCATCAAAAGAAAATCCACATAAAGTAATATATCCAGAGATTTCAAAAGCATATTATGGAAAACTTTCAGGAGAATCACACTATTACATAATAAATAGTGAAAAAGATTTCTTATTTTATGCTGGCATTTTAAGTCCAAAAATTGATGAAAATTACAAATGGTTATCTTTAGATATTTTAGATAAAAATAATAATATCATCTACCAAGCAGACGGATCTCAACATAAATGGAATGCGTGGTATGAACCTTATGCAAGAGACTGGTATTGGAAAGGTCCAGAAATTGGGGGAGAAATAAATCAGGAAACAGGTTTTAAAAAAAGTTTTTTAATTAAATCAGGCACTTATAAAATTAAAGTTTATAATAATGATAATATTGGAAACTATTCTTTAGCAGTTGGTGAAGCAGAATTTTTTGGCTCAAATACTTTTGAAAAAATACTAACTTGGACACCAATTATTTTTTATATAGGGCCTTATATGGATATAGTTCACTGGAAAAAATTTGATGTTACAGCATACATTCCACATATTATGTTGTTAGTTATATTTTTTTTAATATATATAATTATTAAAAAAATATTTTATAAAAAAAAAAACTACCTTGAATAAAAATTTTATTATTTTTCTAACCTGTTTATTATTTTATCCATTGCCTGTTATTGCACATAGTTTTACAGGAAGAATTGGTTTCTATGATGGACTTTCTCACCCTGTTTTAGGTTTAGATCATTTTCTAGCAATGTTAAGTGTTGGTATTGTATCTGCTCAAATCGGAGGAAAAGCTATTTGGACTGTACCTGCAACCTTTGTTTCAATAATGACAATTGGAGGTTTGTTTGGATTTCTTTTAATAATTTATGAATTTTTTTTTGTAGAAGTTGGAATTATTTTTTCTGTTATTCTTTTAGGGTTTGCAATAAGTATAGATAAAAAAATTCCAACAAAAATAATCATATTATTTGTAGGTTTTTTTGGTTTCTTTCATGGAACCGCTCATGGCATAGAAGTACCTGCAGCAGCTAACCCCTTATTGTTTCTTTTAGGATTTATTTTTGGAACAACAGCTTTACATCTATTTGGGGTAGCGATTGGTTACTTCTCAATTAAGACAACTATTTCTTCGATTATGTTGCGTCTCGTCGGAATATCTTTTGCTATTTATGGAATTTATTTGTTAACTCAAATTTTTTGAAAATTAGATACCTTTTTCAGGGCGGTCTAATGGTTAATCTAACAAATTTATGTAGTCTTTTTCTAACAAACCACATTAAACCAATCTATAGTTTCAGAAGAGTTGTATCCATCACTTATTAATTGAATATGAAAATCAACTTCAGCTGCTTAAAAATTTTTTCCAACTACATATAATCCAAGAGCAACGGCAGGACCCACTCCAAAAGCAAACATTAAGGTGCCAAATCCAACTGTGCCTCCCAAATACCAACCAATAGAAACAACTGAAATTTCTAAAAAAGCCCTTACAAGCGCTATGGGTAATTTAGTTTTATTTTGTAAACCAGTCATTAATCCGTCTCTTGGACCAGGGCCTAAATTTGCAATTAAATAAAAGCCACTTCCAATACCTACAATAATTACCGCAAAAAGTGCTAATAAAAATTTAGCAATAATATGGTCGGGTGCTTGAATATATTTTAAACAAACATCAATCATCACAGCAATGATAATTGCATTTAGAATTGTGCCAATTCCAGGTTTTTGATTTAAAAAAATCCAAAGAAAAATTACAAATAAACTTGTAAAAAAAGTAATCGTTCCAATTGAATAATCTACATGTAAAGAAATACCTTGAGCTAGAACACTCCATGGGGATGCCCCTGTTTGAGAAACTAATAACAGGCCTTCTCCTACTCCAAATAAACTTAGACCAAAGCATAAAAATATAAATGTTGTAATTTTTGGCTTCAAATTTAAAGGTTTTTTTGAACTCCAAGAAACTTTTGGTATTTTTTTTATAGTTAAAAACATTTTTTTTAACTATTATTTATACTTTCTTAAATTAAAATCCAATAAAATGAGAAAATACATATATATAATCATAATAATATTATTTTCCTCAAAAGCTTATTCACACACTGCTCACTATGAAGGTTTAAAAAAAATAGAAATGGAGGTTCTTCGAAATGGTGAAGTTATTGGATATAGCAATTATTTTTTTGAAAACAGTAAAAAAAAAATGACTGTAAAAAATTATACTAAATTCAAAGTTGATTTATTGGGAATGACTGTATTTTCAATTTCAAGTGAAGCTATAGAAAAATACGAAAATGATAAATTAATTTATTTTAAGTCAAATACTTTTCAAAATGACAAAGAAAAATACGTAAATTTAAATTACGATAAATCATTAAAAAAATTTATAATAGATGGATCTTCATATAAAGGTGAGGCAAGCTTAGATTGTATTATAGGAAGCTGGTGGAATCATAAAATTTTTAAAGCAAACAAACAAATAAGCCCCCTTTCAGGAAGTATAAAAGAACAGATAGTTACTTTTGTTGGAAAAGAGAAAATTAATATTAATAATAAGGAATATTTGACTGAACATTTTAAAATAAAATCAAAGGATAAAAATTTACCAGATGATAAGAAATTAAATTTTGATATATGGTATAATCCAGAAAATAAATTAATAATAAAAGTTTCATACTCGAAAATGGGAAATTGGGAATATAGATTAAAAAATTTTGAATAATGGCTATTTGGGGAAGTTTAATTGGTGGAATGATAGGTTTATCTCTTGGAGGACCTTTTGGAATGTTATTGGGTTCTTTGATAGGAGGAAAAATATCAAGAGCAAAATCTAGATCTAGTTTTGGATCTTTTGCTCAACCTCAACAAATTTTTGCTCTATCTCTAATAGTGTTATCGGCAAAATTAAGTAAAGCTGATGGTCAAGTAAGTAAAGAAGAACTAATAGCTGTAAAAGATAAATTAAAAATTCCAGATAATGAATTAGATCAAGTGGGAAAAATATTTAATAAAGCAAAAGAAGAAAGTGCTGGTTATGAGTCTTACGCTGAACAAATTGCACAAATTTATAAAGGAAACATTAATGTATTAGAGGAAGTCATAAATATATTATTTTATATAGCTGAGTCTGATGGAAATATTAGTGAATCTGAACTTAAAATGATTAAACATATCGCTCAAATATTTGGATTAACGGAAATTCAATTTAACAGTATTAGAGAAAGTAGAAAATCTTCAGACAAACTTAATCCTTATATAGTTTTGGAAAGCAAACCAGATGACACCATTGAAATTATAAGAAAAAGATATTTAAAACTAAGCAAAGAACACCATCCTGATTTACTTATGAGTAAAGGCGTTCCTCAAGAAGTCATTGATGAAAGCAAAGCCAAGATGAGATCAATTAATTCTGCTTGGGATCAAGTTCAAAAATTAAAATCCAATTAAAATTGTTCAGACTCCGTTGAGCCTTCCATTGCTGTAGTAGAACTTTTTCCTGAACTAATTGTATTAGAAACAGCATCAAAATAGGAAGTTCCTACTTCTCTTTGGTGTTTAACGCTAGTATAACCATCTTTTTCTCTAGAAAATTCATGTTGTTGGATTTTAGAATAAGCAGTCATACCTTCCGTTTTATATTTTTCTGCTAATTCAAATATAGCAATGTTTTGGGTATGAAAGCCTGCCAAAGTAATAAATTGAAACTTATAACCCATTTCTGCAATTTTTTTTTGAAAAGATGCTATCTCATCATCAGACAAATGTTTTTTCCAATTAAAAGATGGTGAACAGTTATATGCTAGTAATTTACCTGGAAATTTTTCATGAATTGCATCTGCAAAATTTTTAGCTTCTTCTAAATTTGGAGTAGCAGTTTCACACCAAATTAAATCGGCGTAAGGTGCATAAGCTAAACCTCTGGAGATAGCCTGTTCAATTCCATCTTTTACATAGAAAAAACCTTCTGGAGATCTTTCTCCAGTTAAAAAAGGTTTATCATTTTCATCAAAGTCATTTGTAATTAATTTTGCTGCATTAGCATCTGTTCTTGCAAGAATTATAAGAGGCACATCAGCAATATCAGCTGCTAGTCTAGCAGCTTTAAGATTTCTTACCATTGTTCCTGTTGGTACAAGAACTTTACCACCCATATGGCCACATTTTTTTTCACTTGCAAGCTGATCTTCAAAATGGACACCTGCGGCACCTGCCTTTATAAATTTTTTTGCTAATTCAAATACATTTAAAGGTCCTCCAAAACCAGCTTCTCCATCTGCAATAATAGGAAGCATATAATCTACACTTTTACTTTTCTCCATATCGCCATCAATTAATTCCATATGTTGAATTTGATCGGCCCTTATTAAAGAATTATTCATTGATTCAACCAATTTCGGTGCACTATCGTAAGGATATAATGATTGATCTGGGTACATTTCCCCTGCACTATTTGCATCTGCAGCAACTTGCCAGCCACTAAGATAAATCGCCTTTAAACCAGCCTTTGCGTGTTGTACAGCATGATTTCCCGAAAGTGATCCAAGAGTATTAATATAAGGTTCGGTATTTAACAATTTCCACAATTTTTGAGATTGTTGTTTGCACATTGAATACTCAATTTTAATTGATCCTCTTAACCTTTCTACTTCTTCTGGGGTATAATCTCTTTTTATTCCTGCAAATCTTTTTAAATCATAAGATACGTTTTCTGCTGACATATTAAATTTTTCCTGTTGAATTTTTATTGAAATATAAGCTTAAACTATGAACTAGTTTTTTTGAGTAAATTCTTCAGTAAACTCGTTCATGCCACTTGATCCCCAATCACAATAATCATCTCTTAGATAAACTCCTCTAGATTGATGCTCAGATTGCTCTTCTTGACTAGTAATTTGGTGTTTATTTTCAGTGCTTTTAATTTTATTTTTTTCCATTATGTAAATTTTATAATTTACATTATTTACAAAATCTACTTAAATAACGATTTTTCTTGTAAATACGATAAATTTTTTGTAAAAATAAATTTACAAAATTTACAATACGTAAAATGAGTAAAATAGACAACAAAATTGGACCGAAAATTAAGGCTTTTAGAAGACAGTTAGGCATGCAAGCAAACAAACTTGCAGAAGAACTTGGTATATCACCAAGTTATTTAAATTTAATTGAAAATGGTAAAAGAAAAATAGATGGAGATTTGCTTCTAAAAGTTTGTGAAAAATTAAGAATAGAGCTTTCCGACTTAACTAGTAAAGCAGATATAAATCTTGAAAATAATATTTCAGAGTTATTGGGAGATGAATTATTCGAAGATTTAGATATTCTTGGTCCTGAAGTAAAGGATTTAGTTAATACAAACCCTAAGATTGCAAAAGCTTTGATAAAACTAGGTGATAATTTTAAACAAAAAGATCATGAAATTGTTAATAAACTTGAAAATATATCTGGTAAAATTATTGATAGCAGAAAAGCAGCTTTTCCTGGGGAGGTTATTTCTGATTTTTTACAAGAAAATAAAAACTTTTTTCCTAAATTAGAAAATTTTGCAGATGCAATTTTTGAAAAAGTTAAACAAAATAATAGAACAAGATATATTGCTCTATGTGATTTTTTGAAAAGTGAATATGGTATAACTGTAAAAGATGTTATTCCAGAAGAAGGTAAGCCTTTTTCAAAAATATATAAATCCAAACAGAAAGAATTATTTTTATCTGACTATCTTTCTCTAGAAACAAAAAAACTATATGCTGCAGCACAAATTTCACAGGAAGGTGCGTCTAGAGAAATAAATGAGTATTTATCAACTTTTAATTTCCCATCGGAAGAAGCAAAAAAATTAACAAGAGTTGCATTATTAAACTATTGTGGAGCTGCGATTTTAATGCCTTACAAACTTTTTCATAAAGCATGTAAAGAATTGAAATATGATTTAGAACTTTTACAAAATACGTTTGCCACTTCCTTTGAACAAGTTGCTCACAGGGTTACTTGTTTACAAGATCCTTCACTACCTGGTATTCCTTTTCATTTCCTAAGAGTTGATGTTGCAGGAAATATTTCAAAAAGATTTTCTTTATCAGGAATTGAAATACCGCGTTATGGTGGTGCATGTCCAAGGTGGAATGTTTACTCTGCTTTTTCAAGACCAGGAGTAATTCAAGCTGCAGTAAGTAAAATGACTAATGGCGAAAAATATGTATGTATAGCAAGAACAGTAGAAAAAGGAGTTGGTAGATATGGTCAAAAAAAAAGTATGTTGTCTATTGGTCTAGGATGTGAAGCTAAATATGCAAAAGACTTTGTGTATACTGAAAATTTAGATTTAAATGATAAAAAGTCAGAATTACCTATAGGTGTATCTTGTAGAACTTGTGATAGATTAGATTGTTCGCAAAGAGCATTTCCTCCATTACATAAAAAGTTTGATATTGATATTAATTCAAGAGGAGTATCTGTTTATGTTAGTGAATAAAAAAGCTTTATTTAACTTTATTATTTATTCCTTTTTGTTTCTTTTTCTTGAAATAAGTTGAGTTAAAGAATCAACCATCATATCTGAAGCTTTAAATATTTCTTTAGGTTTAAACTCATAAGATAAGCTTTTTTCTTCATTAGATTTATCTTCAATAACTATTCCTTTATCTGGAGAATTATCTTTAATATAAATTAATATTAACCATTCTTCATCTAAAGACTCATCCCATTTAATGAAAATTTCACCTGTCTCAAACCTTCTATCGATGCATTTTAATATAGACATATGTCTTGTAATATATCTTTTATTTAATTGAAAAACTAAGCTGTTAGCACTTCTATAAAAACTTTCTAAAGCAGACTCTATTTTTTGTCTTTCTATGTAGTGTTCTCTTTCTTTTTGTAAAAGAGTTTCTCTATCATCGCCTTCTCTTATTTTAACCCCAAGAGCTTCTACTCTTTCTCTAATTTTTTGATCTCTTATTAACCTGTATTTATTTTTTAATTTTTCTATTCTTTCTTGAAGTCCGGAATAATCTTCTCTCTTCTCTTTTAGTGATATTTTTTCTAATTTTTCTAATTCTTTTACTTCTCTAACTCTAAATTTCTCGATTTGTTTATCAAGTTTAAGTTCTTGTAAAAATTTCCTTTGTCTTTCAGCTTGCTCTTTTCTTAAAATTGCCTGTTCTTTTCTTAAAAATAATTTTATATCTTTATTTCTTTCTCTTTCTAATCTCTGTTCTTCTTTAAGTTGCTTTTCCTTTAGTTTAAGTTGTAGTTCTTTTTCTTCTTGTTTTTTATTTTCTAATTCTAGTTTTTCTTTCTCGGATTTTTCTATTGCTTCTAATTTTAACCTTCTTTTTTCTTCTGATCTTAATATTTTAAATCCTTGTATTTTTTCTTCAATTTTTTGAAAAAATTTTGAAATAAATCTATCAACAATCAAAAAATCAATTTTAAATTTAAAGCTAAAATTTGATTTAATACTTTCTTCAAGTCTTACTGTTCTAGAAATAAAATTTTCTGGTTTTTTTTTAAGTTGATATTTTATTACTTTTCTTTTAGATTTAATTTTTCTCTTATTGGTCTTATTAAATTTTTTTTTTATTTGTTTTTTTTTCTTTTTTAAAAATTTTTTTTTCTTAGTTGAATTAGATTTTTTTATTTTTTTTTTATTTATTTTTTTTCTTTTTTTTTTCATTGAAATTATTTATTGATTTATCAGTAATAAATTAATAAATATAGTCTCTAGTATTTGGTGCAGATATATTATCCTTGGTTAATTGCAACTGAAATACAACCTGATCTCCCCATTTAAATACCATTTCACAACTTGTAAGATAAAATTCCCACATTCTAAAAAATTTTTCATCAAACATTTCTAAAACAGTTTCCTTTTTTGACAAAAATCTCTCCTTCCAATGTCTTAATGTATGAGAGTAATGCATTCTTAATATTTCTATGTCTGAAATAATTAATCCAGAATCCTCTATTGGCCTAGCTATTTCGCTTAAACTTGGAGTATAGCCTCCAGGAAAAATGTATTTTGTAATCCATGGGTGTGGGTCTCTTGGCGGGTTAGATGAGCCAATTGTATGAATAAGTGAGATCCCTTTTTCATTTAATAATTTTGATACAGTATTAAAATAACTTCTATAAAATTTTCTTCCTACATGCTCGAACATGCCAACACTCACTATTCTGTCATATTTTTCATTTATTTCTCTATAATCTATTAGTTTAAACTCGACCTGATTTTCCAAATTTAATTCTTTAGCTTTATTTTTGCTAAATTCTAATTGATTTTCTGAAAGAGTTATTCCGGTAACTGAAGCCTGAGTTTTTTGTGCTATATTGATCGCAAGAGTTCCCCATCCTGAACCTATATCTAGTACCTTTTGATTTGGTTTAATATTAAGTTTCTTTATAATGTGATCAATTTTATTTGATTGAGCTTCTTCTAAAGTATCATTTTCATTTTTAAAATAAGCACAAGAATATTGTCTATTCGCGTCTAGAAATAAATCGTAAAGCTTTTCAGATATATCATAATGATGACTAACATTTTTTTTAGATTTTAAGCCTTTATTAAAATTTGTTAAATGTATGTAAGTTCCTTTAATTTTATTTAATAATTTTCCATAAATATTTATATCATTTCTTCCAATATTCCTTAAAGTTATTTCAAGAAATTCTGTTAGTGTTCCATTTTCAATTCGCAATGATCCATTAGTATAAGCTTCTCCAAAATATAAATCTGGATACAAAAGTAATTTGTAGTTTAAACTTTTATCAAGCAATTTTATTGTAATAGGGTTTTCTTTAATAGGTTTGCCAATTACAAACTTTCTCGAATTAGAATCAATTAAAATAAATCCATCATATATAAATAATTTTTTAAGAAAGTTTACTAAATACATATTAGGCAGCCTCTAAGTTTTGAATATTAAAATTCAATTTTTTTAAATTTGAAATAAGTTCTGTTTTATCAGTTTCAGATAAAAGCTTTAATGGAGGTAAAATATTTTTATATATTTCATTTTTCTGAGACATGAAAGAGTGTAGACCAGATATTAAATTATATTTATCAAAAATTTCTCTAACATCACATAATTTTTTATTTGTATCTTGTGAAGATTTATTAAAAAAATTATCATACACATTTCTAGCTAGGGAAGCGGTTACATTTGTAGTTGCAGTTATTATTCCCGAGCATCCTAATTCAAGTCCTTTTAACAATTTAGTCTCGGAACCAGGCATTACTGAAAAATTATTAATTTGTAAATTCTCATAGAGATTATAAGAACTGTCCTTAACTCCAACAATTTGTTTTGGAAACTTTTCTACTAATTTTTTAACACAATCGGTACTAAATTTGTAACCACAAAGTTTTTCAAAATTGTATAAAATTATATTGCATTCCCCAATCTCATTTATAATTCTTGTATAAAAATTGACTACATCTTCGTCACCATATTTGTAATAAGCAGGAGGCATTATCAAAAATTTATTAAAATTTAATGTCTTAGATATTTTTATTAAATTAATTGTATCAGATAAAGAATTGAGACCTGTTCCTATAATAAATTTTTCTTTATATTTGCTATTAGGCAAATGATTAATTAATTGTATTTTTTCACTTATAGATATTAGTTGAGATTGGCCAGTGCTTCCAAAAAATACTACTCCATGGCAACCATTATCAATTATATTTTCTGCATGAGAAATGGTTTTCTTATAATCTAATGCTAAATTTTCATTAAGCAAAGATAATGTGGCAGCATATATTCCTTTTATCATAACTGTAAATTCTTATTATAAATATAGTGTAAATTATTATAAATATTAATAAAAAATTTTATAATGAATGTAGGTATTTTTTTAAATTATATCGGTTTGGGTTCCAATTTATTGCATCTGAGTTATTGCCATGAGATAGCTAAAAAATATGGTCCAGTAACAATTATAACATTATGTAAAAATCTAGATCAAGCACTTGAAGATGACCCAAATATTAAAAGTATAATTTTAATAGATAAAAATAACAAAATAACAGATATTCCAAATATATCTAAAATATTAAGAAAATTATTATTAAAAAAAATTTTTATTTTTTATCCGAGTCCTAGATTATTTTTTGCTGCCAAACTATCTGGTATAAAAGAAATATATAATTATGCTTTATTTAAAAAAAAAAATTTGCATTTAGTTAATGCTGCAAAAAAATTTACATGTGAATGTTTAAAAATAAATTTTTGTCCAACAGAGACAAAATTTTATGTAAGCAATAAAAAAATTATTAATGCAAAAAAATATTTTAATGAAGATCATTATAATATTGTAATTGGTGCTGGATCATCTGGTCCTGATACTAGGTGGGGAGAAAAAAATTTTATATCTCTAATAAATAAATTAAATGAAAATGGAAAATATTTTTTTTATATACAATGTGGTCCTGAACAAAATCAAATATCAAAAAATATAATTTCTAATATAAATAAAAAAAATTGTATAGATTTAAGCAATATGAGTATTAAAGAAATAATTCCAATTTTATATTTGAGCGATATGTATGTTGGAAATGATTCATTTTCACATCATGTGACTTCTCAATGCAATAAACCATCTATAGTGCTTTTACTAAATTCACCTAAAGCTTACTCTGATTATAGCAAAAATCATCACAGAATAATTCCAGATAATGCATCAATAGAAGATATCGATCACTCATCAAAATATGATGCAAACTCAATTGGTGTAGAAAAAGTTTTTAACAAAATAATTAATTTAAAAAATTAATATAATTCTTTTAAAACCAAATCTTTTGCCTCATTAACAATTGATGCCAGTCTATTTAGCTCAGGACTAATATCTGGATGTATTTTTTTCATTATTTTTTTATAAGAAATCAAAACCTCATCTTTTGAATATTTTTTTTTTGGATCTAAATTTAGTATTTTATATGCTTCTTCAATAGACATACTTTGACTATTAATATTCTGGTTGAAATTGTTAAAATTGAATCTTCCTGAATTTTTTAAAACTCTAAATAACCCCCACAATCTCAGAAGTTGAAATAAAGAAATTCCTGCTTTTGTTTTAATTAATGGTAAAATTGCTAAAACAAAAGGTAAAGAAAATATATACCTTCCAGCATAAGCCATTATAAATGCTAAAAAAATTGACAAAATTATTATTAATATCCTGATAAATTTAGAAATTTTCTTCGTAGAAGTTTTTGCAAACCAGCTAAGAAAAATATAAACAATGACAAAAATAATAACTGTTATAAAAAAAATATTCATATATTAATTTAAATCTTAATGAAAATACCACAGCTTCAAAAAAAACTAGAAGTTAAATCTTGTCACAATAAGACTTGGGAGGATAATTATAGTTGGATTCACCAGGAAAATATACTGGATGTATTAAAAGATAGTTCAAAGCTTTTGCCAGAAACGCGAAAATATTTAGAGCAAGAAAATGATTACTTTGAGCATGAAATGAAGAATACAAAAGAGCTTCAAAAAAAATTATTTAATGAAATAAAAGGAAGAATAAAATTGGATGATGAATCTTTGCCTTTTAAAGATAAAGAATATGAATATTGGACCAAAACTACTACAAAAGGAAATTACTCTATTAAACTTAGAAAAAAAATTGGCTCTGAAGAAGTGGAAGAAATCTGGAACGGAGATTTAGAAAAAGAAAAATTAAAAACTGAGTATTTTGGACTCGGCGATCTTGAGGTAAGTTATAATGACAAATATTTAGGATATTCACTAGATTTAAAAGGATCAGAGTATTATACAATTTATATTAGAGATATAAAATCTAATGAACTTATTACTGAAAAAATTGAAGAAACTAGTGGCAGTATAACTTTTAGCTTGGATGATAAGTTTATTTACTATTCAAAGCTGGATGAGCACCATAGGCCAAGAAAAATATTTAGACACAAGTTGGGAACATCAGTTAGTGAAGATCAATTAATATTTGAAGAAAAAAGTGAGGCTTTTACTGTAGGTATAGGCATAAGTTCAGATGAAAAATATTATTTTATCTTTACATCTGACCATAATACCTCTGAACAATATTACTTTAATGTGGATGAAGAAAATCCAAAACCAAAAATTATTAAGCAAAGGAAAAAGGGAATAATTTATTCTGTAAATTCTTGGGATAATTATTTTTATAATCATACCAATGAAGACGCTGAAGATTTCAAAATTGAATTTTGTGATAATCTATCAAATCAAAATTGGAAATCCTTTATTCCTGCTAAAGATGAAGTTTTAATTGGAGGGCTTGTGTTTTTAAAAGATTGGATTATTAGGTCTGAAACTTCAAATGCTTTAAGTAAATTAATTATAAGAAATCCTAAAACAGGTGAAGAAGGGGATTTAACTTTTGTTAATGAAAAAGTGATAGTTCCTGGAATATCATTAAAACAAAGAGATAAAAATACAGATGAAGTTTATCTTTCATACTCTTCTCCTAAAACACCAGGTAAATCATTTTTGTATAATTTAAAAACAAATGAAAAAAAACTTATAAAAGAGCAAGAAATTCCTTCAGGTCATAATCCCGAAGATTATATTGTTGAAAGACTAGAATGTCGTTCTCATGATGGAAGATTGGTTCCACTAACAATTACAAGACATAAAAAAACAAAAATAGACGGTAATGCAAATTTACTTTTATATGGCTATGGATCTTATGGAAATTCAATGTCTCCAGGATTTAATTCTACTAAATTAAGTTTAGTTGATAGAAATATTATTTGGGTAACTGCACATATAAGAGGTGGAATGGAAAGAGGCATGAAGTGGTGGAAAGAAGGAAAGTTACTTAATAAAAAAAATACCTTTGAAGATTATATTGCTGTTGGAAAATATTTGATTGAAAAAAAGTACACTTCTTTAGGAAAAATTATAGGAATGGGTGGTTCTGCGGGAGGTTTACTTATGGGCGCTGTTGTAAACAAAGCTCCTGAATTATTTCTGGGTATAGTTATGGCAGTTCCTTTTGTTGATTCCTTAACTACAAATCTAGATCATTCATTGCCTTTAACTGTCGGAGAATTTGATGAATTCGGAAATGCCAAAGATAATAAAGAACACTTTGATTATATTTATTCATATGCTCCCTACAATAATATAAAAAAAATGGATTATCCAAATATGTTAATTACAACTAGCTTAAGTGATAACAGAGTATTGTTTGATGAACCTGCAAAATTTACTGCAAAACTTAGAGATTATAAAACTGATGAAAATATATTATTATTAAAAACGGAAATGAATGCTGGTCATGGTGGAAAATCTGGTAGAGATGGAGCCATTGAAGAAATAGCAATTGACTACGCATTTATTTTAAAAATTACAAAAAAATTTTAATTTCAACTTCTTGAAAATAAAAAAATAATACTTACATCATTTCTATAGGTTGCCGTTAGGGGCCTATAAAAAATAAACTTGCTAAAATAAAGGAGGTTATTATGACAAGTAAGGATCTATCAATTTTCAACTCATTAAGACCCTTTTCGATTGGTTTTGACGATATGTTTGACCAATTTGAAAGTATGTTGGGTAACGGTAGTTTGAGCATGCAATCAAATTATCCACCATATAACATAAGAAAAACTGGAAAAGACGCATACTCAATTGAGGTTGCTCTTGCTGGTTTTAATAAAAAAGATGTCGAAGTAGAGTTTGAAGATAATTTATTAACTGTGAGAACAAAGCAAATTAATAAATCTGAAGATAAAAATGAAGATGGTGAAATAATTCATAAAGGTATTTCTCAAAGACAATTTGCAAGATCATTTACAATTGCAGACGATGTAAAGGTAGGCGGTGCTGAGCTTAAAGATGGTCTTTTAACAATAGCTTGTGAAAGAATATTGCCAGAACATAAGAAAAAAAGACTTATTGAAATTAGATAAGCATAACCTTACTTGTGGGGATTGCTCCCCACAAGTATCAAATCATTTTATTTTTTTGGTAATATAGCATTTAAGACAAATGCTAATAATCCAGCTGGTATCAAACCTGTTGTTAATAAAAGTTTAAGCTTTATTCCAAAATCTGGTATATGAGCTACAAACTCTGGAAAAGCATTCAAACCTATTCCAAAAGAAAGAGATAAAGCTAATATTAAAACATTTCTTTGACTCATTTCAGATTTTGAAATTAGTTTAATTCCCGCTCCAACAATTAGTCCAAACATAATAATTGCAGCTCCACCAATTACCGAGTCAGGCATAGCAGCAATAATTCCGCCAAGTTTAGGGAATAAGCCTAATAGAATAAGAATAACTCCAGCAACTGTTCCTACATGTCTACTGATTACTCCTGTAAAAGCAACTAGACCTGCATTTTGTGAATAAGAAGTGTTCGGCATTGCATTAAAAATTGATGCAAAAGCTGTACCAACTCCATCTGCCATTATTCCTCCTGAAAGCTCTTTATCAGTCGCTTCCCTATTTGCTCCACCCATTGTCGTAGCACTTATATCTCCAATAGTTTCGATTGTTGTAACTACAGACATAAATAACATTAATATTACAGCACCCCAGACAAAATCTATTCCGTACTGTAATGGCATAGGAAATGCAAACCAACTAGCTGCAGCAATTTTTGCCCATCTAATTTCTCCTAACATAGCAGCTACAATAAAACCTGCAATTATTCCTATTAAAATAGATGCTGCAGATACCATTCCTTTTCCTTTAAGATTTGTCAAAAGAGCAACAATTAAAACTGTGCCCGCAATACTTAAATGATGCCAGTTTGCAAAAATTTCTGGTTTATTGTTCATCAACCATACTCCACCACCAGCGTATTTAAATCCAACTTTAAGTAGACTAAAACCAATCATCAAAACAACCACTCCTGTTACTAAAGGTGGAAACATATGTCGAATTGGTTTTAGCATTTTACCAATCCATATTTGGAAAATTCCTCCTATAAATGCAGCAGTAAATATTGCTCCTAATCCAAAAGCTTTAAACGGCAGCATTATTGGAATAAATGCAAAACTTGTCCCTTGAATTATTGGAAGTCTTGAACCAATATTTTTATAACCAACGGTTTGAATTATTGTTGCTACACCAGCAGCAAACAATGCCATTTGAATTAAAAAAATCTTTTCTCCAGTCGTTACGCCGAAAACACCTGCAACAATCAATGGAACGGTAATGTTCCCAGCAAACATTGCAAATACATGCTGAATACCTAAAGGTATTGATTGATTCAAAGGCATTTTCTTATTAGCAGCAGCCGAAGAACTTCTCCTGTTTCTTGTTCTCGCCATTTATCCTCCGATGTTGGGTCCAAAATATATTTATTAGAATCCAATGTAAATTTAAATAAATTGATATAAAAATAATCTATGAATTGCTTATGTTTTTTGGCCCAAATTGAGCATAACCTAATTGCAAGTTAATTAAATACAACCACTTGATGAGAAGGCTACTATTACACCACTTGAATTAACTTCGAATTTTCTTTCACAAGGAATTCCATATTTTTTTGTTTTATAAACCAAAATTTCATTGCCATTTTCAGCAATATAATCTTCTTTTGGAGAGCCCAACTCCATTCTCATTTCATTTACATCCTTGCCAACAAAAAGCCCAAACTTTTCATTTTCTCTTTCGGCCACTTCATCTGACTTCTTTTTTATCGTCTGGCATCCAGAAAATAAAACCAAAATCAAGAATAGATAAAACAAATTTTTAAATTTTTTCATTTTAGAATCATACCATTTATTGTAATTATCAAATATTAACTTTTAAGTTGTATTACTTCAGTTGTTAAATAGATCATAATTAAGTTTTATTATACTAACAAATGTGGTTTTTATTTGATATTTCAAATAAAAATGAGTGAAATTCTTTTAGACAAATTTATAGATATTTTTAAGAATAATATTTTACCATTAACAATTAAAGGAGTTGATTGTGGAAATAAAATTTTTGGAGCTGCTATAATAAGTAAAGATGATTATTCATTAGTAACAGCAGGATCAAATAATGAAACAGAAAATCCAATATGGCATGGAGAAATTTATACTTTAAAAAAGTTCTACGAATTAGATAATAAAATGAGGCCCAAAGAAAAAAATTGTATCTTTTTAAGCTCCCATGAACCTTGCAGTCTTTGCTTAAGTGCAATTACATTTTCAGGTTTTAATAATTTTTATTATCTTTTCCCTTACGAGTCGACTCAGAGTAAATTTAATATTCCTCATGATTTAAATATTTTAAAAGAAGTTTTTAATATTACTGATGGAAAATATGTAAAAGAAAACTCTTATTGGAAAAGTTACAATATCAACACTCTAGTTAACGAATTGAAAGACTCAAACAAAAAAAAATTAGCAGATTCATTTAATGAAATCAAAAAAAAATATTTTGATTTATCTGAAAAATATCAATCGTCAAAAGAAAAAAATTATATACCTTTAAAATAGTTATGAATACAAATCTGAAAATATCAAATGTATCAAAAATTTATCCAGGATGTATTGCAAACGACAATATATCGTTAGAATTTAAAAGTGGAAAAATTTATGCTTTACTTGGAGAAAATGGTGCTGGAAAATCAACTTTAGTTAAAATTCTTTCTGGAGTAATAATTCCTGATAAAGGAGAAATTTTTTTAAATAATAAGATTTTAAAATTAAAATCACCAATTGATGCCAAGAAAAAAAAAATTGGTATGGTATTTCAGCATTTTAATTTATTCGAAACTTTATCTGTATTTGAAAATTTAATTATAGATTCAGATGAAAATAGAGAAAATCTTCACGAAAAAATACAATCAATAATGAAAAAGTATAATTTTTCTATCGATTTAGATATTCCTGTTTTAAATCTTTCTGCGGGTCAAAAACAAAAAGTTGAAATTATAAGATGCTTGATAAGAAATCCAGAAGTTTTAATAATGGATGAACCAACCTCTGTCCTTACAGAACAAGAAACTAGTGAGCTATTTTCATCTTTAAGACAATTTTCAATGGAAGGCATATTGATAATTTATATTACTCATAAACTTAAGGAAGTAATGTCTTTATGTGATGAGGTTGCTGTTATGAGAAAAGGAAAACTTGTATCTGTAAGTAAAATTGTAAATGAAAAAATTGAAACTTTGGCAAATAAAATGGTTGGCCAAAATTTAAAAACAGTTAGAAAAAGCATTTCTAATGAAAGATCTAGTGAAAAATTAATTAAAATTTCAAATCTTAGTTTTAGTAGTGAAGATCCTTTTGAAACTAATTTGGTAAATATAAATTTTGAAGTAAATCGAGGAGAATGCCTTGGTATAGCCGGTATTTCAGGAAATGGTCAAAGCGAACTATTTCAAATTTTAAGCGGAGAAATTATTTCAGATAAAAATTCTATAGAATTTAATAGTAATTTTATTGGGAATCTTAATCCACAAGAAAGAAGAGAATATTTAATGGCTTTTTCTCCAGAAGATAGGCTTGAACAAGCTGCAATTCCACAAATGAAAATTTTTGAAAATGTGGCATTGAATAACTTCAAATCGTCAAATTTTTTTAACAATGGTTTAATAAATGAAAATAAAATTAAAGAGCATGCAAAAAAAATCATTTCTGACTTTAATGTTAATACAGATAATATTGAATTAAAAAGTCAATTTTTATCAGGCGGAAATTTACAGAAACTTATTATTGGAAGAGAATTAATTACATCGCCCGATTTATTAATTTGTTTTAATCCGACATGGGGTCTTGATGTTGGAGCAATAAATTATATCCACAAAACTCTAATTAAAATAAATGATCAAAATAAATCAATAATATTAATTTCCACTGACACTGATGAGTTATTAAAGTTAAGTGATAAAATTTCAGTAATACACAAAGGAAAATTATCAAAAATAATGAATTCAGACGAAGTAACCTCTGAAAAACTTGGAATACTTATGGGAGGAGGAGAAATTGATTAAAATTGTAAAAAGAGATCAGCCTTCAAGAGCCATATTTTTTCTTACGCCCGTTTTAGCAATTTTTCTTACATTAGTAGCAGGAGGTTTAATTTTTTATATTTTGGGATTTAAACCTTTTGAAGCTCTAAAGTTTTTTTTCATAGTTCCAATTGCAGACATGTATGGTTTCAGTGAATTACTCTTAAAAGCTACGCCACTTTGCCTAATAGCAATTGGTTTATCTTTTTGTTTTAAAAGTAATAATTGGAATATTGGAGCTGAAGGTCAATTAACTTTTGGAGCTATAATTTCAGGTGGAGTTGCTTTATTATTTTATGATCAAGAGGGATTTTATATTCTTCCAATAGTGATATTAGCTGGCGCAATAGGAGGCATGCTTTATGCATCAATACCTGCAATCTTAAAAACTTATTTTAATACAAATGAAATATTAGTTAGTCTTATGTTGGTATATGTTTCAAAATTAATTTTAGATTATCTTGTTGTTGGACCTTGGAGTAATCCAGAGGGATTTAATTTTCCAGAAACTAGACAATTTAGTGACTCTGCAAGACTTCCTTTATTGGTAGAGGGATTAAGAATACATGCTGGAATATTTTTAGCTTTAGCTGCAGTAGTTATAAGCTGGTTTATTTTTTATAAGACATATTTAGGATTTCAAATGAAAGTTTCGGGTTTTAGTTTGAAAACAGCTAAATATGCTGGATACAAAGGTAAAAAAATGATCATCCTCGTTTTTTTAATAAGTGGTGCTTGCGCGGGTCTCGCTGGAGTTGGGGAAATAACTGGACCTATCGGACAACTTCATAGAGAAGTATCTCCAGATTATGGTTTTACTGCAATAATTGTTGCATTTTTAGGTCGTTTAAATCCTGTTGGAATAATTTTCGCATCGTTAGTTGTTGCAATAACTTATTTAGGTGCAGAAACAGCGCAAATATTTATGCAAATACCGAAATATACTGGTCAAGTTTTTCAAGGAATGATTTTATTTTTTCTTCTTGCTTCAGACTATTTACTATTTTTCAAAATTAAATTTATAGGTTCAAAAAAATGATCATAGATATAAATTTTGTTGGACTAATAATTACATCAATAATGGCCTCTTCAGTACCTTTGATTTTAGCATCTTGTGGTGAGCTTATTACAGAAAGATCAGGAGTTCTAAACCTTGGCGTTGAAGGAATGATGATCATAGGAGCTATTTCAGGTTTCGCACTAATGACTGCTACTGGAAGTTTGGTTATAGCAGTCTTTGGTGCAATGTTAGCTGGAGTTTTAATTTCAACAATTTTTGCATTTCTTACCCAAACTTTAATAACAAATCATGTAGCTACTGGTTTAGCACTTACTATATTTGGGATTGGAATATCTGCAATGATTGGAAAAAACTTTGTTGGTATTCCTGGAAAAGAGTTTCCTGTTTTATTTGAAAGCTTAAAAGATGCAATACCCTTTTTAAGCCCAATATTATTTGGACATTCAATTGTATTTTATTTTGCTTTTGCTTTACCTTTTATAACTAGCTATTTTTTAAAAAAAACTAAAATAGGATTGATTGTAAGAGCTGTAGGAGACTCGCCTGATTCAGCTTCAAACCAAGGAATAAATGTTAGGTTGGTTCGTTACTTGTGTATTCTTTATGGAGGGGCAATGTGTGGACTTGCTGGTGCATATTTATCAATGATTTATACCCCACAATGGATTGAAAATATGACTGGTGGGAGAGGTTGGATCGCATTAGCTCTAGTAGTATTCTCTACATGGAACCCAATTAAAATTTTGATTGGCGCAATGATTTTTGGTGGATTAACTATAATTCAATTTCATATGCAAGCCATTGGAGTGAGAATTCCTGTACAGTTTTTGACAGCCCTTCCTTATATAGTAACAATAATAGTTTTGGTTGTAATTTCTCGTGATAGTAGAAAAATAAGGTTAAGTACCCCAAGTTCTCTAGGTAAATCATTTTATAAAGATAACTAATTTTAAAATAATTATTTTTTTTTAAATAATTTACTTTAAGCTTATTTTTTTAAAAAAAATCAGAAGGGGATATAAATTTATGCATAAAATATTTATTCGTTCTTTCGTCTCTTCTCTAGTTTTCTTGTTTACATTCACAGTTGCAGCTGTTGCAAAAGATGTTAAAGCAGCATTTGTTTACATTGGTCCAACAGGTGATCATGGATGGACATATCAACATGATGTGGGTAGAAAAGCTGTAGAAGCTGCCGGATATAAAACAACATACGTGGAAGGTGTCCCAGAAAGTGCTGATGCTGAGAGAGTTCTTAGACAATTAGCTAATTCTGGTCATGACGTTATTTTTACAACTAGTTTTGGATATATGAATCCTACCAACAAAGTTGCAAAAGAATTTCCTAACGTAAAATTTGAACACGCTACTGGATATAAAAGAGAACATGCAAATGTTTCAACATATGCAGCTAGATTCTATGAAGGTAGAACTATTCTAGGAACAATAGCTGGATCTATGACAAAATCTAATGTTATTGGATATGTTGCTTCTTTTCCAATTCCAGAAGTAATTAGAGGAATTAACTCGTTTACTTTAGCTGCACAGAAAGTAAATCCAAACATCAAAACAAAAATTGTTTGGGCTTTTACATGGTATGACCCAGGTAAGGAAGCTGAAGCAGCAAAAGCATTAATTGATCAAGGTGCTGATATTATTGCTCAACATACTGATAGTACTGCCATAGTTCAAATTGCTGAAAAAGCAGGAATATTTGCTTTTGGACAAGCTAGCGATATGGACAAATTTGCTCCTAAAGCTGTATTGACTTCAGTCGAAAATAACTGGGGTCCTTATTATGTCGATAGAGTTAAAGCTGTAGCAAATGGAACATGGAATCAAAAAGATACTTGGCATGGTATAGGTGACGGTATGGTAGTTATATCTGATCTAGACTCTGCTATTCCAGCCGACGTAAGAGCAAAAGTTAATCAACTCGAGAAAGATTTAGCATCAGGTAAAGTTCATTCTTTCACTGGACCAATTTATGACCAAAAAGGTAATTTAATGGTAGCTGAAGGTAAAACTGCTGATGATGGAATGCTTGCGGGAATGATGACTTATGTAAAAGGTGTTGAGGGAGATATACCTAAATAGTTTTTACAAAGTAAATCTAAAAAATTTAAAAGGCCGGTTTAAAAACTGGCCTTTTTTATTTATGGTGCTTTTTTTTTATTTCTTCAATTCTTAATTCTTCATAAATTTCAAAAGGCTGTACAATCCAAGGATTATCAGGAAGCTTGTTTGCACAAAAATCTGGCTCAAAAGAGGATTTCTTTTTTTTAAATAAAGTTGCTGTTTTAATTTCTTCTATTTTATCTTTAATTGGTTCATATTTTTTTAACCAATCTATACTTTTGTTAAATGTAATTCCTGTATCTGATAAATCATCGCACAAAAGTATTTTACCACCCATGTTTGGTGCAATTGAACTCATTTCTCTGGAGAAAACAATATCACCTTGTTCGTCCTCTACTCCTTTTCCACTATATGATTCGACGGCAAGGTATGCACATTTTAATTTAAAAATTCTACTCAGTACATCAATCATTGGTGCTGCCCCTCGCATAATACCAATCAATATTGTTGGCTTATAGCCGCTATCATGAATCTGTATTGCTAGTTTTTCAACTGTCTTATTATATTCATCCCAGCTAATAATTAATTTTTCAGACATAATTCTTTTACTAATTATTTAAATAATAAAACTAAAACTGCAAGAACGATAAGTGCTATTATTGACGATATTAAAATATACAACCTATGAATGTTTCTTCCTCTTAAATTAAAATAATGCCTTGCAACTCCAGAAATAACAGCTATCGCACACAAAATTAACCAGTTGTATTGATGATAAACTAAAAAACTAGAATGTCCCGAAAGCATTATAAATAGTACCAAAAAAGTAGAATAGTTATTATGAATTGAACGTTGTTTGGCCGCTAAGGATAAACTCATATCAAATTTTTCACCTCTTTCGCTACTACTAATTATATTCATTTGATTAGGTATAATTACTGTAAAAACATTACCAAACATATTAGTACCTATAATCAATCCAACACTTAAAATTGCAAATTTTGGTCCAAATAATTTGGTCATACCAAAAGAAACTAGTGCTAGCAAAATGATTGCTGTAGAAATAAATAATATATTATTTTCAATCAATTTAGATTTACATAAAAGATCATAAACAAACCAAAAAATAATTAATGATAAAAGTGAGATAATAATGGCATAACTAGGGGGTATTAACAAAACGCGTTTATCAACCATTAATACACCAGCGTTATAATAATAAATTACAACTAAGAGCAAGATTCCACTTACAAAAGTTAAATAACTTTGCCATTTAAAGATTACTAATCTATTTAAATAATCCTGAGGTGGTGATGTTTTTAACCTTGATAGTTTATAGAAAAAACCAGAATGCATTAGATATCCTTCACCATCAATATCATCACTTGTTATATTTTTATTTAAATTGTTGTCTAAGTAATTAAATAAAAAACTATTACCTACCCATAATATTGCAAATAATACATGGCCCCATCTCAGAATAACTTCTAACCATTTTATTGTATAAGGTAAAAATTCCATCAATATTTTATTTTATCTACTTTTTTATCCCAAATTTCAAATGCTTTTAAAGCATCATCTCTAAGCATTTGTATCATTTTAATTTTTCTATCACCTATTTTTTTTGGAATCTCTAGATAAATAAATGAGTCATCAAAGTCTATATTTTTTGCATCTTCTCTTGTATTTGCATAATATATTTTATCTAATCTTGACCAATAAATTGCGGAAAGACACATTGGACAAGGTTCACAAGATGTATAAATCTCACAACCCGATAGATCAAAAGTTTTTAAATTTTTACAAGCTTCTCGAATTGCTACAACCTCTCCATGAGCAGTTGGATCATTTGAAGAAGTCACTTTATTAGAACCCTCTGCAATAATCTTGTTATCCTTAACTATGACACTTCCAAAGGGTCCACCAATAGTGTTTGCACTATTTATAGAAAGTTCAATGGCTTTTGCCATAAATTTTTTTTTATCTTCCATTTTTATTTTTTATTTTATTTTTAATTTTTTTAACACTCATTAAAATTCTTTCGGGAGTTGCTGGTGCATTGAGTTCTGGTACAATCTGATAATTTCCAATTGAAGCAACTGCATCTTTAATTGCATAAAAAACACTCATAGCTAGCATTAGAGGAGGTTCGCCAGTTGTCTTTGCTTTATTAACAACTTTTTCTTTATTTGATCCTTCTTTGAAAATTTCCACATTAAATTTTTTTGGGATATCACTTACCGCAGGTATTTTGTATGTTGATGGAGAAAAAGTTGTAATCTGCCCGTTTGATTTCCAATTAAGCTCTTCAATAGTTAACCACCCTTGTCCTTGTACAAAACCACCTTCAATCTGACCTAGTTCAAGTGCTGGATTTATTGGTTTTCCAGCATCATGCAAAATATCAACTCTTTCTAAAACATTTTCTCCAGTTAATGTATCTATAGTTACTTCTGAAACAGCTGCTCCATAACAAAAATAATAAAAGGGTCTTCCTCTGAATTTTTTTTTATCAAAATTAATTTTTGGTGTTGAATAAAAACCTGACGATGAAAGAGAAATTCTATTTAAATATGCCTCTTGAATAATGCTTTTAAATTTAAATTGTCTATTTCCAAATATTATATACTGATCTTTATAAACTGCTTCTTTATTGAAGATTTTATATTTTTTCTTAATAAATTTTTCTAAATTTACTTTAATTTTTGCTACTGCATTCAATGCTGCAGCTCCATTAAGATCAGTAGTTGATGAGGCGGCACTAGCTGAGGTATTTGGAACTTTAGATGTATTTGTTGATGAAATATGGACCAAATTATAGGGTAGTCCAAAAGAATTTGCCACTAATTGTGCAATTTTTGTATGAGTTCCTTGACCCATTTCTATTCCCCCATGGTTCAAATACACACTTCCGTCTGTGTAAATATGGACTAAAGCTCCAGCTTGATTTAAATGAATTGTTGTAAATGAAATACCAAATTTTACTGGAGTAATAGCTATACCCTTCTTTTTGAATCTATTTTTTTCATTAAATTTCCTTATATCTGAATATCTTTTTTTATAATTAGATTTATTTTCTAAATTTCTAAATATTTCATTAATTACATTATCTTCAATAGACATCCCATAGTGAGTTATGTTTTTTTTATCTTTTTGATAAAAATTATTCTTTCTAACTTCTATAGGATCCTTTTTTAAGTACCTTGAAATATTATCTATAATATTTTCTATAGCCATCATTCCTTGGTTTCCACCAAAACCTCTAAATGCAGTTGAAGTTGGAATATTTGTCTTACATAAATTGTTTGTTACCTCAATATCTGAAATGTAATATGCGTTGTCTATATGAAGCAAAGCTCTTTCGTTTATTGCCGCTGATAAATCAGGTGACATTCCACAATTTGAAGATAAGTTTATTTTTAATCCTTCAACAATTCCTTCATTATTAAAACCAACTTCATATTCAGATAAAAATTCATGCCTTTTACCAGTCAATATTATATCATCATCTCTATCTAATCTTAATTTGACAGGCTGACCTGATTTTTTAGCTAACAACGCACAAATACAAGCTGTCATGAAATTTGTTTCTTTTCCCCCAAAACCACCTCCAATTCTTCTTACTTCAACATTTATTGAATTACTTTTTTGATTGAACATTTTTGCAATTAATTGTTGTGTCTCTGAAGGATGTTGCGTTGAGCTATAAACTAAAAAATTATCGTCTTCTTTAGGAATAACAAATGCTGCTTGACCTTCTAAATAAAAGTGTTCTTGACTTCCTGTTGTAAAATTGCCTTTTAAAATATTTTTTGATATTTTTATTTTCTTTGAAGGATTACCTTTTTTTATTTTTCTTGGTTTAAATAAGAACTGTTTTTTATTTAATGCTTCCTTTATTGTAATAACTGGTTTTAACTCTTTATAAGTTATCTTAGCTTTTAATACTGCTTTTCTTGCAAGTTCTGTCGTTATAGCAGCAACTGCAAACAATGGTTGGCCATAAAACTCAACTTTTGTTTTTGGAAAAACTGGATCTCCATCAAAAACTGGTCCTACATCATTTCTACCTGGAATATCGCTATAAGTAACAACAGATATTACACCTTTACTTTTTTTTACCTCTTTTAAGTCTATTCTTTTAATTATCGCATGAGCTTTCCTACTTAAACCAATAGCGCCATAAATAGTATTTTTAGGTTCATTAATATCATCGGTATACTCAGCATATCCACTTACATGCTTATAAGCGCTATCATGTGGCCTTGTCTCCTCAATATAGTTTTCTTTGCTCATTAATTAACTCTCGTTAACTTATTTGTATTTATTTCTATAAAACACTTCATTAATAAATTTTTTGCTATCTCTAATCTATACTCTTTGCTTGCCCTCATGTCTCCGATAGGGCTTAGATCTTTTTCTAAATAATTTTTGGCTTGTTCAAAAGTATTGATTGTTAAAGGCTTATTTTTAAGAATATCTTCACAAGCTTTAGCTCTTTTTGGTATAGCGGCCATACCTCCATAAGCAATATATACCTCTTTAATTTTATTATTATTAATTTTAAAATTAAAAGAACCACAAACAGATGAAATATCATCATCAAATCTTTTTGAAATTTTAAATGCTTTAAATATATTTTTTTTAAATAATGGTATTTTTATTGATCGAATAAATTCAGTCCTTTTTAATTTAGTTTTTCTATAATCTATGAAAAAATTATTTATCGGTAAAACTTTTCTTTGATTAAAGCTCTCTATTAAGATCTCAGCATTTAAAGATAGTAAAATCGGTAACGAATCACCTATTGGCGATGCAGTTGCAATATTACCTCCTATAGTTCCCACATTTCTAATCTGAACAGATCCATATCTCTTGAGAATAGAATAAAAATCTGGATAATATTTTTTAATTTCATTTTCAAATTTGATTAGAGGAGTGGCGGCTCCAATCTCTAAGTAATTTTTACTTACCTTTATAAAATCTAATTCTTTAACTTCTCTTAAATCAATTATAAATGGAATTTCTTTTCTCTCTTTTGTAACTGTTAAAGATAAATCTGTTCCACCAGCAAGAAAATTAAAATTTGAGTTATTTTTAATTATACTTTTTAAATCTTTAATGTTTTTAGGCGAGAAATAAATTTTATCATCTTTTTTAATAAAAATATTTTTTGGTCTAATTTTTTTTAATATTTTTATAATTTTATTTTTATTTTTACTAAACTCATCTGTCTTATTTATCTTGTTTAAACTTTTGGCAGCATCAATAATAGGTCTATAGCCAGTACAACGACACAAATTTCCTGATATTGAGTCTGTTATTAATTCGCTGTTATAGCTTTTATTATTTTTAAACATTGAAAACAAAGACATAACAAATCCTGGTGTACAAAATCCACATTGTGATCCATGAAATTTTACCATCGCTTCTTGAACTGGATGAAGTTTTCCATCTTTGGAAACCAAATCTTCTACAATCAATAGTTGTTTACCATTCAAAGACGGAACAAATGCAATACAAGAATTAATTGAACTATATTTTATCTCATTGCTAACTAACTCACCCAAAACAATAGTGCATGCCCCACAACCACCTTCTGAGCATCCCTCTTTAGTTCCAGTTTTTTTTAGTTCAGTTCTAATATAATTAAGAATTGTTTGATTTGGATCAGGGTTTTTAATTTCTAAAATCTTATTGTTTAATAAAAATTTTACTGAACTTGATATCACTTAACTACCTCGATAAGTAGAATAACTCCAAGGTGAAACTAGTAAAGGAACGTGGTAGTGTTCTGATGGATTAGAAATGCCAAATCTGATTACCACATCATCAAGAAATGGAACATCTTTAGCGGCTGATATATTTTTAAAATAATCTCCAATATAAAAAATTAATTCATATTTACCTTTAATAAAATTCTCTCCTTGCACCAAAGGTGAATCTGCCCTACCATCATTGTTAAGTTTTACTGAAGTTATTTTTTTTCTTTCCGAATTGCTTATATAATATAATTCGACAGAAATTCCTTTGCCAGGTTTGCCAGAATATACATCCAAAACATGAGTTGTTAGCTTTGTCATAAGATTATAGTATCATTTAATTTTTAAACTTAAATTATTAAAACTTATATGAGAACAATAGATAACATTAATGATCTAAACAAGTCTGATTTTTTATCAATATTTGGTAATGTTTTTGAAAAAACTGAGTCTGTAGCTTTAGAGGCTTTCGAATTGAAACCATTTAAGGATTTTGATGATATTATTGCTAAGATGCTAAATATATATGAAGGCTATGAAAAAGGTAAAATATTAGAAATTTTAAACTCTCATCCTGAATTAGCTGTAGCAAAAAAATTAACCTCAGAGTCAAAATCAGAACAAGCTTCAGCAAAATTAAATGAATGTTCAGATGAAGAATATGAGGAGTTTAAAAAATTAAATATTGAGTATAAAAAAAAATTTGGATTTCCATTTATTATTGCAGTTAAGGGTAAAAATAAAAATGAAATTTTAAACAATTTTAAAAAAAGAATTCAAAATGACTTAAATAGTGAGTTTATTGAAGCTAAAGATCAAGTAAAAAAAATCGCATCTTTTCGTTTAAAAGATATTCTATCTAATTAATTATATTATTTTAAAGTTATTTGTTTTATTCAGTGGCCTTATATACGTAATGAGACACGGCATTTATTTCTTCTGTGGATAACATTCCTTCAAAAGCCGGCATAACTCCAATTCCATTAGTAACCGCCAATATTATCCTATTAAGATCTGGCCTTATTTCGTCTAAATTGGGTCCAATATTTGCTTGAGAACCTGCATTACTAAGACTATGACAAGATGCACAAGTTCCTTGTTCTAAAAAAATTTCTTTCCCATTTTGAAAAAGTTCGTCAGCAAATAATTTTTGAGTATTCGTTAGTAAAATAAACAAAAAGATTAATTT
The DNA here is from genome assembly GCA_902604785.1 of uncultured Pelagibacteraceae bacterium. Taxonomy (GTDB): domain Bacteria; phylum Pseudomonadota; class Alphaproteobacteria; order Pelagibacterales; family Pelagibacteraceae; genus Pelagibacter. The sequence continues at coordinate 32,730 of CACLAC010000003.1, forward strand.
TAAATACAAGATAAATTGTAATTTTTTCTTCATAAAATTTGGTATCATAAATAGAAAAAATTAAAAAGGAGATTTTATAATGAAAGGTTATTGGGTAAGTCTATATACTAAGATAGAAAATCAAGACAATTTAAAAAAATATGCCGAAACAGTAACTCCTATAATCAAAAGTTATGGTGGCGTTCCTCTAGTAAGAGGAGGAAAAAATATAGCTTTTGAAGGTGAAAGTTTTTTACGAACGGTAATTTGGGAATTTCCTAGTTATGAGAAGGCTTTGGAGTGTCATAATTCTAGCGAATATAAATCTGGCTGGGATTTAGCAAAAAAAACAACTACAAGACACATGCAGGTTATAGAAGGATTTAGTATTGAATAGGTTCGTTATCTATTGATCTCCACAAATACCAGGTTGCTACGGAACAATAAGGAGAAAATTTTTTATTAAGTTTTTTTACAAAATTTACTGGAGGTAAATATTTTTTTTTATAATTATTAGAAATTGCTCTTAATAATCCAATGTCTTGAACTGGCCAGATGTTTGGCCTGTTATAAGTAAACAACAATATCATTTCAGCAGACCATCTTCCAATTTGTCTTAATTCCGACAAATATTGAATAGCTTCTTCATCATTCATATTGTTTATTAAACTAGGATTAAATTCTTTATTAACGTATTTTTTAGCTAACTCTTTTATGCCTCTTATTTTTTGCCTACTAAGGCCACATTTTTTTAGTTTTGGCGTTGTAATTAAGTTAACTACTTTTGGATTTATTTTGCCCTTACAAGCTAAGTTGAACTTTAAAAAAACAGAATTAGCTGCAGCAACACTTATTTGTTGACCAATAATACTTTTGCAAAGAGAGAAAAAAACATCCTTTCTAGTTGTCAAGTTGTTATCTGAATATTTATTAATCAATTTTTTCATTATTTTATCTTTTTTTTTTAAATAGCGCTTAGCACTATTCCAATATTTAGGACTTTTACTCATGGCGAGAAGTTGAAACTAAACGTTTAAGATAAACTTCTCTTCTAAAAATTATAATTGATGAGAAAATAACTAATGCAGAACCTATAAGTGTTTTTATGGTTGGAATTTCACCCCAAAATAAATAACCAAATATTATAGCAAAAACTAACGCTAAATATTTAAGTGGTGTAACTAACGAAACTTCTGAAAATTTGTAAGATTGAGTAAGCCATAAATTTGCCAAACCTCCTAAAATCCCCACCATGGATAACAAAAATAAATCTTTAAAACTAGGCAGAATCCATCCTTCTTTAAAAATACTAAAAATACTTAAAATAAAAATTGAAATTGAAAAGAACAAACCGATAAGCCAAACTGGTTCAGTTGATGATAGTTGTCTTATTGCTATTGCAACATATGAAAGTCCTAAACAAAATATTATTGGATATAAATAATATATGTTGAGCGAACTATATCCTGGTTCAGAAATTACTATGATGCCAACAAAACCTACAATTACTGCCATCCACCTATATAATCCAACTTTTTCATATAAAAAAAATATTGAAAGAATTGTAGTAAATATTGGTGCCGCAAATGTAATACTAACTACCGTAGCTAAAGGAAGTTTTCTTAAAGCAATAAAAATTGCCACAATAGCAATTAATCCAGCTATACATCTTTTGAAATGAAGAAAGGGTCTTTTAGTTTTATAAAAATCAAAATATCTATCTTTGGGTATTAAAAATAATATAGGGATCATACCACATAAACCTCTAAAAAATAACACCTGTCCAACTGGGTAATCTTCCGACCATTTAACAATTACATCCATAACCGAAAATGCACAAACAGAGATAAACATGTACAAAAAGCCTAATTGATTTTTGGAAAGCATGAATATAACTTTAAATTAATTAAATTATTATTCAATGGAAATAGCAGTTTTAGCTTTAGGTTGTTTTTGGGGACCCGAAATTAAGTTTAGTAAAATTGATGGGATAATTAGAACTGAAGTGGGTTACTGTGGTGGTAATAGCCCTCAAACTACTTATAAAGAAGTTTGTACTGGTACAACTAACCATGCTGAAGTAGTAAAATTGGAATTTGATAATAAAATAATTTCCTATTCCAAAATTTTAGAACATTTTTTTGAATTTCACGATCCAACAACATTAAATATGCAAGGACCGGACAGAGGGACACAGTATAGAAGTGAAATTTTTTATTTAAACGATGCTCAAAAACAAATCGCTGAAAAAGTTATAGATGATGAAAATAAAAAACTTTCTGGGAAAGTAGTTACAAAACTATCATTATTAAAAAACTATTGTCCTGCAGAAGAATATCACCAGAAGTATCTTGAAAAGAGATAAAATGTCTTTGGTTGATTCAGACTGGTTAGAAAATAATATAAATAATATAAAAATATTAGATTGCTCTTGGCATATGCCAAATGTTAACAGAAATGGTTATGACGAATATCTTAAAGAACATATTCCAGGTGCTATCTTTTTTGATCTTGACAAAAATTCTGATGAGAAAACAGATCTTTCACACATGTTACCCGAGGCAATTATTTGGGACGAAATTTTATCCAATCTAGGAATATCTAATGAAGATAGAATAATAATTTATGATAACTCTGATGTTTTAAGCTCATGTAGATGTTGGTATAATTTTATCTATTTTGGTCATGACCCAAATCTCGTTAGTGTCTTAGATGGCGGTTTAAAAAAGTGGATCTTAGAAAATAGAGTAGTTAACAGTAACAAAGTCAAAATACAAAAATCAAAATACAAATCCCAAGAAAATAAAAATTTAGTTAAAAATAAAAATCAAATTGATTCAAATATTAATATAAAAGATTTTTATGTTATAGATGCAAGAAGTAGAGAAAGATTTGAAGGAAAAGTTCCAGACCCAAGAAAAAATGTTAGAAGTGGATCAATTCCAAATTCATTTTGTTTGCCATTTAAAGAAATTTTAAATGAAGATAATACATTTAAAAAAACAGAGGAAATTTCAAAAAAATTTATGCAAATAATTGATGTTAAACATAATAATATTGTATTTTCTTGTGGTTCTGGTGTAACTGCGTGCGTTTTAGCTCTTGCATATTCCTTGGTAAACAATAAATATTCTCCTAAAATTTATGATGGCTCTTGGGCTGAATATGGCAAAATCTAAATTATGAAAACATCTACAAAAATAACAAGTATAATAATTATATTTTTCTTAATCATTGCAACCGTAATTATCGGAAGAACAATGATTGGAAATCACTTCAAAAAAAAATTTAGTAAAAGACCCCCTCCGGGAATAATAGTAACTACTACACAAGAGAGAGTATTTGAAAATATTATCAGCTCATACGGAACTGCAACTCCAATTCAAACGCAATCATTTAAAATTGAAAAATATGAAATACTAAAACCAATAAATTTTAATCAAAAAGTTAAAAAGGGAGATGTTATTGCCAATCTTAAAAATAGAAAAATTATTGCTCCATTTGATGGTATTATTGGTAAAAGAGATTTCTCACAGGATATAGAAGTTTCAAAATCTTCAATACTAATTAATCTTGAGGATACTAGTTCAATTTATTGTGATGTTGATATACCTGAAATTTTTGTACCATTCATTAAAGTAGGTTTACCAGTTGATATAAAATTTTCTGGTTATAAAAATAAAATTTATAAAGGAGAGATTGACTCTTTTGCAAGCAGGATAAGTGAAGACACAAGATCTTTAGCTACAAGAATAAAGATGGACAATATGTCTGGAGAAATACTACCTGGTTCATTTCTAGAAATTTCTATTAAATATGATGTAAGAGACGGTTTAAGTGCGCCTGATACAAGTACCATAGTTGAAGGTGAAAATGTATTTATTTATAAAGTTAATGAAAAAAACAAGGTAATGAAAACAAAAGTAACTATAGGTGATAGATATTTGGGCTTTGTAGAAATTGTAGATGGATTAAATAATGGTGACAAAATTGTTGCAGAAGGAACAAAAAAAGTTAGACCAAATCTAACTATAAGACCAATTGAAAAAGGTGCTAAAAAAAAACAAGGAAACTCTAGTTGGGGAAAGAAAAAAAAATCAAAAAAAGGTGAAGCAAAAAAAGGTAAGTTTGATTGGTTAAAAAATATTTTTAAAAAATCTGAAAAAGAAAAAAAATAATTAAATGTATATAACTGAAGTTAGTATTAAACGACCTGTAGTGGCTTGGGTCATGTCATTAATCTTAATTATTTTTGGTATATTTGTTTTTTCAGAGTTGCCAGTAAGAGAGCTTCCTGATGGCATTCAGCCTCCTGTGGTTCAAGTTCAAACAGATTATAAATCTGCATCAGCAGAAATAGTTGATGAAGAAATAACTCAAAAACTTGAAGATGTTATTGGCGGAGCAGAAGGTATTAAAAATATTGACTCAAGCTCCTTAAATGGAAGAAGCAGAATTAATATTCAATTTAATACAGATATAGACTTAGACGATGCAGCAAATGATATAAGAGAAAGAGTTGCTCGTGTTGTGGATAATTTACCCAGTGAGTCAAATCCACCACAAATTTTAAAACAAGCAGCAGGTTTCACGACTACTATGTGGGTAGGACTTTCATCACCTAGTTGGGATGATCTAGATCTTGGAGATTATGCTGAAAGATATCTTATAGATGCATTTTCAAGTGTACCAAATGTTGGTAGAATTTTAGTTGGTGGATTAAGAGAACTTAGTGTCAGAGTTTGGATAGACCCAATTAAATTAGCAGCAAATAATCTAACGATTCAAGAGGTAGAAAGAGCTTTAAGAAACGAAAATATTAACCTTCCCGCTGGGACTTTAGAGGCAAATAATAAAGATTTAACACTAAATATTGATAAATCTTACACTAACATTGAAACAATAAAGCAGCTTCCTCTTAGAAAAAATAAAGACAAAGTGATAATTCTTTCTGATGTTGCAAATATTGAATTTGGGCCTGTTTCAGAAAAAACTTTATTCAAAGCACAAAGGAAAAATGCAATGAATTTAAAAACCGTTGGAATTGGAATTTATGCAAAAAGTGGTGCTTCAACAGTGGAACTGTCTAAGCAAATAAAAGCAAAAATTAAAGAACTTAATAAAACTTTGCCAGATGGATTAAAATTAGAAATAGCATTTAATAGAGCTACCTACATTGGTGCTGCAATTGAAGAAGTATATAAAAGTTTGGTTATTGCCTTTGTTTTGGTTGTTTTAATTATTTATCTTTTTCTAGGTAATCTTAAAGCTGTAATTGTACCAGCAATAGCATTACCAGTTAGTTTAATTGGTTCATTTCTTGGGTTATATATATTTGATTTATCTATAAATATTTTTGTATTACTAAGTTTTATTTTAGCAATTGGAATAATTACTGATGACTCTGTAATTATGACTGATGCTATTTATACAAGGATAGAAAATGGAGAAACACCATTAGTAGCTGCATATAAAGGTTCTAAACAAATTACATTTGCTATTATTGCAACTACTTTGATTTTAGTTGCAGTATTCTTACCATTAATTTTTATAAAAGGAATTTCTGGAACATTATTTAAAGAAACTGCAATAGCATTATCCTTCTCTATTGTGGTATCATCTTTTGTTGCATTAACTTTATCACCAATGCTAGGAAGCAAGTTCTTAAATAAAAAACATAAAATTAATTTTTTTGTCAAAAAATTTAACAATGGGTTTAGATCTTTTACTGGATTTTATATTGATTCACTTCAATATTGGATTAATAAACAAAAAACTATTTCAATATTTATAATCTTAATAATTTGTGCATCTGCATATCTTTTTAATTTTTCAAAAAAAGAGTTATTACCAATGGAAGATAGAGGCTCTTATTTAATAATAGGATCAACTGATGAAGGTAGCTCATTCGAATATACTCAAGAAAAAGCTCAAATAATCGAGAGTAGAATATTGAGGCTACTGCAAGCAGATGATAGCCCATATGAAAGACTAATAATGAGAGTTCCAGGTTTTGGCAGATCTGCAACTACCTATAATACATTTATAATAATTGCTTTACTAGACGAGTGGAAAAACAGAGAAAAAAGTAGCCAAACTGTTCTTAGAGAAGCAATTGGACAAGTAGTTTCAGTCCCTGAAACTTTTGCTTTCCCAATATCTCCTCAAGGAATAAGAGTTTCAAGTTATAACAAACCAGTACAAATGGTTATTTATGGATCTAGTTATGAAGAACTTGAAGAAATCAAAAGTAATGTTTTAAGAGAACTTAGAAAAAACAGAAATATGTTTCGAATAGACAGTGATTACACAAAAAATAAACCCGAAGTTAAATTAATCACAAATAAAAATCGAGCTAATGATTTGGGTGTATCTACCGAAAATATTGGAAGAACTCTTGAGACTTTATATGGTGGAAAAAGAGTAACTTCTTTTAGTAAAGAAGGAAGAGAATATCCAATAATATTACAACAATATTTAGCTGATAGAAGAGACAAAGATGGGTTATCAAAAATTTTTGTTAGATCTGAAACTACAGGTAAGCTAGTTTCTGTTGCAAGTATTGTAGAGTTTGAAGAAAAAGGAACCGCAGAAGCATTACCAAGATATAATCGTCAGAGAGCTATTACTATTTCAGCAGCACTTTCTGAGGATTATACATTAACAGAAGCAATAAAATACCTGGAAGATGTTATGATTAGAGTTGCTCCTCAAAATCAGATTACATGGAAAGGAAAATCAGAAGAATTAAAAGAAACAACAAATGAAATATATTTAATTTTTGCACTTGCACTATTAACTGCCTACTTAGTAATGGCAGCAACATTTAATTCTTTTGTTCACCCATTTATAATTATCTTAACAGTTCCACTTGCTGTGTTTGGAGGGTTAGTTTTTATTTTACTTTTAAATAGTTCAGTTAATATATTTTCACAAATTGCTTTAATTATTCTAATTGGTATTTCAACAAAAAATAGTATTTTAATTGTAGATTATACTAACCAGATAAGAACAACTGGAGTTAAAATCCAAGATGCTTTGATAAAAGCTTGTCAGCTTAGAATTAGACCAATTATAATGACTTCTCTAAGTACAATGATAGCAATGCTTCCACTAGTGATTGGAAATATTGGTCCTGGAGCTGGTGAAGGATCAAGATTAGCTGTTGGTTCTACAATTTTAGGCGGAATGATCATTTCAACTTTCTTTACTTTGTATGTAACTCCTACAATGTATTTAGCTCTTGCTAAAAATACTAAACGCATTGATGCTGTAGATATTGAGTTAAAAAAACAATTAAATTAAAAGATAATATATTTTCTGGTTGTTAAAGATTTACTACATTTGGCAAGTTGACTTTTGTATTTATTAGATTGATTTTCAACTTTTTTTGCTAACATTATAATTTTTTGATTTTTTTTATAATTTTTATAATTTCCCCAACCCTCATGATACGCAATGTATTGTTTAAAGGCATCTTTTTTGGAAATTTTAAGGATTTTTTCAGTTTTGCTTGTATACCAGCCAATAAAATCAACACTGTCTTTAAATCTCGTTCTTGTTGCTAATTTATTTCCAGTTTCTTCTTTATACTGTTTCCAAGTTCCTTTTACCGCCTGAGAATAACCAAAAGAGCTTGATGGTCTTTTATATGGAACAACTTTGAATAATTTTTGTCTTGGAGGCTTTGCTAACCAATCAAAATCTGACTCCATTTTAATTATAGCTAATTGCAAATAAATAGGAGTTCCCCATTTTTTTTCCGTTTTTACAGCATGCTTATACCAAAGATATCTTTCTGAAAATATCGAACAACCATCAGCAGTATTTTGTGGTATAGATGAGCAGGCAGAAATTAAGAAAAATATAGATAATAAAAATTTTTTCATTTTTTTTCTCTAACTTTTTTTCTCCATATCCAAGGATACTCAAAATTCATATTCCAAATACCCAATTTATTCATCTTTGCATATTCTTGATCGTTTGCAAATTTTCTTTTCGAATAGTAGGGCCAATCAAAAGCATAACCATTTCTTACCATAAAAACAGATAAACTCTCCTCTTTTATAAAACACTCACCTACTAATCTTTTGTATATGTCTTTATTTTTTTCAATTTTGCAATTTACAAAATTAGTTCCAATTTTTTCTATCAACTTATCTTTAGATATTTGCCCACAAAAAACTTTCTTATTATCTTCAATGCAAGTTTGTTTTTTTCCTCTATAATAACTTTCTGGGGCATCTATTCCACCAAATCGAATTTTTTTTCCATTAATCTTTACAGTATCTCCGTCTACGACAATAGCTTTTCCTTTAGTGATATTCTTTTCATCACTATAAGAAAAGGAGAAAGAAAATAAAATTATTATAACAAGGCTAATTAAAGTCAGACTTAGCTTTTTCATTAAGCTCGTCCATTTTTTTTCGAATGTCTTCATCTGATATGTTATGATTTTTTAAGTCTTCTTTTACCTTTCTAAAAACATCCTCATCACCTGCTTCGGCAAAATCTGCTTTAATTACTGATTGAATATATTCTTTTTCCTGATCAGAGTTATAGCCTAAAATTTTTGAAGCCCATTCACCAATATATTTATTTCTACGAGCGCTGACTTTAAATTGTAATTCTTCGTCATGAGCAAATTTTTTTTCAAAACCTTTTTCTCTTTCATCGAATGAACTCATTTTGATCTCCTAAAAGTAAATAATTTATATAAAATTAAAGACAATATTACCCCTAATACATTGCCAAGTAAATCTGCTAATTCAAAACCTCTATTTGGAATAATAATATGAAACATCTCTAAAAATACAGAGACTGAAAATAAGTAGTACAATATTTTTTTTAAATATTCTTTAAAAGATAATATTCCTAAAAAAGAAAATATTGCAAAAACATACACATGATTAGATGAAATAATTATATAGTCTAATGTAAAATCTCTAGTTAATTGTGGCTGAGTATTGCAATCATTATATAAAAAACAACCAAAAATACTTCCAGGATAAAGATAAAAGATAAATAAAACTAAATTTGAAAAATAAAATGATAGCTTTAAGAATCTCATAATTACTCTATATTAAAAAAATAATCATGAGTCACTTAATACTAGTTAGACACGGCCAAAGCGAATGGAATTTGGAAAATAGATTTACGGGCTGGGTAGATGTAGATTTAGCTCCAAAAGGAAAGTTAGAAGCCTGTAAAGCTGGTGAATCACTCAAAGAACTTAATATTAATATTAATCATTTTTTTACGTCTTATCAAAAAAGAGCAATAAATACTTTAAAACTCATTTTAAATACTATGAGAATAAAAGATGACAAAATTATAAAAGCTTGGGAATTAAATGAAAGACATTATGGTTCTTTAACAGGTTTGAATAAAGATGAGATGAGAAAAAAATTGGGCGAAGAACAAGTTCAAATTTTTAGAAGATCTTGGGATATTTCACCTGAGCCATTAAGTAAAAATAATCCATATCATCCATTAAATATTGAAATTTATAAAAACATACCAAACGAAAAAATACCTGATACTGAGTCATTAAAAAATACTTATGAAAGAGTAATTCCATTTTTTAAGGAAAAAATAGAAAAAAAATTAAGTGAAAATGTTATCATTTCAGCTCATGGTAATTCAATTAGATCACTATGCAAATATTTGTTTGATATAAGTAATGAAGAAATCTCAAAATTAGAAATTCCAACAGGAAATCCCTTAATTTTGAAATTCGATGAAAATAATAAGTTACTAAATGCAAAATATTTGGATAAAGAAAGAGCAAAAAATTTAATTAAGTTTGGTTAATTTAATTTTTTAAATATCTCGATATCTGTTAGGTGTATAAATTCGGTTAAACTTTCATATCCATATAATTCTTTATTATTAATTAAATCGTTCCAAATTTCATAAATTGGGAAAATATTACTATTTATTTTTTGAAATACTTTTTTGTTTAATATTTGACAGCCTGTATAAATAAATTCATTTTTTATTCCTTTGGATAATTTATTTTTATTTAGACTAAAATCTCCCTTAAACCTATTGTCAAAACTTTTATTCTTATTTACTACCATTAACAAATTTTTTACATTATTTTTGAAATAATATTTTTCCATTTTATTAAAGGTATTAATATAATTTGAATTCCACAAAGTATCTGGATTTAAAATTAAAAAATCTTCATCTTCTGATTGCTTTATTAAATTAAATATTCCACCACCAGTATCTAATATTTTTTCACCATCGCTTACCACATCTATATTTAAGTGATAGTTTTTACTTTCAATAAAATTTTGAATTTTTTCACTTAAATAAAAAGTATTTATTTTTATATTACTTATTCCAAGAGATTGGACAAAATTTAAAGCATTATCTAATAGATTTGTATTTTTAATTTTTAGTAATGGTTTAGGAATATCATTGGTTATTGGTTGAAGTCTTTTTCCGTAACCTGCACATAATATTAAAGCTGTTCTAATTTTCATAATTTCTAACTTTTTTTGGAAAATTTTTATCTATACAAGTTTTTAAATCACTGAACTTTATATTATTATTAATTCTATTTTCTATTAATTTCCATGCATATGGTATTAGTTTTAAGTATTGATGTTTTTTATCTCTTTTAGAAAGTCTTGAAAAAATTCCTATAATTTTAAAGTTTCGTAAAACTGATAATATTTCGAAATCATTTTTAAATTTCCTCCTATCTAATTGCTTATTTTTTTTGATGAACTCATTAAAAATTTTATCTTTCAAGCTATCTTTTGTTCTAACTCGGACATCATCAATCAATGATGCAAGATCATATGCTATGTTGCCAAAAACCGCATCTTGGCTATCAATTAATCCAAAACCTTTTTTGGTTATCATTATATTTGAAATATGAAAATCTCGATGAACAAAGACTTTTTTTTTGTAAATTAATTTATTAAGTAAATTTTTAAAAATCTTTATTATTTTCTTTTTTTCTATATTTTTTTTTTTACCTTTTATAAATTTAGGCAAATACCATTGTAGAAATAAATTTGCTTCACTAGCTAATTTTTTCTTAGAATAATTTGGAATTTTATATTCAGTATCTAAAAATGTTTTTATTTTTGTTGTCTTTATTTTTTGAATTTTATTAAGTAATAGAAGAATTTTTTTATAATAAAAAAGTTGATTTATTTTTTTTTTTTTAAACATTTGAAAAATTGTCAAATTTCCAAAATCTTCTAATTCTATATAATTTTTATAATAATTATGATTTATCAACTTGGGAGCTAACAAATTTTTTTTTGTTAAAAGATTATTTATTGCATCATAAATAAGCAAATTGCTTTTCTTTTGTTTTTTAGAATAAACTAATACTGATGAATAATTAAAATTTTTTTTTCTATAAAAAGATCTAAATGATGCATCTCCTGACAATTTTTTTAATTTATTAAAGTTCATCTAAAAAAATAATTTTATTATCTGATGAAATATTAAGAAATCTATTATTATAATCTTCGTCATATTCAAAATGTAAATTGATTATATTTTTTATTTTATTTTGTTTAATTATGTCTGGCCATTCAATTAATGTTATTTGTTCAGAATTATATTCAAAAATACCAATACTATTTAATTCTTTTTCATTATTGATTCTGTAAAGATCATAATGTTTTAAAATTAATGAGCCTATCTGATATTCATTTACCAAGTTAAAAGTGGGACTGGGTATTTCGGTAATTGGATATTTTTTATCTTCTTGTAAAAAATTAATTAAATATTTTATAAAAGTTGTTTTTCCTACTCCTAACTCACCTTTAAAAAATAATACATCGCCAGCTTTGATATTTTTTGCAAATATTTTTGCTATAGCTTTTGTTTTTTTTTCTTCCGAAATATTTATTCTGCTACTCTTAGTAGCGATAAGCATCTGGTTTATAAGGTCCTTCTGTTTTTACACTAATATAATCAGCCTGATCTTTTGATAGCTGTGTAAGTTTAGCTCCAACTTTTTCTAAATGTAGTCTTGCCACTTTCTCATCAAGATGTTTTGGCAAAACGTAAACTTTGTTCTCATACTTTTCAGAATTATTCCATAATTCTATTTGTGCTGTAACCTGATTAGTAAATGATGCACTCATAACAAAGCTTGGATGCCCAGTTGCACATCCTAAATTTACAAGTCTTCCTTCTGCTAATAAAATAAGTCTTTTATTATCTGGGAATGTAATTTCGTGAACCTGTGGTTTAATTTCGTCCCATTTATAATTTTTTAGCGCTTCTACTTGTATTTCATTATCGAAGTGTCCAATATTACATAAGATTGATCTATCCTTCATAGCTCTCATGTGATCTGCTGTTACTATATCTTTATTTCCAGTAGCAGTAACAACAATATCTGCTTCTCCAATCATCTCGTCCATCAATACAACTTCATAACCTTCCATTGCGGCTTGAAGTGCACATATTGGGTCTGTTTCTGTAACCATTACTCTGGCTCCACTTTGACGCAAAGATGCTGCGCTTCCTTTTCCAACATCCCCGAAACCAGCAACAATCGCAACTTTTCCTGACATCATAACATCTGTTGCTCTTTTAATTCCATCAACTAAACTTTCTCTACATCCATATAAATTATCAAATTTTGATTTTGTAACTGAGTCGTTTACATTAATAGCGGGTACTAACAATGTTCCTTGCTCTTCCATTTTTTTTAGAGCTAAAACTCCAGTTGTTGTCTCTTCACTTAAACCTTTTATATCTTTTAATAAATCTTTATAATCTTTATGCATAAGGGCAGTTAAATCACCACCATCATCTAAAATCATATTAGGTTTCCAATCTTTTTTACCTTCAATTGTCTGTTTTACACACCACCAATATTCCTCTTCAGTCTCGCCTTTCCATGCAAATACAGGAATCCCAGCTTTTGCTATTGCTGCTGCAGCATGATCTTGAGTAGAAAATATATTACATGAAGACCACCTTACTTCAGCACCAAGATCGACTAAAGTTTCAATTAAAACTGCTGTTTGAATTGTCATGTGTAAACAACCTAGGATTTTTGCTCCTTTAAGGGGATTTTTTCCTTTATATTCTTTTCTTAAAGCCATTAATCCAGGCATTTCAGTCTCTGCCAAAGAGATTTCTTTTCTTCCAAATTCTGCTTCGTTTATATCTTTAACTTTATAATCACTCATATTTTGATAATCCTTTCAGGTAAAAACGGCTTTCTAACAATTTTATAAAAAATAATCAACTTATCATTAAATCGCGGGCAAGATAATTTCAACTTTTGCACCTTTATTTTTATTATTTGAAGCTATTATTTCACCATTATGAAGCTCAACTAGGTTTTTAACTATATTTAAACCTAAGCCAGAATGTTCTCCGAATTTTTCAGGTCTATTGCTATAAAATCTATTAAAAATCTTATCTGTATTTTTTTCACTAAAACCTATTCCTTCATCAATAACGGCAAATGATACTTTATCATTTTGCTTTTGGTTTATTTCAACAATTATTTCTTGATTATTTTCACTAAAAGAAATCGAATTTTCTAAAAGATTTGCAATTATTTGCTCAATTCTATTTTCAATACCAAGAATATTGTATTCATTGGCGCCATTAGTTTTTAATTTAATACCAATTGATCTTTTAGATTCATAAATGCTATTAAATTCATCCACAACAGATTTTGCAATACCAACTAAATCTATTTTTTTCATTCTTTCAGATGAAATTGCCGCTTCATCTTTCAACATCTGAGAGTAATCAGTAATTAATCTTTCAATTCTCTCAACATCATGAGAGACAATTCCAATTAATTTATTTCTAAGTTCTTTATTTTCTGTTTCAGAAATTATTTCTGAAGCACTTTTTAATGACGCTAAAGGATTTCTAATTTCATGAAGTAAATCTGTAGAATAGTTCTCAGCAGTAGCTATTCTTTTTTTAAGTTCATTTGTCATTTCATCTAGAGAATTAGAAAGTACTCCTAATTCGTCATTTCTTTTCATAATATTTTCAATATTTGATTTTTCATCACTTTCATCTTTTATAATTTTTGTAAACGAAACAAGATTTTTTATAGGTTTTAAAAAATATCTATTTAAAACAAAAGAAAATATAAAAATAACTATAACTACCAATATTGCAGTCCTAATTATAAAATTTTTTCTTTCATTTATGGCAACTTTTATATCATTAGCATTTTCAATAATTGCCAAATATCCAATATTTTTATTTTTAGAGAATACATTTTTTATTGTTATTAACAAAAACTGGTTATAAGTCTCTTCTGTAAAAGAAAATGGCTTACCAAAATCTTTTGAGTTTGAATAATTTTTTAATTTTAAATTAATAAATTCGTTTTTTTTATCTGATATGTTTTTTTTTTCTTTTTCCTTTTTTATTTTATCTTCATTAAGATCATTCATTTCTATAACTTCAAGCTTTTGAGAAAAAGCCCTAGGGTCTAAATTTAAAGTATCAGTATCTCCAATTAATTCAAATTCATTATCAAAAATTTGAACCCTATCTAAATTCTGAAAAAGAAATCTAGTTGAAAATAAAAAATTTTTTATATCAAATTCATTAAAGTTTACATTTAACCTATTTATATTTTCTATTGTGTTATTTAATATTTCAATATGATTGGAAGTTTTATCTTTAATAATAGATGGTTTGATGCTGTTTAAATAAAAAAAAGTTAATATTCCAATAATTAAAAATACGAGAACATTAATAAATAAAAATTTTTTTAAAATTGATAAATTTTTTAAAAAAATACTTAGCATTATTTAACATTCCAACGATATCCACTTCCATATCTTGTTTCAATTGCAGAAAAATTATTATCTACTTTTTTAAATTTTTTTCTAATTCTTTTTACATGACTATCAATAGTTCTATCTTCGATGTCTGTATCCTCTCTATAGGCAACATCCATTAATTGAGATCTCTCTTTAATTATACCAGGTCTTTTAGCTAACTCTTTTACTATCAAAAACTCAGTTGTTGTTAATTTATCTGGAAGCTGCTTTCCATCCCATTCACATTCAAGTTGTGAAGGGTCTAGCTTTAATTTACCATGCGAAATTATATTTTTAACTTCTTCTAAATTATTATTTTTTTTTCTTAGTTGAACTCTTATTCTTTCGATCAGTACTTTTGTTGAAAAACCTCCAGATTTTTTTACAAAGTCATCTGCACCTAGTTTTAAACCAAGTAACTCATCAACCTCTTCATCTTTAGAAGTTAAAAAAATTACAGGCATTGAAGTTTTTTTTCTTAATTTTTTTAGTAATTCTTCTCCATCCATTCTTGGCATTTTAATATCTATAACTGCTAAATCTGGAGGTGTCCTCGATAAACCAATTAATGCGCTTTCTCCATCTAAGTAAGTTTGAATATTAAAACCTTCCTTTTCAAGTGCAATACTCAAACTAGTCAGTATATTTCTATCATCGTCTACTAAAGCAATTGTGTGATTCATAAATAATTATAAAAATACTAAATTGTTCTAATTTGGGCAATCTAATTAAATTAATGAAGCATTCCCCAATTATCACCAACATTAACGTCTACCGTTAAAGGTATAGAAAAAGAATAATAATCACTTTTAGCTACACTCATCATTTCTTCTTTGATGATCTTAATCATTGTTTTTTCATCACCTTTTGGAACTTCAAATATTAATTCATCGTGAATTTGTAATAACATTTTTGATTTTGTATTTTTTTTATCTATTAATTTTTTTTCTAATCTAATCATTGCTAATCGCATAATTTCTGATGCAGATCCTTGAATTGGTGCATTAATTGCTGCACGTTCTTGAAAGTTTCTTACATTAAAGTTTTTATCATTTATTCCATTAAAATGAGATCTTCTTCCAAAAATATTATTTACATATCCACTTTTTCTACAAAATTTAATTGTATTATCCATATAAACTTTAATCTCAGGAAATTTAGCAAAATATGCGTTTAAAAATTCTTCTGCTTCATAATTAGAAACATTAATCTGTTTTGCTAAGCCGTACTGTGAGATGCCATAAATGATCCCAAAATTTATTGCTTTAGCTTTTCTTCGATGATCTTGATCAACTTTTTTTATATCAATATTAAAAATCTGACTTGCTGTTAAAGAATGTATATCCTCATTATTTTTAAAAGCTTTTTTGAGTTCTTTAACTTCAGCGAGATCTGCTAAAATTCTCATTTCAATTTGATTATAGTCAGCAGATATTAATAAGTGATTTTTTTTAGCAGTAAAAGCTTTTCTAATATCTTTGCCATCTTCTGATTTTATAGGAATATTTTGCAAATTAGGATCACTTGATGCCAACCTACCCGTTGTAGTGGCTGCTAATAAAAATGATGTATGCACTCTTTTAGTTTGTGGATTAATATGCTCTGGCAATGAATCTGAATAGGTATTCTTTAATTTTGAAACCTGTCTCCAATCTAAAACTAACTTTGGAAATTTATGTCCTTTAAAAGCTAAATCCTCTAAAACACTAGCACTTGTTGCAAAGCTTCCTTTTTTAGTTTTTTTTAATCCTGCAATCTTAAGATCATTATAGATTATTTCTCCTAATTGTTTTGGAGAAGCAATATTAAATTCTTTTTTAGAAATTTTGAAAACTTCTATTTCTAAATTTTTAATTTTTTTTTCAAATTTTAAAGATAGTGATTTTAAAAATTTACTATCTACTTCAACTCCTTCCATTTCCATAAACGCAAGAATTTTTATTAATGGCTTTTCAAATATCTCATAAATATTAATCATCTTTTCTAATTTTAAATTTTTAATAAATTTTTTATATAATCTAAAAGTAATATCTGCATCTTCTGCAGCGTAATCTTTGGCCTTATCAATCTCAACTTCGCTAAAATTTATTTGTTTTTTTCCAGCACCAACAATCTCTTTAAATGAAATAGTTTTATGACCTAAATGAATTTCTGATAATGTATCCATATTGTGTCTATTTTTTCCTGCATCTAAAACATATGACATCAGCATGGTATCCTCCATTGAGGAAATATTTATTCCATTTTTGAATAAAATTATAAAATCAAATTTTATATTCTGACCAATTTTTTTAACACTTGGATCTTCCATTAGTGGCTTTAGTTTTTTTATAACAATATCTTTATTAATACATTTTGAAGAATTATGACCAATTGGGATATAACAAGCTTTGCCAATTTTTGAACAAAGCGAAATTCCAACTAAATCAGCTTGATGAGGGTCTAAAGAACTTGTTTCTGTATCAACAGCAACTTCACCTGTTTCTTCTGCTTCCCGGACCCATTCATCTATTTGTTTTGCATCTGTGATTAAATAATAATTTTTATTATTAATCGGTTTTTGCTTTTCTAACACTTTTGTTGCTGGAGCTGAGGTTGATAATTCAGGTTCACCATATACTGAAATTGCTGAACTTAATAATCTATTAAATTCCATTTCTCTTAAAAATTTATATAATTTATCTTTATCTATATCTTTTAAAATAAACTCACTTAAATCTATTTTTATTGGGGAGTCATGTTTCAACGTAACAAGTTGCTTACTTATCAGTGCCTTGTCTTTATTTTCTATAAGTGTTTCTCTTCTTTTGTTTTGTTTAATTTCGTGAGCAGATTTTAAGAGTTTTTCTAAAGTTCCATATTTATTAATTAATTCAGCAGCAGTTTTTACACCTATTCCTGGAACTCCCGGAACATTGTCACTACTATCTCCTGCAAGAGATTGAACATCAATTACTTTTGAGGCATCAACTCCAAATTTATTTATTATATCATCCTCTGAAATAAATTTATTCTTCATAGGATCAAAAATTCGAACGCCTTTTTTGTAAAGTTGCATCAAATCTTTATCTGAAGAGACTATTGTAACTTTTGCTCCTTTTTTAAGAATTTTTTCTACATAGGTTGCAATTAAATCATCTGCCTCATAGTTTGGAAGATCAACTGAGGGTAAGTTAAAAGCTAATACAGATTTTCTAATATACTCAAACTGAGGGGCCAAATCATCAGGAGCTTCTGATCTATTTGCTTTATAATCACTGTAAATTTTATTTCTAAAAGTTTGCCTAGCTGAATCAAAGATTACAGCAAAATGAGTTGGTTTTTGCAAGTTGATATCTGATTTTGAATCTTCTAAAAGTTTGAAGAGCATACTACAAAATCCACTCACTGCACCCGTTGGAAGTCCATCGCTTTTTCTAGTCAATGGTGGTAAAGCATAATAAGCTCTAAATATATATCCTGACCCGTCTATTAAATAAAAATGATCAGTTTTTTTTATATTGCTCATAATAATAATATTATCTTATTTCTCTCAATGTTATAAATGTATAAGCATATATGGAAAAAAAAAACGTTGTAGATGTTAAAAACTTAAAAAAAACTTATTCAAAAAAAGGGTCAAACGTTGTTGAAGCCTTAAAAAGTTTAAACTTAGAAGTGAAAGAGGGTGAAATTTTTGGATTACTTGGTCCTAACGGAGCTGGCAAAAGCACATTTATTAATATACTTGGAGGATCTGTTATTAAAAGTGAAGGTAAAGTAAATGTTTGGGGCTTTGATTTAGATAAGAATCCTAGACAAGCAAGAGCTTCTATTGGAATAGTTCCTCAAGAAGTAAACGTAGACCCCTTTTTTAGGCCTAGAGAGCTACTAGAATTACAGGCAGGATTATATGGTGTTAAAAAAAAAGATAGGATAACAGATACAATTTTAAAATTAGTGTCTTTAGAAAATCAATCAAATAGTTATTCAAGAAGTTTATCTGGTGGAATGAAAAGAAGGTTAATGGTGGCAAAAGCTATGGTTCATCAACCACCTGTAATAATATTAGACGAACCAACAGCTGGGGTTGACGTAGACCTAAGGCAAAAACTTTGGGAAAATGTAAGATCATTGAATGATAAAGGTGTAACTATTATACTTACAACTCATTATTTGGAAGAAGCAGAAAAAATGTGTGATAGAATTGGAATTTTAAGTCATGGTAAATTAGTGGCTTTAGATACAACAAAAAATCTTTTAAATAAAATTCAGACAAAGGTTGTCAATTTTATTACTGATAAAAAAGCAAATATTAATGAAAATAATTTAAAATCATTAAAAATTATTTCTAATGAAGAAAACAAATTGTGTGTTTCTTATGAAAAAAGCAAAATTAATATTGACCAAATAATTAATTATTTAATTGCTCAAAATATAAAAATATTCGATATTTCTACAGATGATGGTGATCTAGAAGATGTATTTTTAAGGTTAACAAAAAACTAGATTAATTATTTTAAAAGTGTAAAATACAATAAATGGAACTTGTAAAAACAATATCAAACAACAAATTAATTAAAATTTTTTTAATTTCTATTTTAGGTTCAATTTTATTAACCATTTCAGCAAAAATAAAAATTCCTTTTTATCCAGTACCAATGACAATGCAAACTTTTGTTGTATTATTTTTAGGTATTTCTTTTGGTTATAAAGTAGGAGTAACAACAATTATTTTATATTTGTTAGAAGGTATTGCAGGTTTACCAGTATTTTCTAATTCTCCAGAAAAAGGAATAGGTATAGCTTATTTTGTAGGACCAACAATGGGTTATTTAATTGGATTTATATTTGCATGTTTTCTTGCAGGGTATTTTAAATATACTTCAAATTATTTAATTAATTTTTTAAAAATTTTAACTTCAACATCAATTATTTATATTTTTGGAATATTATGGTTAGGAACTTTAATTGGTTGGGACAAACCAATTCTTCAATTAGGCGTGTTTCCTTTCTTATTAGCTGAATTATTTAAAATTTTATTACTAACTTTATTGTTAAGTAAAATTATTAAGTTAAGAAAATTTATTTAGGAGACCTTTTCGACAGAATTCTTTGTAGAGTTCTTCTATGCATTTTTAAACGTCTAGCAGTTTCTGATACATTTCTATTACATAGCTCAAAAACTCTGTGAATATGTTCCCATTTCACTCTGTCAGCTGACATAGGATTTTCTGGTGGTGAAGCTTTTTTATTTGGATCTGCTAAAAGAGCTTTTTCAACATCATCTGCATCAGCAGGTTTTGCTAAATAATCTATTGCCCCTTCTTTAATTGCAGCAACAGCTGTTGGTATGTTTCCATAACCAGTTAACATTACTATTCTGCTATCTGGATTGTTTAATTGAATCTCTTTTACAACCTGAAGTCCATTTCCATCATTTAATCTCAAATCAACAACCGCAAAAGCTGGTTTTTTTGATTTTATAGACTCTATCCCATTTTTTACACTTTCTGCTTGAGAAACTTGAAAGCCCTTTTTTTCCATTGCTCTAGACAATCTTTCTCTAAATGGATTATCGTCATCAACTATAAGTAGCGAATTATCCTTAAATTCACTTATTTTTTTTAAATTTTGACCATCGTTCATATATACGTATATGGAAATTATTTTTTTTATTTCAATGATATTATTTGCTTTACTTTAGTAAGTATATCCCATAAATGCTGGTTTTATATAGAAATTGCATACTAGTTATGCGGTTTTTTTTGTTAAATTTTTTTTGAGGTAATAAATGGAAAAATTTAATTCAGTTGATGAACTAATAAAACAACTGAAACCAACAGAGCCGGTTTATTGTATTAGAAGAAATTCTGTAAAGATATCTTCTAAATATTTTAAGGATAAATTCCCAGGAAAAATTTTGTATGCGGTAAAAACTAATCCAAACCCTATCGTGCTTAAAACAATTATAGAAAGTGGAATTAACAATTTCGATATAGCATCAATTAAAGAAATTGAAGCAATAAAAAAAATTGACCCCAAAGCTAATTGTTCTTACATGCATACAGTAAAAAGTAGGGAAAATATTAGTGAAGCATATTTTAAACACGGCATCAGAGCATTTTCTTTAGATACCAAAGATGAGTTAATTAAAATAATAGAAAGTACAAATCATGCTAAAGATCTAGATTTATTTGTAAGAGTGGCAGTTTCAAACGAACATGCAGAAATAGACTTGTCGAAAAAATTCGGAGCAATTAGCACAGAAGCTTCTGGTTTGCTGAGACTGACTAAACAATATGCAAGGAAAATTGGATTAAGCTTTCATGTTGGTTCACAATGTATGCATCCTATATCTTATGCCAAAGGTATAGCTGAAATTGGAAATATTATAAAAAGAACAAAAATTATACCTGATATAATTAATATAGGTGGAGGTTTTCCAACTATATATCCTGATTTGATACCTCAATCTTTAGATTGTTATTTTGAAGAAATTAAAAATGCACTAGCAAATTTAAAATTAAGGAAAGTTCCGGAAATTATTTGTGAGCCTGGTCGAGCTATTGTTGCAGAAAGTGGATCAACAATTGTAAGGGTAAATTTGAGAAAAAAACAAAAACTGTATATTAACGATGGAACATATGGAACTCTTTTTGATGCTGGAGTTCCAAATATTGTCTATCCATCAAGACTGATTAAAAATGGAAAAGTTATTTCAAAGAAATTAACATCGTTTGATTTCTATGGTCCTACATGTGATAGCATGGATTATATGAAGGGACCATTTATCTTACCAAACAATATAAAAGAAAATGATTATATTGAATTGGGTCAACTTGGAGCATATGGTTTGACTTTTAGAACTGACTTCAACGGATTATTTTCAAATAATATTTTTGAAGTTGAAGATAATCCAATAATGACGATGTATGGCAAAGAAGCTAAAAATCAGTTTCTTGTTGCTTAATGTCAGAAAATAAGAATTTCTCCAATAACAGAAAAAAGGACCTTTTAAGTAAGGAGATTGAGCATATAGACATAACTAAATTTGACTCGAGAGAAATCATTTCATCAATGGAAAAAATGTCTTTTGTTTCTAGAGAAACTGCAAATGCAGCTATTATTTTTAATGAAATGCTTAAAGACAAAGATTGTTCAATTTTTTTAACTTTAGCAGGTTCTACATCTGCTGCTGGATGTATGCATATTTATAGAGATTTAGTTAAATATAATATGGTTGATGCAATAGTAGCTACTGGAGCATCAATAATAGATATGGATTTTTTTGAAGCACTAGGTTTTAAGCATTATCAAGGTTCTCAATTTCAAGATGATATTGAATTAAGGGAAAATTATATAGATCGAATATATGATACTTACATTGACGAGGATCAACTTCAAATGTGTGACAAAACAATAGGAGAAATTGCTGATAAACTTGAACCAAGAAGTTATACCTCTAGAGAATTTATTTTTGAAATTGGAAAATATTTAAAAACTAAGGCGAAGAAAAAAGGTTCGTTAATTGAAATGGCTTATGACAATAATGTTCCAATTTTTTGTCCTGCATTTACAGACTCTAGTGCTGGATTTGGTTTAGTGATGCATCAAGAAAGAAATCCAAAAAAACATATTACTATAGACTCAATTAGAGAATTTAGAGAATTGACTGAAATAAAAATAAAATCTAAAAATTCAGGTTTATTTATGATTGGCGGTGGTGTTCCTAAAAATTTCATTCAAGATACAGTAATTTGTGCAGAACTACTTGGAAAAAATGTTGATATGCACAAATATGCAGTGCAAATTACAGTTGCAGATTCTAGAGATGGGGCTTGTAGTAGCTCAACCCTTAAAGAAGCAAGTTCATGGGGTAAAGTTGATGTAACAAAAGAACAGATGGTATTTGCTGAAGCAACTACAGTATTGCCCCTGATAGCAAGTGATGCTTATCATAAAGGTGAGTGGAAAAATAGAGATAGAAAAAACTTCTCAAAAATATTTGGTTAAAAATTGAATTATTTATCTAACAAACAGGGTTTTTTAGGAATTGATAATAAATTTTCAATTAAGGAAAAAGTTGTTGTAGTTCCTTTTGGTTTGGAAAAAACTGTAAGCTATGGTGGAGGCACTAAAAATGGACCAAAAGAAATAATTAAAGCCTCTCATCAAGTTGAACTTTATGATGAAGAATTAAGTTGTGAACCATATAAAAAGATTGGAATTAAAACACTTAAGCCATTTAAGATTGATAAAAATATTAATAAGGCTCTTAATAAAATGTCAAAAGTAAACGAAGAAATTTTAAGTAAAAATTTGTTCCCATTAACATTTGGTGGTGAACATTCAATCACACCTGGGTGTATTGCTCCTTTTGCTAAGAAATATAAAAAATTATGCTTGTTGCATTTTGATGCCCATGCAGATTTGAGGGACAGTTATGGTGGTGAAAAATATTCACACGCATCTGCAATAAGAAGATGTTTGGACTATAAAAATGTATCAGTAATATCTTTTGGAATAAGAAATATTTCTAAAAATGAAATTTCTTATCTTAAAAAAAATTCTAATAGAATTAAAATTTTTTGGGCTAAAGATAAAAAAAAGTGGAATTTAAATTCATTCAAAAAATTAGTAAAAAATAAAACAGTTTATTTAACCTTCGATATAGATGGGTTTGATAGTAGTATTATGCCAGCAACTGGAACACCAGAACCAGGTGGCTTATTATGGGATGAAACTTTAGAGATAATCAAAATTGCAATGAAAAATTCAAAAGTTGTTGGAGCCGATATTAATGAACTTGCCCCAATAAAAGGTTTTAATTCATATAATTTTCTTGTTGCAAAATTAGCTTATAAAATTTTGTCCTATAAATTTCTTTATTAAGCTACAGGCTTAAAAGTATTTAGTAATAATCTAAATGGTATAAGCATAACCAAAGCTACAAAAAGTTTGACTGCGAGATCTCCTAAGGAAAGGGTTATCCAAGGAAAATCTGTTCCAGCAAAAGCTATAGAAAAAAATAAAAATGTATCAACTATAGATCCTATTGATGAAGATATAATTGGAGCAACATACCAAATATTTTTTCTTAACTTATCAAAGATTTGAACATCTAGTAATTGAGCAACTAAAAAAGCTGAAGCTGAACCAATAGCAATTCTTATTGATATTAGATCGGCAAAATTTGTTGAAAAAAATAAAGTAAATAAAATTCCAATTATGAAACCTAAATAAACTATTTTTTGAGCAATATTTTTTCCATAAGTTCTGTTTGCTAGATCTGTTATTAAAAAAGCTACAGGATAACTAAAAGCTCCATATGTTAATATTTCATTTAGTCCATAATGATTTACTGGAAATTGAACTAGAAAATTTGAGGATAAAACAACAACTCCCATAAAAAATGAGAGTAAAAGAAATTTGTTATCCATTAAACCAGTTTGCTAATTAATGATTTTTTTAATTTTTTTAATCTTGGTGATAAATATTTTGATTTTGTAGATTTTATAAATTCGTCAAAACTACCTTTTTTATCAACAGATCTAACGCCAGCATTTGAAACTGTAAGTTTTAAACTTTTTTTTAAAATTTCGCTTTTAAAATTCACTTTTTTTAAATTTGGTAAAAACCTTCTTTTAGTTTTATTGTTAGCGTGACTAACATTATGACCTTTGAGAGGAGATTTTCCAGTGAGTTCACATTTTTTAGACATAAATTAAAGAAACTGTATAAGTTCTGAATCTTAATGCGTCAAGTTCAATATTTTGTTCCAACTGCTTCTGAAATATTTTTAAAACCTTTATTTTTCAATATATTAATTAATTCAGAACTAATTGAGGAGGCTATACCTGGTCCTTTATAAACCATACCAGTGTAAAGCTGAACAAGACTAGCTCCTCTGATAATTTTTTCAAAAGCAGCTTCACCTGAGTCTACCCCTCCTACTCCAATTATTTTTATCTTATTGCCAAGTAGTTTATAAAATTTGCTAATTATGTCATTTGAAATATGATATAAAGGTTTGCCAGAGAGGCCTCCTTTTTCTAACTTATTAATATTATTCAATTTATCTCTATTTTTATCTGAGGTATTTGAAACAATAATAATGTTTATATCCTGATCTAATAGAATGTTTGAAACAACTTCAATTTGTTTATCATTTAAATCTGGAGAAACTTTTATTGCAATTGGAATTTTTGAATTTAATTTTACTTTTTCATTTTTCAGTTCTTTTATCAAAGAACTGAGTTCGTCATGTTTATGAAAATCTCTAAGATTTTCTGTGTTTGGCGAAGAAATATTTACTGTTATATAATCAGCTAAACTATGAAATTTCTTAAAACAATTAATATAATCCTCTATTCTATTTTCAGCATCTTTGTTGGGTCCTATATTTATTCCAAGAATTCCTTTTTTATTTTCTTTAGATATTCTAGAGCTAATTTCTTCAGATCCAGAGTTATTAAATCCAAGTCTGTTTATTAAAGCTTCATCTTCTTCTAATCTAAATACTCTAGGTTTTGCATTTCCATACTGTGGTTTTGGAGTAATAGTACCAACTTCTACAAAACTAAAACCAAGATTAAATAGAGGATTATAAACTTCTGCATTTTTATCAAATCCGGCCGCAACACCTATCGGGCTAGAAATTTTTTTTCCACAAAAGTTAGTTTGCAATATTTCGCTTTTTATAATCTTATTTATTGGGAAATTATTTAATTTTAATGCTTTGATTGCTAAAGAATGTGCAACTTCCGGGCTAAATTTAAATATAAATGGTCTTAAAAAATTAAACATTTCTTAATTTATTTTTTATTAACTCCTTAGTTTCTTTCACTCCAAAAAAGCTTATGAAAAAACCCATTCTTGGTCCATTTTCATCTCCGAAAACAACTTCATAAATAAGCTTAAACCAATCTCTAAGATTTTCTTTGTAACCATTTTCTTTTCCAACAGTATAAATATTCGTCTGTATATCTTCTGGTTTCATACTGTCATTACACTTGTCAAGAACTACAATTAAAGCATCTAATGCAGCTTTTTCATTCTCATTTGGTTTTTTGTAGACTTTCTTTGATTTTATTACATCATTAAAATATTTAATTGCATACTCAATTAAATTGTCAAATATTGGATAACTGCTTTCCAAAATATCCTTTTTATATTTTTTTACAAACTTCCAAAGTAATTCTTTTGAGTCCGCATTGCTCGTTTCAACTAAATTTAGCAACATTGAAAAAGACATAATATGATTTTCATTAGGTATTTTTCCGTTATGAACATGCCAGACTGGGTTCATTAATTTTTGTAACTCATTTTGGCTTTTGCCTTTTTCTATAAAGTCTAAATATTCATCTACAGCTTTTGGCACAACTTCATTATAAAGTTTTTTAGCTCTTTTTGGATTTTGGTACATATATAATGATAAACTTTCAGGTGATGCATATTCTAACCATTGATCAATGGTTATACCGTTTCCTTTCGATTTGGATATCTTCTCTCCTTTTTCATCTAAAAATAATTCATAAGCAAATCCAGATGGATTTGATTTTCCAAGCAATCTTATAATCTTCGTCGATAAAATTGCACTTTCTATAAGATCCTTTCCATACATTTCAAAATCTACATCAAGAGCATACCATCTCATTGCCCAATCAACTTTCCATTGTAATTTACAATTTCCATCTAATATGCTTTGCTCAAGTTTTTTTCCATTATTATCAAAAACTATTTTAGAATTTTTAGTATCTATTTCTATAATTGGTATTTCTAAGACATAACCTGTATCTGGACAAATTGGTAAAAATGGAGAATAAGTTTTTTGTCTTTCTTTTCCAAGTGTAGGGATTATTATATCCATTACTCCTTGGTAATTTTCTAAAATTAATTTTAAAGTTGGATTGAAGAAACCAGATTTATATAATTCTGTTGAACTTTTAAAAGTATATTTAAATTTAAAATTATTTAAAAATTTTTTTAACATCTCATTATTATGTTCACCAAAACTACTGAACTTTTCAAAAGGATCTGGAACTTGGGTTAGTGGCTTATGCAAATTTTCCTGAAGTTTTTCTGAATTAGGAATATTTTCTGGAATCTTTCTTAGACCATCCATATCATCAGAAAATGTTATTATTTCATTCGGAAGATCAGTAAGATGGTTAAGGGCATTGACTAGCATAGAAGTTCTTGCAACCTCACCGAATGTTCCTATATGAGGAAGTCCACTTGGACCATAGCCAGTTTGAAGAACTATTTTTCCTTTAGCTTCTATATTTTTTTTTCTCTCTCTGAGAATTTTTTTTGCTTCTACAAAAGGCCAGGCATTTGTTTTTTCTATGTTAGCTTTATTAATCACAACAGTGTAAATAACTTATAAAATAACGTTTTTAATAATTCTTATAGAGTTGAAATTTATTTACCATAAAATAATGTTCATTTAAAATGTCCAATTATAAAACTGTTTTTTTTACATTAGGAATTTTACAAATTATTTTGGGACTATCTATGATAGTGCCTATTTTGGCTCAATTTTTTTATAATCAGATTGATTCTGGTTTCATAGGCTCTGTAGTAGTTACAATTATATTTGGAGTTTTATTTTTTTTATCAAATCTTGATCACGACAAAAAACTAACTTTACCTCAAGCGTTTCTTCTTACAGCTCTATCTTGGCTAAGTATAGCAATATTTGGTTCACTTCCATTTATATTTTCCAATATAGAATTAAGTATTACAGATGCATTTTTTGAAAGTACGTCAGGCATAACTACTACTGGATCTACTATCATAACTAATTTGAATGAAACTCCAAAAGCGATATTACTATGGAGAGCAATGCTTCAATGGCTAGGTGGAATAGGAATTATAGTAATGGCAATAACCTTAATGCCAATTATGAATATAGGTGGTATGCAATTGTTTATGATTTCTACAAGTAATACTCCAGAAAAAATATTGCCCAAATCTAAGGAAATTTCCATTAGTTTAATTTTAGTTTATTTATCTTTAACTATTACTTGTGCTTTATTTTATAAAATTTTTGGAATGGGTTATTTTGATAGCATTGTTCATTCTATGACAACTATAGCAACTGGTGGCTTTTCAAATTATAATGAATCAATTGGTTATTTCGATAGTGCTCTGATAGAATTAACATCAATTGTATTTATTATTTTAGGAAGTATTCCATTTATCTCATACATTAAATATCTAAATGGTGATAAAAAAATATTTTTAAATGATTTACAGATAAAAACTTTTTTTAAAATAATTATTTTTTCTATTCTTTTAATGTTTATTTATTTATCAATAAAAAATCAAAGCCTAGTACAAATAAATTTAAGAGAAATTGTTTTTAACACAATTTCTATTCTTACTGGAACTGGTTACGTAACACAAAATTTTAGTGAATGGGGTTCATTTCCATTAATGTATTTTTTAATATTAATGTTTATAGGTGGCTGTGCAGGTTCTACTGCATGTGGTATAAAAATATTTAGAGTACAAATTTTATATCAATTTATATCCAACCAATTAAAAAAAATAATTTATCCAAGAGGAATATTTAATGTTAAGTACGAAAAAAATAATATTGATGAAAAATTTATGGCATCAATAATTTCATTTATTTTTTTATACATATTAATTTTTTTTATTGTTACTGCCTTATTGTCAATAGATGGCTTAAACTTTATTACAGCTATATCTGCTGCCGCAACATCAATATCAAATGTTGGTCCTGGTTTGGGTGAAATCATAGGTCCAAATGGTAATTTTTCTGAATTATCTGCCTTTTCTAAGTGGATTTTAAGTTTTTCAATGATTTTAGGTAGATTAGAATTGTTTGCTGTATTAGTATTATTTATTCCATCTTTTTGGAGAAAATATTAATGATTGAAAAAAAACAAAGTTTATTAGAATCCTTACTTGTATACAAAGATGTAAGAATGTTGAGAATTTTACTTCTTGGATCAATAAGTGGATTTCCATGGGTATTGATAGCAAGTAGTTTGAGTCTTTGGTTAAAAGAAGAAGGTTTGAGTAGATCAACAATAGGATGGGCAGGATTAATTTTTGGTGTTTATGCTTTCAATTACTTATGGGCACCAATAATAGATAGAATTCAAATTCCTTTTTTAACTAAAAAGCTAGGTCATAGAAGAGGATGGATAGTTTTAATGCAGGTTGCTATTTTATTAAGTTTGGTAGTCTGGAGTTCTATAAACCCAACTCAAAATTTAGCATTATTAATTACAGTGGGATTAATTATTGCCATAGCATCTGCCACTCAAGACATAACTGTTGACGCTTTAAGAATTGAACAAATTAATGCCAATGAAGGAAGGTCTATGGCAGCTGGTGCTGCAATGGCTGTGGTTGGATGGTGGACAGGATATAAACTAGGAGGAGTTATAGCTTTATTTACTGCAGAATATTTTGAAAAAATAGGTATAGCCGATTATTGGCAAGCTACATTTTTAGTTTTAGGAGTTGTGATAATTTTAATGAATATTGGTTTAATGTTTGTTCATGAACCAATAAAAACTGATAGACAAAAAAAACAAAAAGAAACTGATAAACTGATACAAGGAAAACTAGGATCAAACAATATAGTAACTTCATTCATTGCTTATATTACTGGAACTATTGGTGGACCTATAATTAGTTTTTTTAGAAAAAATGGATTTAAGATTGCTATTGGTATTTTGGGTTTTGTTTTCTTGTTTAAAATTGGAGAAGCATTTCTTGGACGTATGTCTATTGTTTTTTACAAAGAAATTGGATTTTCCAAAGGACAAATTGCTATTTATTCAAAAGGACTTGGATGGATTACAACTGTTGTTTTTACATTGTTAGGAGGAATAATGGCAATGAGAGCAGGAACTATTAAAACAATGTTCTTTGCTGGAGGGTTGATGGCTCTAACAAATTTACTATTTGCACTTTTAGCTTGGACAGGCAAATCTGAATTATTATTTGCTATTGCAGTTATAGCTGATGATATTACCGCAGCCTTTGCTACAGTAGCTTTTGTTGCCTTTATATCATTGCTAGTTGATAGAACTTATACAGCAACCCAATATGCATTGCTTGCTTCAATTGGAACAGCTGGAAGAACAACTCTTGCTTCATCTTCAGGGGCATTAGTTGACTGGTTAAATGGAGACTGGGGAACATTTTTTGTATTAACCACGATAATGGTTATACCATCTCTAATTTGTTTATGGTTTATAAGGAATAAAGTAAAAATCGGTGCAAAATAGTTATTTTTGCAATAAACCTTACATAAATTTATATGAATTTGGATCATTAAAATCAAAGATTAGTTCTCAGCTTTTATATGGAGAAAAGTTCAAAGTTTTAGGTAAAAAAAAAAATTTTTTAAAAATTAAAACACACTACGACAATTATATTGGTTATACTAAATTATCAAAATTTACGAAAGATTTTAAAGGAACTAATAAAGTTAGTACTCTAAAGTCCAGAATATTCACTAGTCCTAATAATTTAAAAAAATCTAAGACAAAAAAATTTTTGCCATTTGCAAGTAAAATACAAATTATTAAAAAAAAAAATAGTTTTGTTATGTTTGAAAAAAACAAGTGGTTAAGAGAGAAAGATGTTAATCCAATTAGTCAAAAAAATAAAAATGTACTCAAAATACTTAAACTATTTTTAAATTGTAAATATAAATGGGGAGGAAAAACATTTAATGGTATAGATTGTTCAGCACTAATCCAACTGATCTACCAATTTAATAATAAATTTTTTCCTAGAGACACTGTAGATCAAATAAAATTTAAAAAGGGTGCCAAAAAAAAAATAAAATTTAAATTTGGCGATATTATTTATTGGAAAGGACATGTTGCAATTTGTATTAGTTCTAAAAAGTTAATTCATGCATATGGACCAAGGAAAAAAGTTTTAGTTATGGAAATTAACAAAACTATTAAGCTTATTAAAAAAACTGCAAATCTAGAGGTGAAAAAAATTTTTTCAATTTAATTTTATTCTCTTCCAAAATCTGGTTTAGCAATATCGTGTTTTAGATTAATTATTTGTTTTCTTACTTTTTTGGAATTAATAAGTTTTTTTCTTAAATTGTTATCTTCTAAATTTTTTATATTTTTTTTAAATAAATTTAGATTCTTTGTAAATAAATTTATTACATCAATCATATTTTTTTTATTGCTAAAAAAAATATCTCTCCACATAATTTCATTTGAAGCAGCTATCCTTGAAAAATCTCTTAATCCACCAGCACTATATTTAATAATATCTTTTTTTTGTTTTTTTTGAAAATCTTGTGCAGTTTTAATTAAATTATATGCAATTAGGTGCGGAAGATGACTAGTTAATGCAAATATTTTATCATGATCTTTTGGATTCATTAAAATTACTTTAGACCCAAGTTTTTTCCATAATTGTATTATTTTTTTTAGCTTTTTAGTATTTTTATCTTTAATAATGATGCACCATTTATTTAAAAATAAACTCTTTGAACCAAACTCGGGGCCGCTTACTTCCGAACCAGATATGGGATGACTTAGTATCCAATCTAAAGATTTATTTAATTTTTTATTTTTTAAATTTAAAACATTCTGTTTAGTTGAACCTACATCTGTTATAATACTCTCTTTTCCTAAAAACTTATTTAAACTAGGAATTATTCTTTCATACTGACTCATCGGAGTTGATATTATAACAATATCAATATTCGATATTTTTTTGTCCAATTTTTTTAAAATAATTATTTTAGAGTTAATTTTTTTTATTTTTGAAATATTTTTTTTTGATTTTTCAAAAACAAATATTTTTTTTGATATTTTTTTATTAATGCATCCTCTTAGTATCGAAGATCCAATTAATCCACATCCTACTATTAATAATTTATTAAACATGTTTAAAAATAGATTTCATTTTCTTTATTAAAAATAAATTTTCTTTATTATTTCCAATTGTAAGTCTTAAACAATTTTTAATTCTATAAGATTTCATTTCTCTTAAAATAATTCCAAAGTTTTCGAGTTTTTTTTCAACTTTATTTGCAGATAATTTACATTTATTAAAATTTAGTAGAAAAAAATTTGGACCAATATCATTAGTGCTTATCTTATATTTTTCAAATTCTTTTTTAATTCTTTTACACCAAAAGATGTTGTGATTGACTGATTTTTTTACAAAATTTACATCCTTCAATGATTCTTTAGCACAAACTTGAGCAATATTATTAACATTGAATGGTGGTTTGATCTTATAAAGTTCTTTAATTATTTTTTTATCTCCATATCCCCAACCTATTCTTAATGCTGCCAATCCATATATTTTTGAAAATGTTCTTAATATAAATACATTTTTTTTATTTTTAAAAAGCTCTAGGCCTGATTTATAATCCTTATTTAGCATATATTCAAAATAAGCGTCATCGACTACAAGTAGTATATTTTCCCTAAGTTTTTTTCTTAAATCAAATAACTCTTTTTTTGAAATATAAGTTCCTGTTGGATTATTAGGGTTTGCAAGAAAAACTATTTTAGTCTTTTTTGTAACCTTTCTTAAAATTTCTTTTGTTGAAATCTTAAAATTATGTTCTTTAGAATAAACTACTTTTGCTCCAACTATTTTTGCATAAATTCTGTACATTAAAAAACTGAATTGAGGAACTACTACTTCATCTTTTTTATTTAAAAAAAGCTGACACAACATTTGAATTATTTCATCAGAGCCTGATCCACATATTACTTTATTTTGATCACAATTATATTTTTTTGATATTAAACTTATGAGTTCTTTAAATTTAGAATCGGGGTATTTTGAAATATTTGAATTAAATGTTTGTAATGCTCTTTTTGCTCTGTTGCTAATTCCTAGAGCAGATTCATTTGCTGACAGTTTAATAACTCTATCATTTTTTTTTGTTATAGATCTTCCAGGCCTGTAAGCTTGTAGATTTATTTTTCTAAAAGATGGAACACTCATTATGCTAATTTTTAGTAATAAATAGACCTATAATTAAATAATACAATCAATTATTTTTTTAAAAATTGACATACAATGATCTATCTTATAAAACTTATTTGCGCTGATTTAAACTGAATTGCGAGCGCTTTAAAAAACCTGCTAAACAAGTTTTTTGCCTCACAATTCAAAAAAAAAATATGGATAATTTAAGTAAGGTAAAAAGTATAATAGTTAAAAAATCATTAAAATTAGATTGTGGAAAAGAAATTTCAAACTTTCCTTTAGCTTATGAAACATATGGTAAGCTGAATGAAAAAAGAGATAACGCTATTTTAGTTTTTCATGCATTAACAGGCGATCAGTATGCCTCTGGAAAAAATCCAGTAACAAATAAAGATGGTTGGTGGAGTTATGCAGTTGGTCCAGGAAAAGCATTTGATACAAACAAATTTTTTGTAATATGTGCTAATGTAATTGGTGGTTGTATGGGATCTTATGGACCAAGTACAATTGATCCAAATACAAAAAAACCTTTAGGAACAGATTTCCCAGTAATTACTATTAATGATATGGTTAATGCTCAATATAACCTATTAGAGTTTTTTGAAATTGAAAAATTATTTGCTGTTGCTGGTGGTTCTATGGGAGGAATGCAAGTTCTACAATTTGTTTCAAACTTTCCAAATAAAGCCAAAGTTGCTTTACCAATTGCTTGCACAGCAAGCCATTCTGCTCAAAATATTGCATTTAATGAACTTGGCAGACAGGCAATAATGTCAGACTCTAATTGGAAGGATGGTTTATATGAAGAAAAAAATAATAATCCTGATAAAGGTTTAGCGGTAGCAAGAATGGCGGCTCATATCACTTATTTATCAAAAAAAGGTCTGCAAGAAAAATTTGGAAGAAAACTTCAAGAAAGAAGTGATTTAAAATTTGGTTTTGATGCAGACTTTCAAATTGAAAGCTATTTAAGATATCAAGGATCTGTATTCGTAGATCGTTTTGACGCAAATAGCTATTTATATATTACTAGAGCAATGGATTATTTTGATTTGACAAAAAAGTTTAACGGAAATCTTTCAAAAGCATTTGAAAAAACAAAAACAAAATTCTTTGTTATTTCTTTTACTTCTGATTGGTTGTATCCAACTTCTGAGAATAGAGATATAGTAATTTCTTTAAATGCAATTGGTGCTGAAGTAAGTTTTGTAGAAATAAAATCAGATAAAGGACATGACTCTTTTTTATTAGATATTCCAGACTTTCTTAATACTATTAAAAATTACTTAAACGCAACATTTTTAGAATTAAATGAAACAAGAATTTAAAGTCATATCACAATTAATTGAAGAAAAATCTCAAGCGCTTGATGTCGGTTGTGGAGATGGAGAATTAATAGAATATTTATTAAAATATAAGACTAAAGATATTAGAGGATTGGAAATTTCAAAAGAAAAAGTTCAAAACTGTTTATCTAAAGGTTTAACAGTAATTGAAGGCGATGCCGAAAATGATTTAAAACAGTTTCCAGATTTATCTTTTGATTACGTTATATTAAGTCAAACTCTTCAAGCTTTTTTAAATCCTGAAATTGTTATTAAAGAATTATTGAGAGTTGGTAAAAGAGCTATAGTGACAATACCAAACTTTGGACATTGGAAAGTTAGAATTGATTTGTTAACAAAGGGTACAATGCCAGTAACCAAAAGCTTGCCTAATGAATGGTATAATACACCTAATTTACATATGTGCACAATCCAAGATTTTTACAATTTTTGTAAAAAAAGAAATATTAAAATATATAAATCACTATCACTAAATGGAGAAAAAATTTCTAATATTAGTATATCTAATTTAAAATTTAAAAATTTAATTTCTGAGTTAGGTATTTTCTTATTAGAAAAATAAATGAAAATTGAAATAATTAAATGTTTGCAAGATAATTATGCCTATATAATAATTGATGAAACTAATGGTTTATCAATAGTAATTGATCCGAGTGAGTCAAAACCAATTATTGATTATGTTGAAAAAAATAAATTAAATTTAAAATTTATACTAAATACCCATCATCACTTTGATCATGTAGGTGGAAATAAGGAACTTAAAAAAAAATATAATTTACAAGTAATTGGCTTTGAGGGAGATAAGAATAGAATCCCAGAAATAGATATAACATTAATTGATAAAGAGATTTGGAGAAACAAAAATTTTGAAGCAAAAATTTATCATATACCAGGACATACATCGGGTCATATTTGCTACCATTTTTTTAAACAAAATATTTTATTTACAGGAGATACTTTATTTTCATTAGGTTGTGGAAGAATTTTTGAAGGAACTTATAAAGAAATGTTTTCATCTTTACAATTGATTAAAAGCCTTCCTTTAGACACAAAAATTTATTGCGGGCATGAGTATACATTAAAAAATTCAGATTTTTGTATAAATTATGACAAAGAAAATTCTACTCTTAAAGATAAAATTAAGTTAATTAAAAATAAATTAGATAACAATCTTCCTACAATACCAACTACAATTAAAGAAGAACTGGAATGTAATATTTTTCTTAGAGCAAAAGATGTAAAATCATTTTCAAAATTGAGAGATTTAAAGGATAAATTTTAACTTATTCAGCTTGACTAAAAGAGGTCTCCGATTATATTGCTGAATATAAAAATTAGGATTTACAATGTCATTCGCAGTAATACAAACAGGTGGAAAACAATATAAAGTTAAAGCTGGAGAAATTATAAAGATAGAAAAATTAGAAAATTCTAAACCTGAAACAAAGGTAGAATTTAAGGAAATTTTAGCCTATGGCGATGAAAAAAATATAGAATTAGGATTGCCAACAATTTCAGGAGCAAAAGTAGAGGCTGATTTATTAAAAAATTCAAAAAATAGAACTATTCTTATTTTTAAAAAGAGAAGAAGAAAAAATTCAAGAAGAAAAAATGGTCATAGACAACGGTTCTCATTAATAAGAATTAATAAAATTTTTTCAAAAGATGGAAAAGTTATTTCAGAAGCTGAAAAAATAAACAAAGATATAATAAAAGTTGAAACTGAAAAAAAAGAGGTTTCTAAGTAAAACAAGGTAAATTATGGCAACAAAAAAAGCAGGTGGATCATCTAGAAACGGAAGAGACAGTGCGGGTAGAAGGCTTGGAGTAAAGAAGTATGGTGGTCAACTAGTAGTACCTGGTAACATAATTGTTAGACAAAGAGGAACAAAAATATTTCCTGGTGAAAATGTTGGAATGGGAAAAGATCATTCAATTTTTTCAATAGTAAAAGGCAAAGTTGAGTTCAAAAAAAACAAATCAGATAGAACTTACGTTTCAGTTAAGCCCAATTAATAAATACAACTAAATTAAATTTGTTGTTCAATGAAATTTCTAGATCAAGTAAAGATATTTGTAAAAGCAGGTGATGGTGGTTCCGGATCACCAAGTTTTAGACGTGAAAAATTTATTGAGTTTGGAGGACCTGACGGTGGAGATGGTGGAAAAGGAGGTTCCATCACTTTAAAATCAGAAAGAAATTTAAATACATTGATCGACTTCAGATACCAACAACACTTTAAGGCAGAAAAAGGTAGAGATGGAAGTGGAAAAAATAAAACAGGTAGAAGTGGTGATAATTTATATTTAAAAGTTCCATTAGGTACCCAAGTTTTTGAAGAAGATAATAAAACTTTAATTTATGATTTTAAGTTTGATAATGAGGAGTTTGTTGTTGCATTAGGAGGTAAGGGAGGTTTTGGAAATACAAGATTTAAATCTTCTACAAATAGAGCACCGAAAAAATTTACTAAAGGTTCGAAGGGTGAAGAATATTGGATATGGTTACAATTAAAAACTATCGCGGATATTGGAATTATTGGATTGCCAAATGCAGGGAAATCAAGTCTACTTGCATCGTTAACAAGAGCAAAGCCAAAAATTGCAAATTACAAATTTACTACATTAAACCCCAATCTTGGGGTTTCTATATATGATGATAAAGAAATAACACTTGCAGATATTCCTGGATTAATAGAAGGAGCCCATGAAGGAAGTGGTTTAGGAATAAAGTTTTTAAAGCATATTGAAAGATGTAAAACTCTTCTTCATCTTATTGATATAACTGAGGAAGATTTAATTCATTCTTATAGGCAAGTAAGAATTGAGTTAAAAAAATATAGCAAAGAGCTTGAAAAAAAGAAGGAAATAGTAGTATTTAACAAAATAGACTTAATCAATAAAGATGAAATTAAATATAAATTAACTAAATTCAAAAAAAGAATTAAAAAAAAATGTATTACTAATTTCTACAATTGATAAAACATCCCTATCAGAAATTAAATCGAAGTTGATTAAACATGCATCTTAAAGATTCTAAAACAGTTGTAATTAAAATAGGTTCTTCTTTGCTTATTGACGATAACAAAATAATCAGAGAAAAGTGGTTATCAGAATTTGCAAAAGATATAAAAAATCTACAAAATTTAAAAAAAAATTTAATTATAGTAAGTTCAGGAGCTATAGCTTTAGGTTGTAAAAAATTAAAATTGAATAAAAAAAATTTAAAACTTGATAAAAGTCAAGCAGTAGCTTCTATCGGTCAGATCGAGTTGATGAATCTTTTTAAAAAAGTATTTAGTCCAAAAAAAATAAATCTTTCACAAATTTTACTTACTCTCGAGGATACAGAACAAAGAAGAAGAGCCATTAATGCAAAAAGAACTTTTGAAAATCTTTTTAGTCTTGGTTTTGTCCCAATAGTTAACGAAAATGATAGTATAGCTACATCAGAAATAAAGTATGGTGATAATGATAGATTGGCATCTAGGGTAGCTCAAATATCAAATGCAGATTGTTTGATATTGTTGTCAGATGTTAATGGTGTCTATTCTAAGGACCCTAAGTTAGACAAAAAAGCTGAATTAATACGTGAAGTAAAAAATATTGATAATAAAATTGAAATAATAGCTACAAGAAGTATTGGTGAACATGGAACTGGTGGGATGAAAACAAAAATTGATGCTGCAAAAATTTGTCAACTTTCTGGATGTCATATGGCAATAGCAAACGGATTAATTAATAGACCAATTAAAAATATTTTAAAAAATGATTTATGCACATGGTTTTTACCAAAAGTTTCTAAATTAGATGCTCGAAAAAAATGGATAATTAGCTCTATATCTCCTAAAGGCCAATTAATTATTGATGCAGGAGCTTTAATGGCTTTAAAAAGTGGAAAAAGTTTATTGGCTGCAGGAATAAAAGAAGTGAAGGGTAAATTTAGCAAAGGAGATCATATTAGAATATTAGACGAAGATTTGGTTGAATTTGCAAGAGGTTTAAGCAGTTTTACTTCTGATGAAATATCTAAAATTAAAGGAATACATTCAAACAAAATTAGTAATCTATTAGGATATATATCAAAGTCAGAAGTTATTCATAAAGATGATATGGTAAAGGTAGAATGAGCGAGTATATAAAAAAAATAGGAAAAAAAGCAAAAATTGCTTTTAAATCTAAAATTAATAATAATGTAAAAAATAAAGTTTTAAAAGATTACTGCAAATTAATTATTAAAAATAAAAATAGAATTATAAATGAAAATAAAAAAGATATTAAAGTTGCAGAAAAAAAGAAATTAAAAGAAAATTTAATTAAAAGATTATCTCTAAATAATATCAAAATTGAATCTATTATTAAATCAATAAGAACCATTGCTAATTTTAAGGATCCAATTGATCAAGAACTGGACGAATGGATAAGACCAAATGGTCTTAAAATAAAGAAAGTTACGATACCTATTGGTATTATAGGAATAATATACGAAAGTAGGCCTAATGTTACAGCAGATGTTTCAACATTATGTTTTAAATCAGGAAACTGTATAATTCTTAGAGGGGGTTCAGAAGCATATTTTAGCAATAAAATTTTAGCAAATTTATTTAGGAAATCATTAGAAATAAATAAAATTGATAAAAATTTTGTACAGTTCATTGAAAATAAAAATAGAAACTTGGTTGATTTTATGCTTTCAAAGATGAACAAATATATTGATGTAATAATTCCTAGAGGAGGAAAAAATTTAGTTAAGAAAGTACAAAATTTATCTTCTGTTCCAGTTATTGGTCACTTAGAAGGAATATGTCATACCTACATTGATAAAGATGCAAGCTTAAAAATGGCAAAAAAAGTAACAGTAAATGCTAAATTAAGAAATACAAGTATTTGTGGTGCAACAGAAACATTATTAATTCATAAAAAAAATTCTAAATTTGTTTCTGAAATATTAAATGTATTGGAAAAAAATAATTGTATTATTTATGCAGATAGAAAAATCAAAAAAATATACAAAGGAAAATCAAAGATAGCAAATAATAGAACATGGACTAAAGAATTTTTATCAGCAAAAATTTCGGTAAAATTAGTAAATGATATAAATGAAGCTATCGATCACATTAATAAATATGGAACAATGCATACAGACGCAATAATAACTAAAAATAAATTATCCGCAAAATATTTTATAAAAAATATAAAAAGTTCAATCGCAATGCATAATACATCAACGCAATTTGCTGATGGGGGAGAATTTGGTTTTGGAGGAGAAGTTGGTATATCTACAAATAAGCTTCCTCCGCGAGGACCTGTAGGTCTTAATCAGCTTGTTAGTTATAAGTATGAAGTATATGGATCGGGACAAATCAGAAATTAAAAAAATAGGCATCCTTGGAGGAAGTTTTGATCCTGCTCATAAAGGACATGTGAAAATTTCTATAGAAGCAAAAAAAAGATATAAACTTCACGAAATTATATGGGCAGTAACAAAAAAAAATCCATATAAATCAAAAAGTTCATTAGATTTAACTGAGAGAATTAATTTTGCAAAAAAAATAAATTATAAAAATAAATTCATCAAAGTAAGATTTTATGAAAATGTAATCAAATCTAACAGAACGATCGATCTCATAAAATATATTAAAAG
>CACLAC010000004.1 GCA_902604785.1 uncultured Pelagibacteraceae bacterium
TATCCCAAGTAGAAGCAATTCCACCTGATGCTTTAATTATTGGTATAAGAGGATGAATGTCCCAAATTTTATTTTGACATTGAAGAACTACATCTATTCTTCCCTCACATAAATGAGCGTAACTTAGTGCATCAAAACAAGGAAATTGCATAAGTTTTAAAACTTTTGGAATTTTTTTTTGTTTATTTAATGAAAGCCAACCATGAAATGCTCCTGATACTTTCATCGTTTTAAAACTAGCTTTTTTATTTACTTTTAGTTTTGTCTTTTTATTATTTTCAATCACATACGCCTTATCAAATGCAGTATTATAATAATATTTTTTTAACTTGGGAAAGTTAGCTAATCCAAATAATGGTTTTCCTTTATAATTTAAAGAAACTAAATTACTCCATGTTGGATTACCTATTACAAATGATCGAGTTCCATCAATTGGATCTATTATCCAAGAAAAATCACTGTTTGATTTTTTATGTCCATATTCTTCACCTATAATTTCGTGATTTGGAAATTTTTTACTAATTTTTGATCTAATAAATCTTTCAAAAGCTATATCTGCAGTAGTAACAGGATCGTATCCTTTGCCTTTAAGTTTATTATTAACTTTAAATTTTTTATCTAACTTTCTGTAATAAAATTTAATCAAGTCCTTAGCTAAGCTGTTTAAAAATCTAGGAAATTCTTTATTTTTTATAATTTCTTTTTCTAACATTTGATTTGAAATACAATGTTATTTATCTTGATTAAAGACAAAATTTGAATAATTCTTAATTTCTTTATGAAAATAGAACTGGATAGAAACAAAGTATTATTTAATAATGGCTCTTCTATTCAAGAAATACATCCATTTTGGCTGAGAGAAAGGGTTGATGGTGAAGAATACTTAGACAAAGGAACTCAACAACGATTATTTGATCCATCATCGATGAGTAGTGAAATTATTATTGAAAAGGCAAATATTAATGAAGGATTTCTAGAGATTGATTTTAATGATGGGGCAAACTTTAAACTTCCTATAGATAAAATTACTTCTGAATTTTCAAATAAAGATACTGTAATAAAATCAATTAATAAAATTAAATGGGATGCTAATTTAAAAGATATAAAGAATTTTAATTTCAGTGAAGATTTTTTTGAATCTAGAGAAATGCATGATTTACTCGTTTCTTTTTATGAATATGGATTTGTAATTATAAAAAATGTACCGACAGAAAATAATTATATAGTTAAATTTGCTAATTCAATTGGCAGTGTTAGAAGAACAAATTTTGGTGAACATTTTAATGTAAAATCCAAATCAGATCCTAATGATCTTGCATATACATCATTACATATAAGCCCACATACTGACAATCCTTATAGAAACCCGGTACCTTGTATTCAAATACTTCATTGCATTAAAAATCAAGTTAGCGGAGGTTATTCCACTCTTGTTGATGGGTATACAATTACTGAAAATCTTAAAAACGAAGACCCTGAAGCTTATAAAATTCTTTCTGAGATTAAAGTTAGATTTAAATTTATTGATAAAAATGTAATTTTAGAAGATTGGTCTGAATTAATACATTTAGATGAAAATAAAGAATTTAAGCAAGTAAGATTTAGTCCTAGATTAGATTACGTTCCAATATTAGAAAAGAATAAATTAGATTTATATTATAAATCTCGAAAAAAATTGTCTGACCTATATAATTCTGAATCAAATAGAATAAAATTTAGATTAGGGCCGAAAGATCTAATTATGATGGATAATTATAGAGTATTACATGGAAGAACAAAATTTGATCCTCAAGAAGGAGAAAGACATTTGCAAGGATGTTATATAGACTTTGATAGTACCGAAGGCAGGTTAAGACACTTAAAAAGGAAGTTTAATATCTAAATTATCCAATTTTTTGTAATATTGGAATATATTTTAATAAATAAAACCCTATTGCTTGTAATTGATTAGTAATAATTAGTATTCCTGTAATTAACAACAAAGCTCCTCCTGATTTTAAAATAATATTCATTTTTGATTTTATATTTTTTGAAAAAACTAAAAATTTTTGAATTAAATACCCTGATAAAATAAAAGGAATTGCCAAACCTAGAGAATAAAAAACTAACAAAAGAATTCCTCTATTTAAGCTTTGTTCTGTTGATGCAAGAGCTAGAATAGAACCAAGAATCGGTCCAATACATGGTGTCCAACCAAATCCAAATGCCATACCAACTAATAAAGAACTAAAAATTCCTGATTTTTTTTCTGTATAAATTCTTTTTTCATAATTTAAAAAATTTAAATTAATTATTCCTAAAATATGTAATGAAAAAATAATTATAATTATTCCTGACACTATTCTTAAGTAATAAGAATTATTTAAAATGAGAGATCCTAAAAATGATGCAGTTGCGCCAAAAGATATAAATACAATCGAAAATCCAATCGCAAACAATATTATTGGAAAAATATTAACAGTTTTCTTTTCTATTAGTTCATTTAATGAACTGCCTGAAATATAAGAGATATAACCAGGAATAAGAGGTAATACGCAAGGCGATAAAAAACTTATTAATCCTGCACCAAAAGCAATGAATAATTGTGTCATTTAACCAGTGTTTTTCATTGCAGCTGAAATACCTGCAATTGAGGTCATTAAAGCATCATTAAGATATTTTTTTTCTTTAAAATTATATCTCTTTCGAGATAACTTGCTCATTGTCGCCGCTTGAACAATATTTAAAACTTCAGAATATATATTTCTAACAATAACAGTTGTCCTAAATTCTTTTCTTGCTTTAATAATTTCTTTTGGAGTTATTTGTTTGTTAAGTTTTTGTATTTCTTGAAATTGAATTCTTAGTTTGCTGCCAACTTTCTTTAAGTTATAATCTGCTAAATTTTCTTCGTAAATTTTAGAAATCTCAGGATCTGCTTTTGATATAACCATATCTAATATATCCATCATAGAGTTAAAAAATGGCCAATCTTTTTCCATTTTAATTAAAGTTTTTTTATATTTACTTTTAGAAGAAAACCTTAGCGCCTTTGCGCTTCCAAGCCACGATGGTAACATCAATCTAATTTGTGTCCAAGCAAATACCCAGGGTATTGCTCTTAAACTTTGAATATTGTCTACATTTTTTCTTTTTGAAGGTCTTGATCCTATAGATAATTTTCCTAAAGACACATGAGG
Source organism: uncultured Pelagibacteraceae bacterium (assembly GCA_902604785.1). GTDB lineage: Bacteria > Pseudomonadota > Alphaproteobacteria > Pelagibacterales > Pelagibacteraceae > Pelagibacter. The sequence continues at coordinate 3,180 of CACLAC010000004.1, forward strand.
GGTTACAGTTTTAAAGTATCTTATAAAATCAGAATTTTCATTTATGTTTTTTCTGTATGATATGGTTGAAATTTCTGACATTTTTTCAATCAATTCTCTCCATTCTTTTTTTGGATAAGGTGGTGGAATTAGAGTAGCTTGCATCACGGCGCCTATATAACTACAAAGATTATATTTAGCCATTGGCTCATATCCATATTTTTGTTGTATTACTTCGCCTTGATCTGTGATTCTAATTTTTCCATTTACTGAATTTGGTGGTTGAGATCTCAAAGTTGCTTGGATAGGGCCTCCTCCACGACCAGCAGATCCTCCACGACCATGAAAAAAAGTAACATCGATTTTATATTTTTTTGCAAGTTTTATAATTTCTTCTTGGGCTTTATATTGATGCCAACTTGCAGATAATTTTCCTGCGTCCTTACTCGAATCTGAATAACCAATCATTACTTCTTGTTTATTATTAATCATTTTTCTATACCAATTTAATGAAAATAATTTTTTCATTATAGATTTAGCATTTATCAAATCTTCCAAAGTTTCAAATAACGGAACTATTCTTAGAAAGTCTTTAATTTTTGCTTCCTTTTGGAGAAATGCAACAGACAAAATATCTGAGGCTGCTGAAGTCATAGAAATTACATAGGCGCCTAAACATTCTTTTGGTTCATTTGATAAAATTTTAAATGTTTCCCACACTTCTTTATTTTCTTTATTTTTAAAAGAAAATTTATTTATAAGATTTATTTTTGATTTAATTTTTGAAGACAATAATTTTATTTTCTTATCTTCGCTCAAATTATTATAGTTAAATTTATATTTTCTTTTTAATAATTCAGCAATGAGCTGTGAATGTCTTGATGACTCCTGCCTTATATCTAGTCTTGCCAAATTAATGCCAAAACATTTAGCTCTTCTCATTAAATCTAATAAATCGCCACTGGCAATATTTTCACTATTATTTTCTTCAAGTGACTCTCTAACTACCCTTAAAGGTTTTAAAATTTCCTCTCTGTTACACAAAAGCTTTTTTTGATCTAAAGGAACATTTTCAACTAAGTGCTGTTCAATTAATTTATGAGTAAGTCGCATTTTGTTTCTTAATGGTCTTAAATAAACTCTATAAGGCTCAAAAGTTTTACCAGTTTTTGAAATTATTTTTTTTGAACATTTATCTATTGATAAAGATCTGATTAATTTGGTTAATTCTTTTTCATATAACTTAGCTGCCTCCCATCGTGATAATAAAATTACCTCTTTAGTTACTTTGGCAGTAACATTTGGGTTACCATCTCTATCTCCACCCATCCACGAACCAAATTCAATTGGATTAAAATTTTTTGGTAATCCTTTTCCTATATTTTTTACAAAAATATCATTTAACCTCCTGTAAACTTTTGGAATTGTTTCCCACAAACTATCTTCAATAATTGCAAGACCCCACCTTGCTTCATCTGGTGGCGTGGGTCTCGATCTCTTTAATTCGTCAGTATTCCAAATTATTGTAAATTCATCGAATAATTTTTTATCTAATATTTTTAATTTAAAAGGATATTTTTTTAACAAATCTCTCTGTTCCATTATTTCAGTAATTTTGTGGTACTTAAGTATCAAAGTTCTTCTTTTTACTTCTGTTGGATGAGCGGTTAATACAATTCCTATATTTAAATTTTTTGCTATATCGTAAATTTTATTAGTTGATATTTTTCTATTTTTAAAAAAACCTTCAAATATCTCTTCAATAAAAATATTTTTGTTGGAATCTATTTGTTTTTTGTTTTCATATTCATTTAGTTTTCGCGCTCCATCAATAGACTCAGCAATGTTTATGAAATTCATAAAATGTGTAAATGCTCTTGTTAACTTAAACAAATTAATTGGGCTTAAATTTTTAATTTTATTTGAAAGTTTTTTAAATGACTTTTTTTTATTAATGTTTGCAGTATTAGCCTTAGATAAACGCCGAACATTTTCGACTAATCTAAAAAAATTTGTTCCTTCTTGCTGCTTTATAACTCTTCCCAAGATATTTCCCAAATATCTAACATCTTCTCTTAGAGATTTTGTTGGAATTCTCTCATAATATAAATCACGCTTTAACATAATTTTATATTATACTTTTGCTACTTTTGAGTTCTGTTCTCCAAGGCCATCAATTGATAATCTAATTTTATCCCCTTCTTTTAAAAATACTTGAGGCTTCTTACCCATTCCTACTCCTGGAGGTGTTCCAGTTGTAATTATATCACCTGCCTGCAAAGACATGAATTTACTTACATATGATACTATTGTATCTACATTAAAAATCATTGTACTAGTATTTCCGGTTTGCATTCTCTTACCATTTACATCTAATGACATGTTAAGATTATTTATATCTTTAATCTCATCTTTAGTAACTAGATATGGACCAATTGGACCGTAGGTATCATGTGACTTACCTTTTACCCATTGTCCCATTTTTTCTATCTGCCATTCTCTTTCACTTACATCATTTACTAAACAATATCCTAAAATATGATCTTGTGACTGATCTTCAGAAATATGTTTTGCATTTTTTCCAATAACAACTCCGAGTTCTACTTCCCAATCTAATTTTTTTGATCCTGAAACTATTTCCACATTATCATTTGGACCACAAATTGAACTTGTGGCTTTCATAAACATAATTGGCTCAGTTGGTGGTTTTGCACCTGTTTCTGCGGCATGATCTGAAAAATTTAAACCTATAGCTATAAATTTTCCGGGTCTAGATATACATGAACCTACTCTTTCACTATTAGAAATTTCTGGCAAAGATGAATAGTCTAAACCTTGAATTTTAGAAAAAGTTTCAAAATTTAAACTATTTGGATCTAAATCTTCTATATAAGAACTTAAATCTTTGTATCTTCCGTCTTTATCTAAAACAACAGGTTTTTCTTTTCCTAAATTTCCAATTCTTAATAATTTCATATTATCATTATATCATTAATAATTTATTTTTCTTCCTAATCTTGCTGCCCCTCTAACACCACTAGCATCCCCATACATAGGCATAATTAACGCAGTATTTAGCTTTCCTACTTTTAAAAATTTTTCAATTTTTTTTTTGACTTCATCTAAAAAACTAATTTCATTTGAAACTCCACCTCCAAATACTATAGCATCTGGGTCTATAATGTTAATTAACGAACAAAGTGAAATAGCTAAATTTTCTTTATATTCATCAATAATTTTTTCAGCCTCAATGTCATTTTTTCTATATAATTCAAAAATTTCAAATGCTTTTAGGTCTTTATGATATTTTTCTTTAAATATTTTAGACAAACTTAAACCAGATAAGAAACTTTCTATTTGGCTATCTCTAAAATTTGTTTTTCTCTTTAAACTATTGATATCAACTCTAGGTAGATGATTGTGTCCCCATTCTCCTGCTAAGTTATTTGCTCCTTTTACAATTTTTTTATTAATTACTAATCCTCCTCCACATCCTGATCCAAGAATAACACCAAAAACTATATTATAATGTTTTGCCGATCCATCAATTGCCTCTGAAAGGGTAAAACAGTTTGCATCATTTTCACAAAAAACATTTCTATTTAATTTTTTGATTATATCTTTTTGAAATAATTTTTCATTTAACCAAGGGGAATTAGTTGCATTATTTAATAAACCCGTCTCATTTGAAATAGAACCAGGATGACAAATTCCTACTTCAAATTTATTATTAAATTTTGCATCCAATTTATTTATAATATTGGCAATAGAGTTTATTGTTCCTTGATAATTCTGTGGAGATTTTTCTCTTTCTCTTATTATTTCACTTCCTTTCTCATCTAACAATACATATTCTACTTTTGTTGCACCTAAATCTATACCAATTTGCATAAATAATATGTTGTTCTACTTATAATTAATAATTTATTTTATCCCTAATTTTGTCATTCACCTAAAGCCCACTCTCATTTTGTTTTTATAAATTGTGAAATAAAGTCTCAAAATTACACCAATTAAAATAAAAATACCTCCAATAAATACATTTAATGTCGGTATATCTTTTATAAATAAGTAAGCCCATATTGGTCCCAAAACTGCCTCTAATAACATAGTAAGTCCAATTACAGCAGATGAAATATATTTTGATGCTAATACCAATAAGATAAATGGCAATCCAGTTTGAAAAATTCCTGCTGTAGAAGCTAAATATAAATCATTTCTTGAAACAACTATATTATCACAGACAAATAAAGCATAAATAATTACTAATATAGAACCAATGAATCCTGATAGAGTTAAATCAGAATTAGGAAACTTTTTAACAAGTATAACAATTCCAGCAAAGCAAAGTGGCATTGCTAAAGCAATTATATTACCCTTTAAATCTCCAACATTTATAGAATTTGTAAAAATTATTAATACCCCGATAAGCGCTATTAAAATAGAAAAAAGAGTCACAAATTCAAATTTTTCTTTCAAAAATATAAATCCAAAAACTGAGAGAAAAATTACTTGTGTTGTCATTATAAAATTAACATTTGCTACACTAGTATTTAACATGGAGTAAACATATGCTACGAAACCAAAGAATAATCCTATGCCCATTAAAAAAGATACTAGTCCCGATTTGTAAATTGATTTAATAATATTTTTTTTATATTTGAGTAATAAAAAAATAAAAATTGTTGTTGCAAAGAATAACTGTCTCCAAAAAAGTATTTGCCATGGATCCTGTGTTTCAAATGACTTTACAATTAAACCACCAAAACTTACCAAAAAGACACCTATAAAAATTATTAAACTACCAAAAATTTTTTTATTCATAAAAAATTTTATTTACCCTTTTAATAAAGAGGGCAAGAAAAGAACTATATCAGGATATAAAACTAAAATTGTTACAGCTAAGATTTGTAAAAAAATAAAAGGTATTACTCCTCTAAATATATCAAATAAAGATATATTTGGTGGTGCAACACTTTTAATATAAAAGCAGGCGGGTCCAAAAGGTGGGGAAACAAAACCAATTTGCATGTTCAAACTAAACAATACTCCGTACCAGACAGGACTGTATCCTAATTGAATAATAATTGGTAAAAAAATTGGAGAAGTTAGCAGAAGTATTCCAATCCAATCCATAAACATTCCTAGTAAGATTAATATAAACATCATTGTTAAAATTATTCCAACTGCTCCGAAAGGTAAGCTCAAGACAAGTTCTTTTAAATATTTAGTTCCACCCATAATACTAAAAACACCTATAAGACTTGTTGATCCCATGGTTAGCCAGAAGAGTCTACCTGTTACGCTTAAAGTATATGTTAGACAATCTTTTAAAAAATTGAAATTTACTTTTTTTCTTTTAAAGGCGATCAATAATGCTGCTAATGCACCAGTAGCTGCTGTTTCGGTAACTGTAGCAATACCTCCGTAAATACTTACCATAATCCAAAGTGCAATAAGTCCAGGTGCAGCTAATTTTTTTAGAAGTCTTACTCTTTCATTAAGAGGAGGTAAATCTTCCTCTTTTCTCCTAGGTCCTTTAGTTGGATCAAAGTAACATACAGTTATTATATAAATCATATAAAAGCCAGCCAACATAAACCCCGGTATAAAAGAAGCTAAGAACAAAGAACCTGTATCGACACCTGCTTCTAAAGCAAAAAAAATTAATATTATTGAAGGGGGTATCATCGTGCCTAAACCACCTCCTACACAAATTAATCCTACAGACAAATGTTTGTTGTAACCTAACCTTAAAAGCTGAGGCAATGCTACTAGACCAAGCATAAGTAACTCACCTCCCGCAATTCCAGTAATGGCTGCAAGAAAAACAGCTGCTACCATTGTTTGAACTCCAACACCTCCTGGTATTGAATTGCCCCAGACTGACATTGCATCAAATAAATCTCTAGCAATACCTGATTTTTCCATAAAAGTTGACATCAAAATAAATAAGGGGACCGCCACCAAAGTGTATTCGACAATTAAGGTGTACATCCTTGAAGCTACTAATGGCAATGCATTTGGCCCAATAAAAACAACTGCTCCAACAAGTGCTATCGAAATTGTTATAAATGCTAATGGTAGGCCTAACATCATTAGGAAAATCATTGACCCAAGCATTACTAAAGTTGCTGTTTCTACTGGTATTTCCATTTTACTTTATAGATTTCGTATTGATAATATGTTTATATAAATTCACTAAGAACTGCATACCCATTACAAAAGCTGCAGCGCCGATCATTGGTTTAACAATTCCAGGCCCTGGTGAATCTAGACCTGTTCCACTAGTTTCCCAGTTTAATAAAGCAGCCCAGCCCCAAGGCAAACAAGCATAACAGAGAACAAAACATACAATACATGCAAATATGATATTAAAAATCTGAATTGCATTTTTTAATTTTTTTGGCAATTGATCGAGTATTGTTGTTATAGAAATATGTGCTTGTTGATGTGTAACATATGGTCCTGCCATACATATTGCAGCACCAGATAAATAAATACAAGTTTCAAAAACCCAATTCGTAGGATTATTAAACACATATCTCATCAAAACTTCATAAGAAGTAAAAAAAACAATAAAAATATAAAATGTAGAGGCAAAATTTCCAAGATACTTTGATATGGTGTCTATAAAATTAAAAAATATTTCTATTATTTTCATAAATTATTGGAAGTAATAATTAAGAAGTAGCCAATAATTAAAATTATTGGCTACTTTAAAAAAAATCTAGTCTAACATCCTAATTGTTTTAAGATATGAGATTTGATTATCATAAGCTTGTTTTGCAAAATCACTTTTCTTTGACTCTTGCTCCCAGATTTTAGCAGCCATAGCTCTCATTTTCTTTCTTTCATCATCAGACCAATTAATAATAGTTACTCCATGGTTTTCTAGATCGTCTTTTTCTGCAGGCCCTCTTAACATTAATTGTCTCATGTTTATTTGAGTTCCCATATCTCTAGTAGCCATATTTAATATTGCTTGGATATCTTTTGGTTGTGCATTCCATTTTTTCATATTTACTGTTAAAGATAAAACAGGCATTGAATGGAAATCAACTAGCGCATATTTTGCAACTTTATGTAGACCTAATGACTTATTAGCAACATAGTCAGATAAATCAGCAGCATCGATTACACCTTTTTCTAAAGCATTGTAAACTTCACCACCTGATAAATTAACTGGAGACGCTCCCATCGCTTTTAAAAGTTGAGTAGCTGTTCCCGAAGGAGCTCTCATTTTTACACCTTTAAAATCCGCAATAGAGTTTATTGGTTTTTTTGATGCGACTGACTCGATACCAGCATTTGGGCAGCCTACAAAGTGTGCACCAAAACCTTTGTACATTTTTTGGTAAAGTTCTTTTCCTCCACCATATTCGCACCAAGTTGCTGCTTCAAACCAGTTACTATAAGCTCCAATTAAATCTGCTAATAGAGGTATAGCAGGATCTCTTCCAGCAAAGTATGCTGGAGAAGTTATGTCGGCATCAATTATTCCCATCTGAACAGCCTCTAATGTTTCAAATGGTGGTATAATTGCTTTAGCCGGATATAGTTCTAAAGTTAATCTTCCACCAAGCATAGTATTTACCTCTTTCACCCAATCATCAATAAACTGATAAACTGTGTGACCAGTTGGTAGGTGAGCCTGAACTTTCCATGTTTCTGCTTTTACTGAAAAAGTAAATAAAAGTGCAAATAACATTCCAAGAAGTCCAGATTTCTTTATTATATTTGTCATGTTTTCCCCTTTCGTTATTTAAAACTATAATAATTCTAATTTACACACTCAATAAAAATGATTTTGAACTTAGCTCAATTTAAAGGAAAAAATTAACTTTTATAAATTTTTTTAAACTTCTAGTTGTACTAGTTTTTAATTGTAATAATTCTAATTTGCTGCAGAATAAATTAAAATTATTTTATGCATAAATTTGATTTAAATAATCGTCTAGCAATTGTCACAGGTGGTGCGCAAGGATTTGGCTATGCAATAGTTAAAAGATTTTTAGATTCAGGCGCAAAAGTAATCATATGGGATATTGATAAAAAATTTATTGAAAAGGCAATAGAAGATTCTGGCTCAAAGAATTTAAATTATCAAATTGTAGATATTACTAATTTTGATGAGATAAAAAAAAATTTTGATGAAATTTCAGCAAAAAACAAAGTTGATATTTTTGTAAATAATGCAGGTGTAGCAGGTCTTAATGATAAAGTCTGGAACTATCCTAATGAGGAATGGTTAAAAGTTTTAAATATAAATTTAAATTCTACATTTTACTGTTGTAAGGTTGTCATTCCTCATATGATAAAAAATAATTATGGAAGGATAATTAATATTGCTTCCATAGCAGGTAAAGAAGGCAATCCAAATGCTAGTGCATATAGTACTTCTAAAGCAGGAGTTATTGCTTTAACTAAATCATTAGGTAAAGAGCTTGCTGATAAAAATATTGCAGTAAATTGTATTACTCCTGCTGCTGCTAAAACAAGAATTTTTGATCAGATGACGGAAGAGCATATTAATTACATGCTTTCCAAAATTCCAAGAAATAGATTTGTAAAAGTAGAAGAATTGGCATCGATGGCTTGTTGGATGGCATCTGAAGAAAATTCTTATACTACTGGAGGAGTATTTGATTTAAGTGGAGGGAGAGCAACTTATTAATGAGTGATTACAAAATATCAAAAATAAAAGTATCTGTTGTTAAAACTCAAAGTGCTGGAGCTGATTATACAGATCATGCTGAAGGTCACTGGATTAATGATAGAATTATAGCTAACCCAATGTCAGTATATAAAGAATATCAACACTCGAGATCCTCTTGGGGCATGGATGTTCTTAAAGGAATATTTATACAAATTTATACTGAAGGAGGACATGAAGGTTTTGCTACAGCTTATGGAGGATATTTATCCACTTGGGTTATTAAAAAACATTTAGAAAGATTTTTAATTGGTGCTGACGCAAGAAATTTTAATAAACTCTACGATCAAATGTACCGTTCAGCAATACCTTATTCTGGGCAAAATGGAGTTGTTATTAATGCTATTGCAGGAATAAACTTAGCAATGTGGGACCTTGTAGGAAAAATTAAAAATGAACCAGTTTATAATTTAATAGGTGGAAAAGTCAGAGATAAGCTTCATACTTATGTAACAGGTGTTCAGCCTAAAATGTACAAAGAATGGGGACATTTTGGAGCAAAATATCCTCTACCCTATGGTCCAGGAGATGGTCCAAGTGGTTTAAAAAAAAATCAAGAAATATTTATGGAATTGAGAAAAGAGGTTGGTAAAGACTATCCTTTAATGATTGACTGCTATATGGCTTTGAGCGTTCCATATGCAATAGATCTAGCAAATGCTCTAAGGGAATCAAATATCTACTGGATTGAAGAAGTTTTGCCTCCTCATGATTTAGAAAGTCATAAATATATAAAGAGAGCTTGTCCTTGGCAAAGATGGACAACGGGGGAACACACTAATACTAGATATGGTTTTAAAAAACTTTTAGAAGATAAATCAGTAGATATTATTCAACCTGATGTAACTCTTTGTGGTTTGTCTGAAGTAATAAGAATTATGAATATGGCTTCGGCTTACGATGTCACTGTAATACCACATTGCAGTGGAGTATATGCATATAATTTTGGAATAGCTTCTGAAATGACTCCTATAAACGAATTTATAAATCTAAGTCCTAATGGTGATAAAATTGTACCAGTCTTTGGAAAAATTTTTACAGATGAACCTGTTCCCAAAGATGGATATATAAGTTTAAGTGATAAACCTGGATTTGGAGTAACTTTAAATAAGGAAGTTGAGTTAGAAGAGGTTAAATTTTAGAAATAAAACAAGTGTCTAAAGAATTACTTTTTAAATCAGGAATAGAATTAAAAAAGTTAATTAAAAATAAAGAAATTTCCCCAGTAGAATTAACGAAATTATCTTTGGAAAGAATTGAAGAAACAGAACCAAAAGTTAATGCTTTTTTTAGCGTTATTCATGATCAGGCAATTTTAAAAGCTAAAGAAATAGAGACTAAAATATCTAAAGGTGAAGAATTGGGTTTGCTTGGTGGACTGCCGACTTCTATAAAAGATTTAGAACCTGTAAAAGATGTTCAGGTAACTAAAGGATCTTTGACTACTGGTAAAACAATTGCTGATCATGATCAAATAATTGTTGAAAGAATTAAAAAAGAAGATGGAATCATTCTTGGCAAAACTAGCTGCCCAGAATTTGGACATAGCGGATCAAATGAAAGTAAAATAAAAGACCATTGCCGAAACCCATGGAATTTAGAATTCACATCAGGTGGATCAAGTGGGGGAGCAGCGGCATCAGTTGCTGCCGGTGTTAACACTGTTGCACAAGGATCTGATGGAGGCGGTTCTGTTAGAATACCAGCTTCATTCTGTGGTTTATTTGGAATGATTGGTACACAAGGAAGAATTCCAAGACGACATGCAGGACCAATGAGTTGGCTCCCAGTAAATTATTCTAGAATAGGACCGATCAGTTGGTATGTGGAAGATAGCGCACTCCTATTTGAAGTAATGGCCGGTCCTCACCCAGAAAATGAATCAATGACAATTCAAGATAGGGAAGATTTTTTAATAGACTTAAATAAAGGAATTAAAGGAAAAAAAATTGCAATACCACATAATTTTGGGTCTCGTGTAGTAGATAAAGAAGTTTTCGAGATATTTAATAGTAATATAAAATTATTTGAAAAATTAGGTGCAAATTTAGAAGAAATTAAATTTGATTTTGATTTAAATGATTTAGAGCAACCTTTTCATAAACATTTAATGCATACATTTTCATTTTGTGTAAATGAACAATTCTATAATGTTGATCCAAAAAAATTGATGCCACACGTAAAAAATACGATCGAAAGAGGTAAAAAAGTAATGGCTAGTGATTATGCTAAAGCATTAGCTCAGTTATCAGAATATAGATTTAAAATGGATAATATTTTTTCTAAATTTGATTATATAGTAAGTCCTACGGTGGCTATACCTCCTCATAAATGTAACGAAAGACCAAATATTATTAATGGAAAAATTGATATATCAACTATTGACGACAAGGAAATGTTTGAAGAAAATGATTATGACTATTCATCATGGATTTTTGTTCTTGCCCAGTTTACTGCTCCTTTTAATTGGAGTGGCAATCCTGCTGTATCATTGCCTTGTGGATTTACAAAAAGCGGTCTACCAATTGGACTGCAGTTAGCTGGTAAAAAAAGAGGCGAATTAAGTTTAATTCAAGCATCGAAAGCTTTTGAGGAAATTAAACCTTGGCAACAAAACAGACCAAGTATATGAGTTTAAATAAAAAAGAATTAAATTTTTACAAAAAAAATGGTTATCTAGTTAAAGAAAAACTAATATCAAATAAAGAGATTAACAAAATAAATAGCCTTATAGATAAAATAATAAATAAAGAAGAAAAAAAAAAAACTAAAATTAAAAATTTAGGTGGGTCTTATAATAATAACTTCGTTTATAACTCAAATTCATCAAATAAAAGGGAAATTTTAAGATTAAATAATCCAACTTATTATAACAAATTATTCTTTAATCTATCTAGAAATAAGAAAATAATTAATATAGCAAAAAAATTACTTGGTGGATCAGTTAGGTTTCACCATTGCAAATTAAATTTTAAATTACCATCAAAAAAGGGTGGTGAAGTAAGTTGGCATCAAGATTGGGCTTTTTATCCTCATACAAATGATGACTTAATTACTGTGGGAGTTTATTTAGAAGATTGTTATGAAGAAAATGGACCTCTTCAGGTTATTCCAAAATCACATAAACAAAAAATATTTAGTCATCACAACAAGAGTAAGGAATTTGTAGGGAAAATATGTGAAAAGATTAATTCCAAAAATAAAAAATCATTAACTGGAAAAGCAGGAACAGTTACATTTCATCATGTAAGAACTGTTCATGGCTCTGGACTAAATTTGAAAAATTCTAAGAGACCTTTGATGCTTTTTGGATATACTAATACCGATGCATGGCCATTAACAGTAGATGCGTCTATTAATCCAAATGATAATTTTAAAAAATATAATCAATGTATAATTGTTGGAAAAAAAACATTAGTGCCTAGATTCGAAAAGGTTCCTCTAATAATCCCTTTGCCCAAAAAAAATGTTTCGATTTATCAGTTACAAAAAAAAAATTAGTAAAATATGATAAAAAGAAAACTTACCGGTATAGTTCCAATGATTTATTGTTTTTTTAATAAAAAAAATCAAATTGATACGAAATTCATAGAAGACGAAATTAAATTAATTAATTCTTTAAATGTCAAAGGCATTGCTTGTTTAGGTTTGGGCACTGAAGTTAACAAACTTAGTTTTAAAGAAAAAGTTCAAATTATTGAATTGATATCAAAGTATAAAAGTAAAAATACATATTTAACAATAACAATAAGTGGTGAAAAATATACTGATCAATTAAAATTAATTAAAGTTGCAAACGCTAATAGAGCTGATTGGTTGGTTTTACAACCTCCAGCTAAAAAAAAACTAAATGATAGTGAATGTTTAGATTTTTTTAGCAATATTATTAAAAATGTAAGTAATAATACCTTTGTAGGTGTTCAAAATGCTCCTGAATATCTCAAATCATCTTTATCTCCAAATAGCATACTAAAACTATATAAAAATTATAAAACTTTTAGATATATAAAGGGCGAAGGAACCGCGAAGATACTTGCACCAATAATTAAATCTTATCCAAAAGATTTAAAGGTTTTTAATGGAAGGGCTGGATTAGAAATAATTGAAAGTCTTAAAATTGGATGCGAGGGAATAATGCCATCCGTTGAATTTTCAGATAAATTGAATGAAATATATTTATTAGTTAAGAAAAAAAAATATGTATCTGCGCAAAAGAAATATAGTTTCATCAATCCATATATTAAATTCGTTATGAAAGATATTCCAACATTTATTTGTTATGGTAAAAAAATTTTTGCTTATAGAATGGGTGTGAATAAAATTTATGATAGAAAACCTTGTCTTTCACCTAGTGATTATGGTTTGAACAAATCAAAATTTATTGCTAAAAAATTAGGTTATTATTAATTTATTTTTTTTTCTTTTTTATTAATGGAAAAATCAATGCGATAAAAGATAAAACAAAAAAAGTTAAAGCTATAGGCCTTGTAAAAAACATTAACCAATTTCCATCAAATATAACTAATGATTGTCTTAAAGTACCTTCAACAAGTTCTCCTAAAATTAAACCAATTATTACAGGTACTACTGAAAAACCATATCTTCTCATAAAAAAACCTATCACTCCAAATAAAAGCATTATCCAAACATCTAATATCGATTGACTTAAAGAATAAGTTCCACAAACTGAAACCGCAAAAATCATTGGCCAAAGTAATTTGTTTGGAACTAAAGTTATTCGTGCAAAAATTTTTGCGCCAAAAAATCCAAGAATAAAAAACATTACATTGGCTATTAACATTGATCCGAAGATTCCATAAAGAAATTCTGGCTGTTCTCTAAACAAATCTGGACCAGGTCTTACTCCGTGAATAATTAATCCTGTTAAAATTACAGCAGTTGTTGCGCTTCCTGGAATTCCTAACGCCAGCGTTGGCACCATTGCACCTCCAGTGGCAGCATTGTTTGCTGCTTCTGCGCCAGCAATTCCTTCTATTGAACCTTTACCAAATTCTTGAGGTTTTTTTGACCATCTTTTTGCTTCTGCATAACCTATGAGTGACGCAACAGTTCCTCCTTCTGCAGGAAGAACTCCGATAAAGGAACCGATACCGGTAGATCTTAAAATTGTTTTCCAAGTTTTTTTATAATCTTCTAAAGATGGAAGTTTTACTGCCTTTAGTGCAACTCTTTTAAATACTTGATTTAATAATGTTGACTGAGTCAACATTTCACTAATCGCAAACAAACCTACAACAACTGGTATAAAACCAATGCCTACAGTAAGTTCATTTACTCCAAAGGTAAATCTATCAATTGATGTCATGAAATCTTTTCCAACTGTTGAGATTAAAATTCCAAATGCTCCTGCAATTAAATTCTTTATAGGACTTCCTTCACCTATTGAAGCTAGCATTGTTAAACCAAATATAGCTAGCGCAAAATATTCAGGTTGACCAAATTCATAAGCAAGTTGAGCTAACAATGGTGCAAAAAAAATGAGAACAATAACGCTAAATATACCACCAATTACGCTTGAAACTGTTGCCATTCCTAATGCTCTTCCTGCTTCTCCTTTCTGAGCTAAAGGATATCCATCTAAACAAGTGGCAGCGGCAGCAGGCGTTCCTGGAGTATTAATAAGTACAGCTGTAATTGCTCCTCCGTATGTTCCGGCGCAATAAATTGCTGTTAATAGAACAATCGCTGACAAAGGATCTAAAGTCATTGTAAATGGTAAAATTAGTGCACCTCCTGTAGTGGGTCCCAATCCTGGCAGAACTCCTAAGATTAATCCAAATAAAGTTCCTAAAAACAATACCATTAAAAGTTTTGAACTAAACAATGGTGCCATTATTAATGAAAGATTTTCCATTTCAACCGTAATATAAATTAGTAATAATTCCTGGAGGAAAGCGTAAACCTAAAATAGTTTCAAAAAATATGAAAACTATAATAGGAAATATCATTCCCACAATAATTAAATAAATTAATCTTTTTTCTCCCCAAAAATAAGAAACTAAAATTGAAAGTACAGAAATTCCTAAAAAAAAATCTAAAAATTTAGAAATAAAAATAAACAAAATAAATGAAAATAAAGTGATGTAAAAAGAATTAGGTAATTTTTTTTCTTTTTTCCATGGATTATTGATAGATAAATAATAAATAAAAAAAGTTAAAAGAATTATCAGAACCAGTAATGCTTTTGGAAAAGTTGCTGGCTGTATACCTCTATTTAATATTGGAGGAACTATATCGAAAGTAAAAGTTATAAATAGTAAAATAGAAGAAATAAAAATAATTATAAAAGAAACTATAAAAGAGTCTTTAAAAAAAAAGGGCAAACTTTTGTTTGCCCTTTTTTTATTTTGTACATTATTCATTTAAATGTACAGAAATATATTAGTTTAAATAACCTAAAGCTTTAAGTTGTGCAGTCATTTCAGCAAGCATTTCTTCCATTTGCTTACCCCATTCATCAGCACCAACTACACTTGATTGATCAAGACCAATTTCAGTTAAGAAATTTTTATAATAGTTGTGACTCATTGCTTTTAGCATTCCAGCTTCTAATTGTTTTACTCTATCTGCTGGAGCGCCTTTTTTAGTAACAAATCCTCTAACAGTAGATAATGAAACAGGTATCCCTAATTCTTTTGCTGTTGGAGAATCTCCAATTTTAGCCATTCTATTGTTAGCAAGTACAACTGATACACAAAGTTTACCTTCATTAATTTCAGTTAATGCTTCACCTAAATTTAAAACACCTACATCGATATCTCCTTTGATTAAGTTTGTTTTAATTGGTGCTACACCTTTGTACGCAACAATAGTTGGATCTTTTAAACCACCTTTTTTTGTAAATGCAATTGCACTAACATCATCAATTCCACCAGTATGAGTAGTTCCATATTTTAGTGATTTTGATTTTTGAGCGCTAATAAATTTTTTAGCATCTTTGATGTCATTTTTACAATTAACAACAAATAATTGAGGATCATCTGTACCTCTTGCTAAAGGCTGCATATCACTTAACTTAACTTTAGTTTTACCTAAAGCCATTGATACCGCATGCCCAGTAGTCCAAGTTAAGGTATGATTTCCATCTGCTGGGAGTGACATCATATAATCCATTGATGCGGCACCACCACCACCTTTTTTGTTTACTAATTGCATGTCTTGTTTAAGAACTCTTCTAGCTCTTAGCAACATCATTCTAGTAGTAACGTCAGTTCCACCACCAAAACCAGCATGCGTAATTGCTTGTATTGGATGCCCATCAGCTTTAGCTGAAGTAATCATTAATGGAAGAGCTACGACAAAAAATTCAGTCACTAAAAAAGCTGCTGCTAAAAATAGTTTAAAGCTTTTTTTCATTATTTCCCTCTTTTGTTAATTTATATTTAATTATTTAAACATAATCTGTTAGAAACCTTAAGAAAAAAAATGTCACTAGAAAAAAAAAATATTGCAATATTATTGGGAGATCCCTCTGGAATTGGACCAGAATTGATATCAAAACTTTTATCCCAAAATGAACTTAATGAATCAAATATAGTTATAATTGGTGAAAAAAATATACTAGAAAATGGACATAAAATTTCTGGAAATTCTGTTAAACTAAAGTATGTAGAAAAATTTGAAGATATAAATTTTAAAATAGGAAATAAGTTTTTTTTAGATATTACTAAAGGAAATAATAAAGATTATAATTTATCAGAATGTTCAGCTGAATCTGGTAAAACAGTTCTTGATGCTCTAGATTTGGCTTTAGATTTATCTAAAGAAAAAAAAATTCATGCAATAAATTTTGCTCCTTTTAATAAAACCAGTTTAAAACTTGGTGGTTGTAAGTTTGAAGATGAACTTCATCATATGGCTAATAGACTTGAAGTTAAAAATTTTTTTTGCGAATTTAATGTTGTTGATAACTTTTGGACAGCCAGAGTTACATCGCATATTCCTTTAAAAGATGTGCCTGGTAAAATAAAAAAAGATAAAATTATTGAACCAATAATTTTAATTAATGATGCAATGAAATTAAATGGTATTAAAAAACCTAGAGTAGCTGTTCAAGCTTTGAATCCACATGCTGAATTTGGTACTGAAGAAAAAGAAGAAATTATACCTGCGATTGAAGAAGTAAAAAAATTAGGAATTAATGCTGAGGGACCTTTGCCTTGTGATACTTCTTTTATTACTGCTTTTAAAAACAAAAACCACGATTGTATTGTCGGAATGTATCATGATGCTCTTCAATCAGGATTAAAATCATTTGGGTTTGATAGAGGTGTAACAGTACAAGGTGGTTTACCCGTCCCCATTACAACACCTGCTCATGGAACAGCATTTGATATTGCTGGTAAAAACAAAGCAAATTTAGAACCTACTTTGCAATCTTTCAAAATTGCTTTAAGAATGGCTCAAAGTAAAAATTAATATGACAAAAATAAAAGAAATTAGAACTAAAGTTTATCAATGGAATGGTAAAACTGTTCCACCTCAAAATAATTTTTGTACTAATGCTTCTGACTTGCTGTATGAAAAATCTGATGCTATGAGTTCATTTAGATTTCATGAATGGTTAATTTGCGAAGTAGAAACAAATGATGGTCACGTTGGTATTGGAAATGCAGCTCTTGCACCTCAATTAGTAAAAAATACAATTGATACTTATTTAAAGCCACTAGTGATCGGAGAAGATCCATTTGATTACTCATATATTTGGGAAAAGATGTACAGAAAAACTCTTAACTGGGGAAGAAGAGGACTTGGGATGGTTGCGATTTCAGCAATAGATATTGCTATTTGGGATGTTCTTGGAAAAATTACAAATAAACCAGTCTTCAAATTATTAGGAGGAAGAACAAAAGAAAAAATTCCCGTTTACGCATCAAAACTTTATGCACAACCATTAAAGCAACTACAAGAGGAAGCGGAAAAATATAAGAATGAAGGATTTAAAATGTTTAAATCAAGAATGGGATGGGGTCCTAAAGATGGTTCTGAAGGAATGAAAAAAAATCTTCAATTGCTTGAAGCTGTAAGAGAAGTAATTGGAGAAGATACAGACCTAATGGTAGATTGTTATATGGGGTGGAATTTAGACTATACAAAAAGAATGCTACCTAAAATGGCAAAATATAATTTAAGATGGTTAGAAGAGCCAGTCCATGCAGACGATATTCATGGATATGCAGAATTGAATAATATGAATATTATTCCAATATCCGGTGGAGAACATGAATTTAATCTTTTTGGATTTAAACAACTTTTAGAATTAAATGCAGTAAGCTATATTCAATATGACAATAATAGAGTTGGCGGTTTTACTGTTGCTCAGAAAATAAATGCATTGGCTGAAGCTTACCAAATACCTGTAGTACCTCACGCAGGTCAAATGCACAACTATCATCTAACAATGTCTAATTTTAATTGCCCTATCTCGGAATTCTTTCCTGTGCACGAAGTAGAGGTGGGCAATGAATTATTTTATTATATTTTCGAAGGAGATCCAGCGCCAGTTAATGGTATGATTGATCTTGATGATAATGCTCCTGGACTTGGTTTGAAAGTTACAGATAAATATAAATCAGATTTTAAAATTTTAGAATAATTAACTAACCTTTAATACCCATGTGGGTATATTTCACATTCAAATAATCTTTTATTGCATTTGAACCACCTTCCCTACCATATCCGCTTTGTTTAATTCCTCCAAAAGGTGCTTCAGCAATAGCAATAAAACCTGTATTTACCCCTACAGTTCCAGTTTCTAATTGTTCTGAGGCTAAATGGGCTCTTTCCATAGAATTGGTACAAACATAGCTACTTAATCCAAGTTCATGATTGTTAGCCCTTTCTATTACCTCGTCAAAAGATTTAAATGAAAGCATAGGTACTAATGGCCCAAAAGGTTCTTCTTTCATTATAGTAAAATCATCCTTAACATCATCAAATACAGTTGGCTCATAGAAAAATCCTTTATTAAAACCTGCGGGTCTTTTTCCACCCAATAAAACCTTAGCTCCTTCTTTTTTTGTTTTCTCAACTAAAGCTTCAACCTCATTCAATCTCTTTTGAGTTGTTAACGGCCCTAATTGTGTATCTGGATCCATACCATTACCAATTTTTAATTTTTTTGTTTTTTCTACAAATAAATTTACAAATTCATCTTTTTTACTTTCTTGAATATAGAATCTATTAGGAGATATACATACTTGTCCATTGTTTCTAAATTTTGCAGCAATAGCCATTTCAGTAGCTTTCTTTATATCTGCATCTTCGAAAACAATAAAAGGTGAATGGCCACTTAATTCCATTGTCACTCTCTGAACTTTATCTGCTGCTTGTTTTAAAATTAATTTCCCAACCCTTGATGATCCAGTTACAGATATTTTTTTAACTATATCTGAGGCAATTAATTGTTGAGCAATGCTAGGTGGATCGCCAGATAAAAGATTAACTACTCCTGGTGGTACTCCACAATCTTTACAGATATCTACTATTTCCATAACAACACCAGGTGTAATAACATCTGGTTTGATAATTACTGAACAACCTGCAGCTAAAGCTGTAGAAATTTTTCTTGAAGATAAAACTGCTGGAAAATTCCATGGCGACAAAGCAGCAACGACACCTACTGGTTGGTAATAAACGTGAACTCTAGTATCCTCAAATCTACTTTCAATAGTTTGACCATAAATTCTTTTTGTTTCTTCTGCATTCCATTCAAAAATATCAGCAGCACCATTTATTTCACCTTTAGCTTCTGCTAATGGTTTGCCAACTTCTAAGGTCATCCATTTTGCAAGAACATCTTGCTTCTCTCTCATTTTATCTGCAATACGTCTAATTATATAAGATCTCTGCCATGGTGGAGTTTTTTTCCATGCCTCCAAACCTTTTTGCGCAGACTTGAGTGCTCTATCAACATCTTTAGGGGTTGCTTTAGATGCATGTCCAATAATTTCCTCGTTGGCTGGATTAATTACTTCATATGTTGAATTGTCGGAAGATTTACACCATTTTCCATCAATAAATTGACCAAATTTTTCGTACATAATATTTAATTTAACATGACTATAAACTGTGTCTACTGCACAATTTACATATTAATTAATTTTTTCATACAATTTTGGAAACATCTTACCACCTAACTCATCACCATCTTTGTAACCTGCATCTTTCATTGCTTTTCTATAATTATAACTAGTCCAATCTCCTATGTAACTAATTTTTGCGTCTTCTTTAGCAACTCTCAAGGTATATCTGCTTAAAGTTTTTTTAGGTATTGAAGGGCTCAGAGCTCCATGAAGAGTTCTCATATCAAAAATAACACAATCTCCAGGTTCACAATCCCATTTCAAAAATTCATATTTTTCTTTATTACCCAGAATATCAGGAGGTAATTCATATTTTTTTCCGTTTATAAGGCATTCACTTCCTTCAATCTTATGCCCATCTTTAAAAAGAACTCTTAAAAATAGCTTTTCCCATAAATGTGATCCTTTTACCCAAGCCACACCTTCATCTTTTCTTGTTGGTTGTAGCGGCAACCAAAGAACACACATGGTTCCTTCAATATCAAAATAACTAATATCGTGATGAAAAGGAGTTGAAGATTTTGATCCTGCCTCTCTTAGAAACCAATTATCCATTACAAGATTTATTTTTTTTGCAGACATTAATTCTGAAGCAATCTCAGCATATGGAGATTTATAAACAAAATCTTTGAATTCAGGAACTATATCCCAAGTCCAGTAATCTTCTAAATAAGCAGGAACATTAGGTTTTGTTGTGTGTGATTTAAATCTAGGACTTGGATTTTTTATATCTCTTTCAATGCCTTTTTTTAATTTTTCTATCCATTTAATATCAAATTTGTTTTTTAAAAAAACAGCACCATCTTTATTGAATTTCTCTATTTCTGATTTAGAAATAAGTTTACTCATAATAATATTTATTGAGTAACAATATCATTTTTGCTTGATTTTTTTACTAAATAAATTCCAATTATGACTGCAATTAATGCTATAAGTACTTTTGGTGTAATTAGTTCTTTTAAAAATACATATCCTAAAATCACCCCAAAAATTGGTATTAAATAAGCTACTTGAGCTTGAAAAACTAATCCATTGTTTATTAAAATTTTAAATCTAAGTAACCAGGCAAAGCCTGTAGCAACTACTCCAAGATAAATAACCGATATAGTTGACTCGGTACTTGGGTTTAAATTCCATGGCTGTTCTGTATAAACTGTAACAGGAATTAAAAAAATAGTTGCCCATATTAATATGGAAGCTGTAACATTTTCATTCTTTTTTTTACTTAATTTTATAGTTAGCAATCCTCCGATAACATAAAATGTTGATCCAACTAATATCAAAAACGCTGAAAAAATATTAGTTTCATTAATTAAAACATTGTCAGAAAATAAAAAAACAATTCCTGAAAATCCAACCATAACTCCTAATACTTTTATAAAATTTATTTTTTCATTATCTGTAAAAAGGTGGGCTAATAAAGTTGCACTCAATGGTGTACTTGCCATTAAAATAGCGGCAAGATTACTTTGAACTTTTTGAACTCCATAAGCTATTAAAAAAAAAGGTATAACTAAATTTATTAAACCAATTGAAGCAAACCTATACCAATCTTTAGAAAATGCTTCGATTTTTATTCCTTTAAAAAAACATAAAGCAATTACTGGTATAGCTCCGAAAAAAATTCTTAAAAAAGCAATTGTAAATGGTCCATAAGAGTAAGTTGCTATTTTAATATTAAAAAATGCTGATGCCCATATCAAAGATAAAACAGTTAAAAGAAAATAATCTATTAATTTTGGTTCTCTCATTTATACTATGTTCTCTTCTTTTCCATCAGTAAGATTAAGTAATTGCTTATAAGTTATTTTAAATATTGAATGCGGATGTCCAGCAGCAGCATAAATATTTTCAAATCTGGATAAAGATTTATCAACTAATATATTAATTTTTTCTATATGACCGATAGGTGAAACGCCTCCAATTGAAAATCCTGTTTGTTCTTTTACTTGATCAGCATTAGCCATTGAAACATCTTTGTTGTTTATTATTTTTTTAACCTTATTTAGTGAGCAACGTTTGTCTCCAGATACTAAACATAAAATAAAATCTTTGTCAGTCCTCAATAATAAACTTTTTACTATTGCACCCACTTCACAATTTAAAGATAAAGCGGCATCGTTTGCTGTTCTTGCGGTATCATCTAAAATTTCTACCTTCAGATCTTTATCGAATTCATTAAGAATTTTTTTAACTCTTTGAACTGCTTCTTTTTCTAGTATATTTTCCATTCAACTAATAATTGTAATAAATTGTGAATTGATAATTTCACATCAATTCTTATTTATATATGTAAGAAATGCATAGGTGATATATCAATAATAAACAATATTAATCTATAATTTTTTGGTATTAAATAAATAGACAAAATTTGAAAAAAAAATATGAGCTCTAAAAATATATTAAAATTGATGAAAGACAAAGAAATTGAGTTTGTTGACTTAAGGTTTACTGATCCAAAAGGAAAATTACAACATCTAACAATGGATTCGACAGCAGTAGACGAAGGTATGCTAAATGATGGTGTATTTTTTGATGGCTCATCTATTGCTGGCTGGAAAGCTATTAATGAGTCTGACATGATATTAAAACCAGATCTTAATAGAAAAATCGTTGATCCATTTACTTCTCATAATACTTTAGTTCTTTTTTGCGATATTTTAGATGCTGTAAATAAAAATCCTTACGAGAGAGACCCAAGAGGAATAGCAAAAAAAGCTGAATCTTATTTAAAAAAAACGGGTATAGGTGATAAAGCTTATTTCGGTCCAGAACCTGAATTTTTTGTTTTTGATGATGTAAGAATTAAAAACGATATGAATGAAACTGGATTTGTAATTGATAGTGCTGAAGGTCCTTATAATTCTGGAAAAAAATATGATAATGGAAACATGGGTCATAGACCTGGAATTAAAGGTGGATATTTCCCAGTGCCTCCAGTTGATAGTGCTCAAGATATGAGAGGAGAATACTTAAAAGGTTTAAGAGATGTTGGAATTACTGTAGAAAAACACCATCATGAAGTCGCACCGAGTCAACACGAATTAGGAATGTTATTTGGAACGCTTGTAGATCAAGCAGATAATGTTCAACTATATAAATATGTTGTTCAAATGGTATCACACTCTTTTGGAAAAACTGCAACCTTTATGCCTAAACCAGTTAAAGGAGATAACGGATCAGGAATGCATATTCATCAATCTGTATGGAAAGGAAAAACACCGTTATTTTCAGGAAACAAATATGCGGGTTTATCTCAAACTGCTTTGTATTATATTGGGGGAATCTTAAAACATGCTAAAGCTATAAATGCATTTTCAAATGCTACGACAAATAGTTATAAAAGATTAATTCCAGGTTTTGAAGCACCTGTTTTATTAGCTTATTCTGCAAGAAATAGATCTGCTTCATGCAGAATACCAGTTACGTTAAGCAAGAAAGGTGCGAGATGCGAAATTAGATTCCCAGATGCTGCTGGTAATCCATATTTAACATTCGCAGCAATGTTGATGGCTGGCTTAGATGGTATAAAAAATAAAATAGATCCAGGTAAATCATTCGATAAAGATTTGTATACACTTTCTGAAAAAGAAATTAAAAATATTCCAACTGTTTGTGGCTCCTTAAGAGAAGCGATGGAAAGTTTAGATACAGATAGAAAATTTTTAAAACAAGGTAACGTTTTTACTGATGATCAGATTGATGCTTATATAGCATTAAAATTTGAAGAAATTTATAATCTTGAACATACTCCTCATCCTATTGAGTTTGATATGTACTATAGCTGTTAAAATATTTCTGGATTAATTACTTTTTATTTTTTATAAGCTGGCTGTCTGCAATTTTTTTTTTATTTACACCTTCTTTAATTGTATATTCTAAAGTTCCATTGGCACCTGCATTAACTGCTTTTCTTTGAGACCTAAATAAAATTTTTTCTTTACTTGATTGAGCTAATTTTTCTGAATTAGATTGTAAATGTTTCGTATCTCTCATGAATCAGTATTTATCATAGTTATGCATTTTATGCAATTCTGATATGCATTTAATATAAAACTATACTTTAAAAGACTCACCACAACCACAACGTTCTGTTTCATTGGGATTTTTGAATGTAAATGAAGAAGAAAAATCATCTTTTTTGTAGTCCATTTCTGTTCCTAGTAAATACATTACCGCCGCAGAATCTATAAATACTTTTACGCCCTTATCTTCTATTACTTCATCATTAGGATTGGTTTTTTCAGTATATTCCATCACATAAGACATTCCAGCACAACCACCTGATTTAACACCAATTCTAACTCCTAAAGAATTTTTTTCTGCAGCAGACATAATTTCTTTAATTCTTTTTGCAGCATTTTCACTTAATGAAATAATTTGTTTTGTCATAAATTTAATTCTAATTTTGCAGCCTCTGTCATCATAGATTTATCCCATGGTGGTTCCCAGACTAAATCAAGGTCGACTTTTTTAACTTCCTCTATCTCTAATATACTATCTTTAACTTCTTTAGGCAAACTTTCGGCTACTGGACAATTTGGTGATGTTAATGTCATTTTAACACTAACATCTTTGTCTTTAATTGAAATATCATAAATTAATCCTAACTCATAAATATTTACTGGAATTTCAGGATCATAAATTTTTTTTATTTCAGCTATTACTTTTTCTTTTAAATCCATTTTAATTGCTCTCATTATTAATTTCTTCTTGCGAATTATTTATTGCTGATGTTAATGTATGCCAAGACAAAGTTGCACACTTAACTCTCATAGGATATTGTTTTACTCCAGATAAACACATTAACTTTGTTTTGTCATCTTTATGTAAAATATTGTTACTTAGTTCATCTTTTTCTTTAATCATATCTAAAAAATCACTCACAATTTCTTTTACTTCATGTTCTTCTTTTCCTTTAACTAAATCAGTCATTATTGATGCAGATGCCATTGAAATTGCGCAACCTTGTCCTTCAAAAGAAATATCCTCTATTTTTTTATTTTCATTAAGCTTTAAATAAATATGAACTTTATCTCCACATAATGGATTATGTCCTTTTGCATCTTTATTAAAATTTTCAGTTCTTCTTAGATTTCTTGGATTCTTTCCATGATCTAAAATAATTTCTTGATACAATTCTTTTAAGTTCATTTTAAATTAAAAATTTTTTTACATTTATTTAAAGATTCATTTAATAGATCAATGTCATCTTTGGTATTATAGACACCAAAAGAAGCTCTTGCAGAAGCAGATAATCCTAATTTCTCGTGAAGTATTTGACAACAATGATGTCCGGCCCTAATAGCTACTCCATCCTCATCTAAGATTGTTGCGATATCATGTGGATGAATACCTTCAACTGTAAAAGATATAACTCCACCTTTCTTGGCTGGATTGCCAATAATATTAATTGAATTATTCTTTCTCAAAACCTCTATTGCATAATTTAGCAATTCCTTTTCGTGTTTTTCAATATTTTCAATTCCAATTCTTTCTAAAAATTTAATAGATTCATTAAAAGCTATAACTTGTGCTGTAGCCATTGTGCCTGCCTCATATTTATTTGGTAACTCTCCATAAGAAATCCCGTTTTTTTTAACTTCACCGATCATACCTCCTCCACCTTGATATGGAGGTAAATCTTCTAACCACTTCTTTTTAGCATATAGAATACCAATACCGGTAGGACCATACATTTTGTGTCCTGAAATTGCGTAAAAATCACAATCTAAATCTTGCATATCTAATTTTAAGTGAGGTGCACCTTGGCAACCATCAACTAAAACTGGTATTCCTTTTGAATGAGCCAGAGATACTATTTCTTTAACTGGCAATATCGCACCAGTAACATTGGATAAATGTGTTATTGCAATAATTTTTGTTTTATTTGTAATTTTTTTTTCAATACTTTCTAAAGTTACCTCACCATCATTGTTTACTTCTGCAAATTCTACTTTTATTTTTTTTGATTTTCTTAAAAAATGCCAAGGAACATAATTTGAGTGATGTTCAAGTTCAGTTATTAAAACTTCATCTCCTTCATTTAAATGTTTCTGACCAAAAGTATTAGCAACTAAATTTATTGCTTCAGTAGCACCCTTCGTAAAAACTATTTCATTTTTATCTTTAGCATTAATATATTTTTGAACTGATGATCTAGTATTTTCATATAAATTAGTTGCAGCTACAGCTAAATAATGCACACTTCTACCTACATTAGAAAACTCTTTAGTATAAAAATCATACACTCTATCAATTACAGCTTTTGGTTTTTGTGCAGAATTAGCGCTATCTAAATAAACTAGATCATTATTTTGTACTTTATTGCTAAAAATTGGAAATTCTTTTTTTATTTCACTAATGTTCATTCTTTAACTCCAATTAAACTTTTAACTAAATTTCTTATTTCAGAGTCGGTTATTTTTTCAATAACATCCAACAAAAATCCATTTATCAAAAGTTCTTTTGCTTGTTTATAATTAAGTCCTCTTGACATTAAATAAAATATTGATTCTTGATTTAAATTACCAGATGCTGATCCATGCGAACATTTTACATCATCAGCATAAATTTCTAATTCTGGTTTAGCATTAAATTCTGCATTTTCACTTAAAAGTATTGCCTTGCTTAACTGATATCCATCAGTTTTTTGTGCATCAGAATTTACATATATTTTTCCTTGGTATACAGATTTTGAGTCATTTTCTAATACACTTTTTATTAATTGATAACTTTTTGTGTTATCTATCAAATGATTAATAGATGTTCTTATTTCATGATGACGTTTTTCATTTAAAGAAAAAATTCCATTTATAAAAGCAGATGAATATTTACCATTTAAATTGCAGTTAATTTCATTTTTAATAAAATTTGAGCCTGAAGATAATATGAATGTTTCTGATACACTATTTATATCTTGGTCAATATTATTGAAAGAATATTTAATATTATTACTAGTTTTTTGATCAATTTTATAATTTTTTAAAATTGAATCTTGGTTTAACTCAAAGTTGTATAATATATTTATAAAATTTTTTTCTGATAAATCGTTAGATATATCAATTATTTTTAAACAACTATTTTTTTTCAACAAAAAATCTAATCTTAAATTGATATTTTTACGATGTAAACTTTCTTTAGTTGTATGATAGATAACTAGCGGCTTTTTTAAAGCGTAATTCTCTTTAATGACAATTTTGTAGTACTTATTCGTAAAGGCATTATTAAGATCTACTAAAGAATTTTCAAAATTAGATTTGTCATTTAACTCAAGTACATCTTTGATCTCAATTTTATTTTCATCCTCATAATTAAATTCAATTTTTTCAATTCTACCATTTATAAATACTATTTTATTATGCTCTAACCCATTAACAAAAATAGACGGATCAATTTTATTTGGAAGTGAGTAATCATTATAAAAATTTAGGTCACCAATATGTTTTTTTATAATTTGACTAATATCTGAGAATTTCCAATTCTCTAATTTTCTACTTGGAAAACCTTTTTTTATAAATTCATTTAAGTAAATTTTTTTTATATCTATATCTTTTTTTGAAAAACCTGATGTTTTTACTATTTTTTCAAAATCATTTTTTAATTGATTTTCCATTTAATTAAAATTTTCATAACCTTTCTTTTCTAATTCTAAAGCTAATTCAGGGCCACCAGATTTAATTATCTTTCCATTCATAAGTACATGAACAAAATCTGGCTTTATATAATCTAAAAGTCTTTGGTAATGGGTAATTATTAAGAAAGAGTTACTTTTTTTTCTTAATGAATTGACACCATCAGCAACTACTTTTAAAGCATCTATATCTAAACCTGAGTCTGTTTCATCCAAAATTGAAAGTTTTGGATTTAAAATTGACATTTGTAATATTTCGTTTTTCTTTTTTTCACCACCAGAAAAACCTACATTTAGTTGTCTATTTAATTTTTCTTCATCAAATTTTAATTCCTTTGCTTTATCTTTTACTAATCTTAAAAATTCTATTGCATCTAATTCTTTTTCTCCCCTTGCTTTTCTGATCGAATTTAAAGATGTTTTTAAAAATATATTTGTATTTACTCCTGGAATTTCTAGTGGATATTGAAAAGCTAAAAATATACCTTTGTGAGCTCTCTCTTCAGTTTCAAGTGCAAATAAATTTTTATCTTCAAATAATATTTCACCTGACAAATCATAACCTTTTTTTCCAGATAATATGTTTGATAGTGTGCTTTTGCCCGATCCATTAGGTCCCATTATAGCGTGTACTTCTCCTGGATTTATTTTAAGAGAAAAACCATTTAAGATTGATTTTTTGTCTATTTTTGCACTAAGATTATTTATTTTAAGCATTTACCCAACACTTCCTTCTAGGCTTATTCCAACTAACTTTTGAGCTTCTACTGCAAACTCCATTGGCAATTGTTGTAATACTTCTTTACAAAAACCATTAACTATTAGTCCTACAGCTTCTTCAGAATTTAAACCTCTTTGCTGACAGTAGTGAAGCTGTTCTTCACTTATTTTTGAAGTTGTGGCTTCATGAGCGATATTAGACTCAGAATTTTTATTTTTTATGTATGGTACTGTATGTGCGCCACATTTATTACCCATTAGTAATGAGTCACATTGTGTATAATTGCTTGAATTGTGAGCTTTAGACGAAATATCTACTAAACCTCTATAAGTCATATCAGAAAACCCAGCACTTATACCTTTGGAAATAATTTTGCTTTTTGTATTTTTTCCTAAATGTATCATCTTAGTACCTGTATCAGCTTTCTGATGATTATTTGTTATTGCTATTGAATAAAATTCACCAATAGAATTATCTCCTTTTAAAATACAACTTGGATATTTCCATGTTATAGCTGATCCTGTTTCTACTTGTGTCCATGAAATTTTAGAATTTGTTCCTTTACATAGTCCTCTTTTAGTTACAAAATTATATATCCCTCCTTTTCCATCTTTGTCTCCGGGGTACCAATTTTGAACAGTTGAATATTTTATTTCTGCGTTATCTAGAGCAACTAATTCAACATTAGCAGCATGCAATTGATTTTCGTCTCTCATTGGAGCAGTACATCCTTCTAGATAACTCACATAACTTCCTTTATCTGCAATGATTAATGTTCTTTCAAATTGTCCAGTATCAGATGCATTAATTCTAAAATATGTAGATAATTCCATTGGACATCTTGTGTTTGGAGGAACATAAACAAACGAACCATCTGTAAAAACTGCTGAATTTAATGTTGCAAAATAATGATCATTTATAGGTATTACACTTCCAATATATTTTTTTACTAGATCAGGATGTTTTTGAATAGCTTCAGAAATAGAACAAAATATTATTCCTTTTTCTGTAAGCGTATCTTTAAATGTAGTGGCCACTGAAACTGAATCAAATACAGCATCAACTGCAATTCCATTTAATCTTTTTTGCTCTTGTAGTGGGATTCCAAGTTTATTATATGTTTCTAAAATTTTTGGATCTAAATCTTTTAAATTTTTAGGTTTTTCACTAGTACTTTTGGGCGCAGAATAATAATAAATATTTTGATAATCAATTTTTGGATATTTTGGCTTCTGCCAATTTGGTTCTTTTAAAACCTTTAGTCTATTAAATGCTTTTAATCTCCAATCTAACATCCACTCTGGCTCTTTTTTTATATTTGAAATAAATTTAATTACTTCTTCATTCAATCCTTTAGGGGCTTTAATGGTTTCAATATCTGTGGAAAAGCCATACTTGTAATCTTTTAATTTTTCTAATTCTTTTTCTCTCATTTAATTAAATTTTGTTCGATTTATTAAATCTCCTAGATTTTTATTTTTAAAAAAATCATTTATGTAATCTCCAAGTTCATCCCATAAATCATGTGTGATACATTTTGATGATCTGCCGTTACAGCCTTTTTTAGAGTATTTTTCACATCCTATTGTTTTTATTTTTTCATCTACCGCTAGCAAAATATCTGATATTTTAACTTCAGATACATTTTTATTTAAAACATACCCACCCTTTTTGCCTCTAATACTTTTTACAATTTTATTTTTTTTTAACTTTAAAAATAATTGTTCCAAATAAACTAATGATATCCCTTGTCTTAAAGATATATCTCTAAGAGCAACTGGAGCTTTGGCATTAAATTTTGCAAGATCTGTCAGTGCCATCACTGCATATCTGCCTTTACTTGATAATTTCATATTTTCCGCAATTCATGGGCTTTATATATACCCGACTAATTTAGTCAAGTTTAAATAGTTTTTTAAAACTTGCATTTTGTCGCTCAATTTTGATAGAAAAATATAATTTTTTTTTGAGATTAATTATCAATGACAACAAAAGATAACAAAATTTTAGAAGTATTTATACCTGGTCCTGCTGGAAGACTTGAAGCAAAATATTATAAAAGCAAAAAAAATACTTCTCCCATATGTTTGGTGCTGCACCCTCATCCTCAATATGGAGGAACGATGAACAATAAAGTTGTAGTTGATACATTTCAAACTTTTATGAACAATGATTTTTCAGTTTGCAGAGTTAATTTTAGAGGAGTTGGAAAAAGTGATGGTGAATTTGATAATGGTCAAGGAGAATTAGCAGATGCTGCTGCTGCACTTGATTGGCTGGAAAAAGAAAATTTTGATAATTCTCAATGTTGGATATCTGGATTTTCTTTTGGTTCTTTAATTGCAATGCAACTGTTAATGAGAAGACCAGAAATAAATAGATTTGTGGCAATATCTCCTCAACCTAATGTTTATGATTTTACTTTTCTCACACCTTGTCCAACATCAGGTATTATAATAAGTGGAAAAAAAGACGAATTAGTACCTTTTGAAAGTATAAATGAATTAAATAAAAGATTGAGTGCTCAAAAGGGAATTAAAGTGGAATTTGATATAATATCAGATGCTAACCATTTTTTTTCTAAAGTAGACGAAAAATTAATTAAATCACTTAACAAATATATAGAAAAAGAAACAGCACTTTATTAAAAATTTTTTACCATTACGCCTCCCGTGCAAGGCTTTATACATCCAGTAGTTTCAGGAAAAGAAATGGGTAATTTTAAAAAAGATCTTATTGCAAGGTATGCAAAAGCTTGGGACTCCACAAAATCTCCATCAATACCATAATCGTCTATAAGTTTTACATCTTTATTCCACGATTTTATTATATTAACTAAAAATTTATTTTTTCTTCCTCCACCACATAAAATTGTTTTTTCCTTTTTCAAATCTTTAAACATAGAATTAGTTTTAAAATGATAAATAAAAAGATTAGCAGTATAAAAAGTTAATGTAGCAGCTCCGTCTTTTAATGACATTCCTTTAGCAAATGAAATATCAAAATCACCAACATCATATGATTTTTTTTCTGGATCGGTTAATTGAGAGATGTTCCAAAATTTATCAAGAATTTTTTTATTTACTTTTCCAGACTTAGCTATATTTCCATTTTTATCATATTTTTTTTTAGATTTAGTTCTTATCCATTTATCTATTAAACACATACCCGGGCCTACATCTTTTGCGGTTAACAATCCATCATCCCAAATAGTTGTTTTATTCAATATTCCTCCTATGTTAAAAAAACTGACTTGTTTAATATTAAATTTTTTTTTCAACATCTGATGAAATATTGGAGCTAATGGTGCCCCTTCTCCTCCATTCTTTAAATCTTTTTGTCGAAATTCATAAACTACATTTTTTTTTGTGAGTTTCGAAAGAAGCATTCCATCGCCAAGCTGTTTAGTAATTTTTTCTGCTGCATTATGAAAAATTGTTTGTCCATGAAATCCTACAAAATCTACTTTTATTCTTATTTTTTTTAAAGTTTCATTGACTGCTTTGGCATGAAAAATTGTTATTTCTTTTTCAACAGATTTTATTTGTTTTTGATACTTTTTTAGATCTTTTGTGCTTTTTATTTTGTCTCTAAGTAGTGTTAGATTTTTATAAATATTTTTGGGATATTCAAAATATTTATCTAAAATTGCTTTATATTTAGCCTTTCCATCTGTTTGGATTATTGATGCATCAACTCCATCCATTGAAGTACCGCTCATTAGGCCCAAAGCTGTATAAATCTTTCCCATTCTTATTTTTTTTTATTAAATAATGTATATTGTGGAATTATAGACCTATGAATAAATTTTTAAAAGAATTTAAAGACAGGGGTTATTTCTACCAGTGTACAAACGAAAATGAATTATCTGACTTATTAGATAAAAAAAGTATTAACGCATATATTGGTTTTGATAGCACTGCTCCTAGTTTGCATGTTGGAAGCTTAATGCAAATTATGTGTCTAAAATTATTACAAGATCATGGACATAGACCAATCGTATTATTGGGTGGGGGCACCACAAGAATAGGTGATCCATCTGGGAAAGAAGAAACTAGAAAAATTTTATCTGAAAAACAAATTGAGAATAATATAAAAAATATTCAAAAAGTTTTTAAAATATTTTTAAAAACAAATAATCCAAAGTTAAAACCAATTTTTGTAAATAATTATAAATGGTTAGGAAAATTAAATTATATTAAATTTTTAAGAGAAATAGGAAGACATTTTACTATTAATAAAATGTTAAGCTTTGACAGTGTTAAACTGCGTTTAGAAAGAGAACAGTCACTTAGTTACATGGAATTTAACTATATGATTTTACAAGCATATGATTTTCTTGAGCTTAACAAAAGTAAAAATTGTTTAATACAAATAGGTGGATCAGATCAATGGGGAAATATAGTGAATGGAGTAGAACTAATTAAAAGACAATCTGGAAATCAAGTTTATGGATTGACAACACCTTTAATAACTTTAGCATCTGGTGCTAAAATGGGGAAAACAGAACAAGGAGCTGTTTGGCTAGATAAAAAAATGTTGTCCGCTTATGACTACTGGCAATTTTGGAGAAATACTGATGATAGAGACGTAATTAAATTTTTGAAAATGTTTACAAATATATCTTTGAATGAAATTGAAAAAATTAAAGAAAATAATATTAATGATTTAAAAATTATACTTGCAAATAAAGCTACGGAGATGTTGCATGGAGATAAAGCTGCAAAAGAATCTGAAAAAATGGCTGTATCTACATTTAAAGATAACTCTTCAGGAGAAAATTTACCCAATATTAAAATTAATAAAGAAATTTTGAATAAAAATATAATTGAGCTAGCAGCTTTCGTAACAAAAGATATTTCAAAAAGTGAAATAAGAAGAATGATCAAAGCTAATGGTATTAAAATAGACAATCAATTAATAGGCGATGAAAAATATATTATTAATAATGAATTATTTTTAAAAAAAGGATTTATAAAGTTATCAATAGGAAAAAAGAAACATTACAAAATTATAATTTAATTCTTTTTCAATTTTTCTAATGTTCTTGTAATAAATCTGGGTGTAAGTGTTTTAACTGGATTAACAGTTGTTTTAAGATTTTTTGGCGGTCCTTTAATTTTAAAACTAACTCCGAATACACCCTCTCCTGTTTTTTTTCCAACCAACAATTCTCCAATTAAAGGAATTTTAGCAATAGTTTTATTTATAGTAGTTGCAGGAACTAATGTGCCTCTTAAACTTATCAATTTTTCCTTTTCGATGTAACCACTCATTAGAATAGAAATAGCTGGGCCAACTGCATACATTTCATTAATTTCAGTTAATTTTTTTGATGACTTATAATCCATCTCAAAATCACTAAACCTTATTCCTTCTCCAGTTAGAAGGTCGGCTATTCCTTGCAATGAGGCAAGGGTAAGTATTTTTGCTAGAACTGGTACTTCTTTAACCTTAAAATCAAATATTTTTAGTTTTGATTTGCTAATACCATTTTTTTCTATTGAATTATAAGAAAGATTACCCTCCTTAAAACCTTTGATGAACTTATAGTGTTTTACAAAAGGTTCGGGTTTATCAATTATCAGATTGGTGATTTTTTCATTTTTTGAGTTTGTTTTAATATTAAGATTAAAATCATGTTTATTATTTAATTTTGCAGAAATATTTCCATATTTAATCTTATTTTTTTCTATAATTATATTCCCTCTGATTTTTTTTAGGTAATCCTTATCATCAATAAAAAAGTGATCAAAATTTAATACAATTTCTGAATTTAAATTTTTAAATCTTTTTAAAATATTACTTTTTGAATTCGTCTTAAGCAAATTTATAATAATAGATTTTCCATCGAAATTATCGCTAAGCAATAAAAATTTTTTATTGTCTTTTTTAACCCTTAATTGATTAATTTTTTTATAATTATTTAAATAATTTAATTCCAACTTATCAAAATCAATTATTTTAAATTGTTTTGTCAAAAATAAATTTGATAATGATAGATTGTTTTGACTCTCTAATAATTTTATATTTTCAAATTTAATATTTTTATTTTCAAAAATTTGCCCATTAAATTTCAATTCTGAATAAATATTTTTTTTCTTATTATAATTAATATCTTCCAATATTATTGGGCTAAAATCTATTTCAACTTCAGTATCAAAAATTAAATCATTCTTATTTTTAACTATTTCAAAATTAAATTTGTCATATTCATTTTTAAAAGAATAATCTCCTTTGCTAGAAATTTTTGTTTTGTTTTTGGAAAAATCAATATTAATTGAGGTATTTTTTAATTTAAAAATATTTTTGAAATCTGGAAAAATTTTTTTTAACCTAGGAGATTTATAATCAATTAAAATTTCATCTAAATTTAATATAGACTTAACAATTAAATTTTTAATTTCATTTTTTCCATTTATTGAGAATTTAATTTGATTTTCAGAACCAAATAATAAATCTTGATTTTTAATAATTTTATTGATGTTTTTAAAGTAATTTAATAATTCACTTGAATTAACTAAATTTTTCTCATTTTTAATGAGAGCCTCTATTAAAAGATCTTTGCTATCTTTCTTAACAATTTTGATATTTATATTGTCATTTTTGTTATTTTTGTAATCATCTTTTACAAATGAGTATCCGCTTTCAATATCAATTTCTAAATTATTTTTTTTATAATTTGAGATTATAGTCCCATTTTTTAAATAAATTAAATTTTGAATTTTTTTATTAATAAAAATTTCTTTAAATTTTATTTTGGAATATAAATCTAAGTCTTTTATTTTATTGTTTGAATTTATTTTAAATTTAAATTTATTATCAATAGATGCTAAAATTTTTCTATTTTCTAGAAAATCTAAATTCAGATTAAAAAGTTTTGAATGAAAATTTGGATCTATCAGCCCTTCATTGTTTGCTAGGTCGCCTTCAATTTTATAATGTTTCTCTAATTTTTTTATTAATATTTCTTTTGATGAAAAATTTACTTCTTCATAATTAAAAGAGGCCTTATTGATAGTATATTTTTTATCTTCTATTTTAAATAAAAAATTAATATCTTTAATTTTTATATTATTTAAGACATTTAATTTACCTTCGCTTATTTTTCCATTTAGATTATATGTTAATTTTGATTTATTATTTTCAATATTGTTTATATTGATATCTGCTTCAATGAACCCATCTTCTATTTGATTATAAATTATTAATCTTGGTAAACTAAATTTATATGAATTTAAAAAATTTGTAATTTTTTCAATTTTGTTTTTTTTTGTAGATATTTTAATTTCTTTTAATGAGTTTTCATTTTTTAATACTTTTAGAATATTTAAATTTATATCTATTTTGGAAAGATCGATAAATTCATTATTAAAATTAAGTTTAGCATTTTCGGTATTAATTTTTATAGTTTTTTCATTTATGTCTAATTTTAGAAAAACATCATTAATTTCTAATGACAATTTTGAATCATATGTTTTTAATTTATCTAAAATTAAACTATTGAATCTCTCTGTTTTTATTCCAAAAATACTAAAATAAATTATGAAAATAGTAATTGCTCCAATTATTGATAATATAGAAAATATTAAATACCTACGCATTGATTTTATAAAGAGAGCTTTCTAAAAAACTATCTATATCTCCATCTAAAACTTTATCTGGACTCGAGTTTTCATAATTAGTTCTGTTGTCTTTAACCATTCTGTATGGGTGTAAAACGTAAGATCTAATCTGGTGCCCCCAACCTATATCAGATTTATTATTTTCTATTTTTGTATTTTCTTTTTTTTTCTTTTGTAATTCAAATTCATATAGTCGTGCTTTAAGCATATTCATACAAGTTTCTTTATTCTTGTGTTGCGATCTTTCATTTTGACATTGTACCACAATTTTAGTTGGGATATGTGTTATTCTTACTGCGCTATCTGTTGTATTAACATGCTGACCGCCTGCTCCACTAGATCTATATGTGTCAATTCTCAAATCTTTTTCGATTATATCAATATCAATATTTTCATCTATGACTGGATAAATCCAAACACTTGCAAAGCTTGTATGTCTTCTAGCACCAGAGTCAAAGGGTGAAACTCTTACAAGTCGGTGGATCCCTGATTCAGACTTTAAAAAACCATATATATAATCTCCTGAAATTTTTATCACAGAAGATTTAATACCAGCTTCATCTCCTCGGTGTTCGCTGATTAATTCAGTGTTATATCCTTTGTTTGAGGCCCATTTCATATACATTCTTCTCAGCATTAAGGCCCAATCTTGACTTTCAGTACCTCCTGCTCCCGCATGAAATTCTAAATAAGCATCTAATATATCATTTTCATTTGATAAAAAACATTTGATCTCTAACTTTTTAACCTCTTCTTTTATTATTTTAAATTTATTTATTGTCTCTTTAATAATTTGATTATCATTTTCGTCTTTTGCTAAAAGATAAATTTCATACAAATCATTATTTTCTTTTTCAAAATACTTGCATGAATTAATTAAAAAATCGTAACTTTTTTTCTTCTTTAATATCTTCTCTGCTTCGTCTTTATTATTCCAAAAATTTTTTTCTTGGATGGCTCTATCTAAATCAATTAGTTTTTTTTCAATATCCTGTTTTTCAAAGAAACTCCTTAATTCTTTGATTAACTATTCTTATATCTGATTTGTATTTTTCTATTTCTGATTCCATTAGTAAAAAGTTAAAAAATTATTTTTTGATATTTTATAATTTAAATTATCAATATCAATATTTTCTATATTTTCAATTTTTTCCTCTTTAAAAGATTCTATTATTGTTTTTTTTGATCCAAAATCTGCTTTTTTTCCAGTTATTGGATCAACAACCATCATTTTAATCCCTTTTGAAACTTTAAACGGTCTGGCTTCATAATTGTTTACAGCTTTTTTAACAAATTTTTTAAATATTGGCATTGCAGCTCTTGACCCTGTTTCAATTTTGCCCAAACTTTTTGGATTATCGTGCCCTACATAAACTCCAATAACTAAATTTGAAGTAAAACCTATAAACCATGCATCTGTATTTTTATTTGTTGTTCCAGTTTTTCCAGCAATTTGCAAATTCAAATCTCTAAGACCTTTTGCTGTGCCTCTTTTTACTACCCCTTCTAATATTGATGTCATTTGATATGCCGTTTGAGGAGAAAAAATTGCTTTATAATTATTATTTATTTTTGGTATATTGTTTCCACTAAATGAAATCTGATCACAATTGTCACAAACTCTTTTTTCATTTTTAAATATTGTATTTCCTTCACTATCTTGAATTCTATCTATTAAAATAGGATCTACCAATTTACCTCCGTTAACAAAGGAACAATATGCTGTTGTCATTTTTATTAATGTTGTTTCTTCGGAGCCAAGTGAAATTGACATAAGCTCTTTGGGATTTTCATAAATTTTAAGTTTTTTTGAAAATTTAACAATTTTATCAATTCCAATTTCTTGAGCCACTCTAACTGTCATTAAATTTCTGGATTTTTCAACACCTGTTCTGAGAGTTGAGGGTCCATAAAATTTTTTACCGTAGTTTTCTGGTTTCCACATCTTTAAATCTGTTCCTTGATCAAGAACTATTGGAGCATCTAAAATTAAAGTTGAGGGAGTAAAATTATTTTCTAAAGCTAAAGCATAAATAAAAGGTTTAAATGCAGACCCTGGTTGTCTTAAAGCTTGGGTGGTTCTATTAAATTCACTTTTTTTAAAACTAAAACCTCCTGACATTGCTAAAACTCTGCCACTATAAGGATCCATTACAACTATTCCGCCATTAGCTAATGGAACTTGTTTTAAACTATAATTTCCTTCATTTTTTTTTTTTACATATATAATGTCACCAATTTTAAATATTTGATTTAAATTTTTTCTAGTCCAATTAATATCTTCATTATTAATTATACCAGTTTTATTTGCTTGCGTTTCTATTACTGTTTCAAATTTATCAATTCTTTTTACAATTGCTATTTCCCAACCTATTGATTTTTCTAAATTAAATTTTTCTAATCCTTTTTTCCATTCATTATTTATTTTTTTATTTACAAGAGCCCCTCTCCACCCTCTTCTTTTGTCGTAGCTCTCCAATCCGTGCCTTAAAGCGTTTGTTGCTATATTTTGTAAATTTAAATCTATTGGAGTTTTAATATTAAAACCTTGTTTATAAACTCTATCAAAACCATAATTATTAATTACTTTTTTCCTTACCTCTTCAACAAAATATCTTGAATCTTCTAAATATATTCTTTTTCTTTTTCTTAATTTTATTTCAGATTTGATTATTTTATTATATTGATTTTTGTCTATATGTAAATTTTCCAAAAGATTTTTAACAACAAGGTTTCTTCTGAATTTAGCAAGTTTCTCATTTTTATAAGGATTATATTTGCTTGGAGCTTTGGGCAACGCTGCCAAAAGTGCAGCTTCAGAATAATTTAATTCATTTATTGATTTATCAAAATACCTTAAGCTTGCTGATGCTATGCCATAACTTCCTTCTCCTAAATATATTTGATTTAAATATAATTCTAATATCCTCTCTTTTGTCAAAGCCCTTTCAATTCTGAATGCAAGAATTGCTTCTTTAATTTTTCTATCAATACTTACCTCGTTGGATAATAAAAAATTTTTTGCTACCTGTTGGGTAATTGTAGATGCTCCTTCTAATCTTTTTGAGTTTAAAAGATTGAATAGATTGTTTTTAAATGCTCTTATTACTCCTTTTGCATCTACTCCAGGGTGTCTAAAAAAATTTTTATCTTCTGCAGATAAAAAAGAGTTTATAACCACATGAGGTATAGACTCAAAAGGAACGAAAATTCTCTTTTCTGTAGAAAAATCACTTACGAGTACCCCATCTCCAGAATAAAGCTTGCTGGAGACTGGGGGTTTGTAGTTTTTTAGATATCTATAATCTGGCAATTTATTAGAATAAATCCATAATACTGAAATAATTGATAATAAAAAAAGTACAGATATTAAGGAAAAAAAAATAAGTATTTTTTTTATTAAAGAGATCATTTTAGTATAATTTATTTAATGAATTTGTTATTGTTGTGGCACAGAATTTAAAAAAAACTATGAAAATATATCAAAAATTATGTCGAAAAATTTATACATTGATGCATCGCATCCAAATGAAGTTAGAGTTGTTCTTAAAAGTGAAAAACATATTGAAGATTACGAATATGAAAGTGTAAACAATACACTAATTAAAAATAATATTTATTTAGGAAAAGTAAGTAGAATAGAACCATCTTTACAAGCTGCATTCGTTGATTTTGGTAGAGAACGACATGGATTTTTATCATTTAAT
Organism: uncultured Pelagibacteraceae bacterium; assembly: GCA_902604785.1. Taxonomy (GTDB): domain Bacteria; phylum Pseudomonadota; class Alphaproteobacteria; order Pelagibacterales; family Pelagibacteraceae; genus Pelagibacter. Next base: position 42,666 of record CACLAC010000004.1, read on the forward strand.
GATATTCAGTCTGACTATTATCAAATTCCTCAAAGTGATTTAGATAAAATTAAAAAAGAAGAAGAAAAAGCTAGGGAAGAACTCTCGAAAGAAAGTGAAAATATCGAAAATAAAATTTTAGAGGGAGAAAATAATATTGAGATTAATGATCCAGTAGAAAAAAAAGATGAAGTTGAAGAAGCAGAGAGAAAAAAATTTCGTCCAAAAAGATACAAAATTCAAGAAGTAATTAAACCTAATCAAGTTATTTTGGTACAGGTCCTAAAAGATGAAAGAGGTTTTAAAGGTGCTGCATTAAGTACGTTCATATCTATAGCAGGTAAATATATTGTATTAATGCCCAACACTGCGAAAGGCGGCGGTATATCGAGAAAAATTTTTAATCCCGTTGAAAGAAAAAAAATCAGAAATATCTTAAATGAAATAGAAATTCCAAAAGAAATGGGAATTATTGTAAGAACTGCGGGATTAAACAAAACAAAAAATGAAATAGATAATGATTTAAAAAATTTAATTTCAGTTTGGAATTCAATTAAAGAAAATGCAATGAACTCTATTGCGCCAACATTAATTCATCAAGAAAGTGATATAATAAAAAGAAGTATTAGAGATATGTATGATGAGGAAACTCAAAATATAGTTGTTGAAGGAAATGAGGGTTATCAAAAAACTAAAAATTATATGAAGCTAATGATGCCTAAACAATTAAAAAAAGTAAAAAAATACAGAGAAAAAACTCCATTATTTTTTAAAGAAAATATTGAAAAAAAACTTTTTGAAATTTTTAAATCTGAAGTAAAACTTAACTCTGGGGGTTATTTAGTTATAAACCCTACAGAGGCTCTAGTTTCAATTGATGTCAATTCAGGTAAGTCAATAAAACAAAAAAATGTCGAAAGTACTGCTTTGGATACTAATTTGGAAGCCGCTGAAGAAATAGCTAGACAAATAAAAATTAGAGATCTTTCGGGCTTAATAATTATTGATTTTATAGATATGTTAAATTACGGAAATCGAAAACAGATAGAAAGAAAAATAAAAGAAAGATGTAGAAATGATAGAGCAAGAATCCAAATAGGTAGAATAAGTAACTTTGGTCTGCTTGAAATGTCTAGACAGAGATTAAGAGAAAGCAATGTAAAATGGTCAATTAAATTAACTAATGAGTCATTTGCATTAAAATTATTAAAAATGATTGAAATAAAAACAATAGAAAATAATGCAAAAATTATCGAACTACAAATAAACAATAAAATTTCTAGTTTTATTGAAGATAACTTTAAAGAAGACGTAAAGTATTTTGAAAAAAAAAATAAAGTAAAAATTAATATAAATTCTAATGATAAATTAAATTTATCAGAATATTTAATCGAATATAAATCGAAGTCAAAAAAGATGATAGATAAAGTAGAAAATTTAGAAAATTTAAAAAAAGTAATAATTGAAAAAAAAAGCGATAAAAAAATCCAAAACCTTAGAAAAAAAAGCTTTAGAAAAAAAAAATATAAAAAAACTTTTGTAAAAAAATAACTAAATTAATCCTTTACTACTAGTTGAGGCAGATCCAAATAGGTTGGGCTTAATTCTGCCTGAAAGAAAAGATTTTCTTCCAGCAATTACAGCAAACTTCATTGCTTCTGCCATTTCAAAAGGTTTTTTCGCTTTTGCAATTGCTGTGTTTATTAGAACTCCATCACAACCTAATTCCATAGCTACTACTGCATCAGATGCTTGTCCTATTCCCGCATCAACAATTAATGGAAGTTTTATTTGAGATCTAATTATTTTTAAGTTTATTTTGTTTTGAATGCCTAATCCAGATCCAATAGGTGCCGCTAAAGGCATTATAGCACAAGCACCCACATTCTCCAATCTCTTTGCCATAAGAGGATCGTCATTACAATATACCATAACATCAAATCCTTCTTTGGTTAAAATTTCTGTAGACTTTAAAGTTTCAATTGTATCAGGAAATAAATTTTTTCTATCACCTAAAACTTCTAGTTTTACTAGCTTCCATCCTCCAATTTCTCTAGCGAGTCTTAATGTTCTAAGAGCTTCATCAGAAGTAAAACAACCAGCGGTATTTGGTAAATAAGTAATTTTTTTTGGATCTATATAATCCATTAACAATGGTTTTGATTTGTCAGAGATATTTACTCTTCTTACTGCAACGGTAACCATATCGGCACCAGATATTTTTATTGCTTTTGCACATTCTGTCATATTTTTATATTTGCCAGTTCCAACTATTAGTCTAGAGGAAAATTTTTTTCTACCTACTATAAATTCATCTTTTTTATTCATTAGCCCCCACCAATAAAATTAACAATTTCAATTTTGTCTCCAGATTTCAAAATAATTTTACTTATTCTTTTCTTGTTTACAATTTGCCTATTTAGCTCAATAGCCACCTTTTTAATTGGTAATTTTAACTTATCGATTAGATTTTTTAATGAATATTTTAAATTTACAGTCATTTGCTTACCGTTGACTATAATTTTTATTTTATTTTTTTTTCTCATAGAATATAAGGTTTTTGTGAGCAAAATACTAATTATCAATGGTCCAAATCTTAATCTATTAGGCGAAAGAGAACAATCACAATATGGAAAAAAAGATTATAAATTTTTAGAAGAAAATTGTTTAAATAGAGCTAAGGAATTAAAAATAGACTTAGAACTTAAACAATCTAATGTTGAAGGTGAAATTGTAAACATTATACAAGAAGCTAGAAATACTCATGATGGAATAATTATTAATGCTGGAGGATACACGCACACTTCAGTAGCTATTAGAGATGCTTTAAATGTTTTTAAAAAACCTATTATAGAACTACATATATCAAACATTTATAAAAGAGAAGATTTTAGACATAAGTCATTAATAAGTGATATTGCTACTGGTGGTATTTTTGGACTTGGTGTAGATGGATATATTTTGGCCATAAATTCAATGCAAAAGTTATTGCAAAATGGAAATTGATAAAAAAATAATATTAAAACTAGTCCAAGCACTAGAAGATTTAAAAAAATCTTTAAAGGGTATTGATATAGATACAAAAGAACATTCTGTAGAAGAAGAAATTGAAGTTTTAGGTACAGTTGTAAAAAGTCCAATAGTTGGAACTGCTTATCTTGCACCTGAGCCTGGAGGAAAAAAATTCGTTGAGATTGGAAAAAAAATTAAAAAAGGTGATACTATAATGATAGTTGAAGCAATGAAAACTATGAACCATGTTCCTTCAACCTCAGACGGAGTTGTTAAAGAAATTTCTGTTGAAGATGGCCAGCCAGTAGAATTTGGTCAAAAACTTATAATTCTCGAGTAATGTTCAAAAAAATTCTAGTCGCTAATCGAGGTGAAATTGCAGTAAGAATAATAAGGGCTTGTAAAGAATGGGGCATATCAACTGTAGCAATTCACTCGGATGTGGATAAAAATAGTATGCACGTGAGATTAGCAGATGAAAGTGTTTGTGTTGGAACGCATCATCCAGCTAATAGTTACTTAAATATTCCATCAATAATGTCTGCTATTGAACTAACTAATGCCGATGCAGTTCATCCTGGATATGGTTTTTTATCTGAAAATGCAGAATTTGCAAAAATCTTAGAAGATTATAAAATTAAGTTTATTGGACCATCATCAAAATTAATAAGTATGATGGGTGATAAAATTCAAGCAAAAATCATTGCAAAAAAACATGGTTTGCCAGTTATCGAGGGTTCTGAAGGTGGTGTTTCAGATATAATTGAGGCAAAAAAAATTATTCAAAATATAGGTTTTCCAGTGCTTATAAAAGCTGCAGGTGGAGGTGGTGGAAAAGGAATGAAAATAGTTAATAAAGAAGAAGAATTTGAAAATTTATTTTTAACAGCAAAATTAGAGGCAAAAAAGTTTTTTGGAAATGATGAAGTTTATATTGAGAAATTTTTTCAAAATCCTAGACACATAGAAGTTCAGGTACTATCAGGAAAAAATAGAACTGTTCATCTACATGAAAGAGATTGTTCCGTACAAAGAAGGCATCAAAAACTTGTAGAAGAAACACCAAGTCCGATATTAAATAATGAATTAAGACAAGATCTTTTTGATAAAACTGTAAAAATGGTAAGTCAAATTGGTTATGAAGGAGCTGGAACAGTAGAATATATATATGAGAATAATAGATTTTACTTTCTAGAAATGAATACAAGAGTTCAAGTTGAACATCCGGTTACAGAAATGGTTACTGGAATAGATATTATAAAGGAGCAAATTAACATTGCTTTCACTGGAGAAACTGCTTTAAAACAAGAAGATGTTAAACCGAGAGGTCATGCTATAGAATGTAGAATAAATGCTGAAGACGCTAGTAAAAATTTTCAACCATCTCCTGGAACAATAGGAATGTGTCATCAACCTTCAGGATTTAGAACTAGAGTAGATGGATCAATTTATCAAGGTTATAAAGTTACACCATACTACGATAGCATGATATGCAAACTTATATGTCACGGAAGAAATAGAACTGAAGCAATTCAAAGAATGAAAAGATCTCTGGATGAGTTTGTTATTGACGGAATCAAAACAACAATTGATTTACATAAAAAGCTTCTTGATCACAAAAAATTTATTTCATCAGATTTTAATGTTGGATGGTTAGATAACGAGAAAATTATTTAACTATAACACTTTTTAAGCCATATATCATAAACTGGATGATCAAAAGGTCTAATGGAAGGACTAGAGGCAAAAGTCCAGCCATTAAAAATATATACTTTATCATTATTTGTTGATTTTAAATCTTTTACCTGCATGTACGCAGTAATTTCAGGATCATCATCAAATTTTGAATTTTGACATTTTAAGACGTTAATTAACAAATTTTGGAAAATTAATTCCTTTCCTATTTTAATTGTGACACTTGAGGTCTTTGAACTAACTTTGTCCAATATATTTAGTTCTGCATATTTTTCATTTATTTTAGCTGAGTCTGAATAGGCATTTAAACTTAATAATTTAAAAATAAATAGTATAAAAGTAACTTTCTTAGCTTTTCCAAGAATTGTATTTTTTTTTAATTGCATTTTTATTTTTTTTTGGATGGTATGAATTTTCAGTACCTGTTTGATTTGGCAAATGTTCTTTTTGCCATTTATATTTTTTTAAATCTTGGGAATTTTCTATTTTATTATTAATATGATGCATCCACGAATACCATTTGTCAGGTATCTTAGAAGCTTCAATCTCTCCATTATAAATTACCCATCTTTTTCCAGTTTTACTTTGATAATATTTATTTCCACTTTCATCTTTTCCCACATATTTTCCATAAAAAAAAGTTTGAATTCTTGTTCCAAGAGTTTGATGATTCCACCAAGTGAAAATTTCTTTAAAGATTGTCAACATAAAAATAAATTTTTATTTCAATTTCAAATTGTAAAGAATAAATTAGACTAATAATTAAATTTGTATATAAATAATTTATTAAAAATTCAAATTTATAAAAATAAAAATTATGGCAAAATATTTAGTAGAAACTTATTATACTTGTAACATAAAAGTAAGTCATTATCTAGACGATATAAGCGAGAATTCTCTTAAAAATTTAGAGAAACAAGAAGATGGCAAATTTGAAATTCTAGATATGAAACTAGACAATAGAAAAACAAAAAATCTTGATAATAAAGATAATAAAAAAATTGATCCTATTGAAAATGAAAAAGAAAAAATAGTTTTAAATAATTCTAAGTTACAAAAACCTAAATTAAATAATAATTTTGTTGGAAACGTTAAAGAAAGTTTGGGTAAAAGATTTAGTATGCCAGATCGAAGAAAAGGTTACATTCAAAAAGCTTCAATAGGGAATCATAAAGTGTATTTGCATACAGGAGAATATGAGGATGGTAAGATCGGAGAAATATTTATTGATACAAGTAAGGAAGGTGAATTAGTAAAAGCTCTAATGAACAATTTTGCAATATCCATATCTTTAGGTTTACAGTATGGTGTCCCTCTTGATGAATTTGTTAATGCTTATGTAGATACAAAATTTGAACCTTCGGGTAAAGTTTACGGAAATGATAGAATTTTAAGTGCAACGTCTATACTAGATTATATATTTAGAGAACTTGCAATTTCATATCTTAATAGAGAAGACTTAGCTCATACACCTTCGATAGGGGGTATCGAAAAATCTGAAGAAAATAACACTGAAGAAAATTCGGAAAGCCAAAATCAGTTTTTAAAACTAGTTAAAGATATAACAAGTAAAGGCTTTGTAAGAAGTGATTATAAAAGAAAACTTGTTGATCTTTCAGATATTAGAATAAGTCTTAAGGGAAAAAAATAACTAAGTATTTTTTTTAACTATTATACTTAATTCTTTCAATTGCTCTTCATCAACATTAGAAGGAGCATTCATCATTAGATCCTGTGCATTTTGATTCATTGGAAACATTGTAACTTCTCTAATATTTTTTTCATTAGCTAAAAGCATTACTATTCTATCAAGTCCTGGGGCCAATCCTCCATGAGGTGGGGCTCCATAGCTTAGAGCATTTATCATTCCACTGAACTTTTTATCAACATCAGATTTTGAGTAACCTGCAATTTCAAATAGTTTATACATCAATTCTGGAATATGATTTCTTATTGCCCCAGAAGAAAGTTCAACACCATTACACACAATATCATATTGATAAGCTTTCAAAGATAAAGGATCTGAAAAATCAATATTTTTAATATCTCCTTGTGGCATAGAAAAAGGATTATGACTAAATTTTATTTTTTTTGTTTCTTCATCTTTTTCAAAAATTGGATAGTCTACTATCCAACAAAAAGAGAAGCAATTATCATCTATTAATTCTAATTCTTCGGCTAATTTTGTTCTTGCTAGATTTAAAATTTTTTCTATATCATTTTTATTTCCACAGGATAAAAATACAGTATCTCCTACTTTAGCTTTAGTAATTTTCATTATCTCCATTATTGATTGTTCCGAAAAAAATTTTCCAACAGGTCCTTTTCCTGATAATTTCTCATTTGTTTCGATCGTAAAGTATGCCAGTCCAGATGAACCTTGCTCTTTTGCCCAATTATCTATTCCATCAAAAAAACTTCTGGGTTTATCTTTTGTATTTTTTGTTACTAAGCATCTAACAAGGGAACCTGAGTTAACAAGTTTTTTAAATATATCAAATTTTACATCATCTCTTTTAAAAATATCGGTTATATCAGATATTATAAGAGGATTTCTTAAATCTGGTTTGTCAGTTCCATATTTTAATAAAGCATCTGAATAAGTAATTTTTGGAAATTTATTTTGTAGAATTTTTTTATTAGAAAATTTTGTAAATACTTTTAAAAATAATTGCTCAAATACTTGAAACACATCCTCTTGTTCTACAAATGACATTTCTACATCTAATTGGTAAAATTCACCAGGACTCCTGTCTGCTCTTGCATCTTCATCTCTAAAACATGGGGCTATTTGAAAATATTTATCAAATCCTGAAACCATAATTAATTGTTTAAATTGTTGTGGAGCTTGTGGTAATGCATAAAATTTTCCTGGGTTCAACCTGCTTGGAACTAAAAAATCTCTTGCTCCTTCAGGACTTGATGAAGTTAATATTGGAGTCTGAAATTCTAGAAAACCTAACTTTTGCATTTCTGATCTTATAAATGATATTATTTTTGACCTTAAAATAATATTTTGATGAATTTTTTTTCTTCTTAAATCTAAAAATCTATATTTAAGTCTAATTTCTTCTGCATACTCTTGGTCGGAAAACACAGGCATAGGTAATTCCTTTGTGGCTCCTAATATTTCAAAAGTATCAATTGAAACTTCAATTTCTCCTGTTGATATATTTAGATTTATAGTATCTTTTGTTCGCTCAACAACTTTGCCTTCAATTTTTACTACTGTTTCAAGAGGTAATTTTTCAATATCTTTAAAAATAGTATTACTTTTATCAATTACACATTGAGTTAACCCATAATTATCTCTTAAATCAATAAATAATAAATTTCCATGGTCTCTTTTTTTATTTATCCAACCGGATAAAATTATTTGATTTCCTTTGTGAGTTAAATTTAACTCATTGCAATTATGTGTTCTATATTTAGTCAATTTTACAAAATTTCTTTTATTGTTTTTAAATTTATAGGTTTTTTCTTTTTTAAACTAAGCTCATCAATCTTATATATAAATTCAGATATTTTGCCATAGGATCTGTCTATCCTATTAATTACAAATTCTATTATTTTCTTTTCTAATTTAATTTGACGATCAGAGAAATTCTTTAAAATAATTGCAAAAATTAAGTCATCATCTGGAGGATCAATCTTGGCATGTAATACATTTTTTGATCTAGAAGCTAAATCTGGAAGCTTAAAATTGATTTCAGCTATTGGGGTTTCGGAATTAATTAATAAATACTTACTATCTTGATCTACTAAATTCAAAATAGAATAAGTTAATTTTTCATCAAAGGCGTTTGAAAATCCATCAATTATAATACTTTCATATAATTTAATTTTTTTAAATATTTCATCATTTATTTGATTTTCATTTAAAAAAAGCGCTGAAGCTTTTGATTTAAAAATATTAGCAAGATGAGTTTTTCCAGAGAATTTTTCACCACTTATATTGAGAATTTTTTTTTCCCATTTTGGCCATTTATCAATAAGATTGAATGCAAAATAGTTACTTACGGAAACATAATAATCATGATCATTAAAATTTGTTTTGATATCAAAATCTAATAATAGTTGATTTAATTCTTTCATTTTACTTTCCAAATCTCTTGGGAAGAATCTATTCTAAAATTATATAAAGACATAATATCTATTAATTTATTTGGATTGCCATTAAAAATTATTTTATAGACAATTTCTTTATTGTTAAACATTTCAATTTTAAAGTCAGAAATAAGGTCAATCGAGGAAAGATTATTTTCTAGTTTTTCAGAAAATTTAGTATCTTCTGCATTAATAGATAATCTTATAGGCAGTTCTATAGCTGTGTTTATTTTATTTATTGATTTCCACTTATCTTCATAACTATCTTTTATATTAAGTATAATTGTACTGATCTCATCTTTATCTTGAATATCGTATAGATTGTAAATATTATTTAAAAGTAAATCCTTTTTACCAAATTTAATTTTAGAAAAAATTCTTATTTTTGAATCAGATTTTAATATAATTAAAATTATTTCATTTTTTAAATTATATTTTTCTGTTATTTCTTTAAAACTATAGTTTTCAATATTATCAATATTTTTTTTAATTATGTTGTAATCCTCAATATCTTCATTAGGCAAAACATATTTTATCAAATGATGATTTTTTTTGTTATGGTTCCAATTATTATAAAAAATATTTTGATTTAAATAATAAAGTTCATTTGAATTTGTGTCGATAAGTATAGGAAGTATAATAACTTTAATTTCAGTAGGTGAAGATGGTATTAAATCTTTGTTATTTAAATAGTTAAGAATCTTCTTTTTATTAAACTGTACATTGAATTGGGCAATATATTTATTATCTACAAACATTTCATCACTTATTGAAAAATTTTCAATTAAGCTTTTTTTATCTTTTAAAGAAATTATATTAATTTTTGATTTATCTTTATTTTCAATAAGTTTATATAATAAAATTTTAAAGGCTTTACCAAATGCTTTATCTACAACTTTTGATTTGTCAAAATTTATATCATAGACCTCTTCTACTTTAATATTTGAAACATTATAATTTTTACCTAAAGCTAAATTTGTGGAAAACTCATTAAAAAAAAAGACTAATATTAAAAAAAAAATGTATAGATAAGAATAATTTTTTTTTTTAAACAATAACATTTGTATTTAATATGAGTTTAGGAAAGTTAACATATTCAAAAAGTGGGGTTAACATTAAGAAAGCTGATAAGTTTGTAAAGCATATTTCTAAAAAAACAAATAAAAGTGGTGATTTTAAGAACATAGGAGGATTTGGGGCTATATCAAATATACCCAAAAAACTAAACAATCCACATATTGTTACCAGCACAGATGGTGTAGGAACTAAAATCGAAATTGCAAATGATATAAAAAAATTTAACACAATTGGAATAGATCTTGTGGCAATGTGCGTTAATGATCTTATTGTACAGGGTGCAAAACCATATTTATTTTTAGATTATATTTCTACAAATAAAATAAATTTAAAAAAACTTAAAAATATTTTCAAAGGAATAATAAAAGGATGTGAGATTGCAAATTGTAAACTTGTTGGAGGAGAAACTGCAGAAATGCCAGGAACTTATGAGAATGGAAAATTTGATATTGCCGGATTTTCTGTAGGATTAGTAGAAAAAAATAAAATTCTAAAAGGAAAAATAAAAAAAAACGATATAATTTTAGCTGTTCCCTCAAGTGGTATTCATTCAAATGGATATTCTTTAGTAAGAGAATTAATAAAAAGAAAAAGAATTAATATTAATAAAAACAAATTTTTAAAAACTGAGTTAATTAGACCAACTAAAATTTATGTTAAAGAAGTTCTAAATTTAATTAATAAAAATATTTTAAATGGTTGTGCTAATATTACAGGAGGTGGATTAAAGGATAATATTAAAAGAATTATTCCAAACAATCTTTGTGCTGAAATAGATTTAAATAAAATTAATACATTAAAAATTTTTAAATGGTTAAAATATTCGGGTATTGAAGAAAAAGAAATGTTAAGAACTTTTAATTGCGGTGTTGGATTTTGTTTAATTATAAATAAAAAAAATATTCAAAAAGTAAAAAAATATTTTTCTAAAAAATTTCAACCTTATGTTATTGGTAAAATTTCAAAAAATTATAAAAAAGTAAAATTTAATGGGAAAATTAAATGGTAAAAAAATAAATACAGCTGTATTTATTTCTGGCAGAGGTAGCAATCTAAAATCACTCGTTAAGAATTCTAAAAAAAAAAATTCACCAGTGATTATCAGGTTAGTTATTTCAAATAATCTAAAAGCAAAAGGATTGATTTATGCAAAAAAATTAAAAATTAAAACATATGTAACAGATTATAAAAATGTAAATATTTCTGAAAAAAAATTGTTGGAAAAACTATTCAAATATAAAATTAATTTAATTTGTCTTGCTGGATTTATGAAGATTCTTTCAGGGAATTTTATTAAAAAATTCAAAAAACCTATATTAAATATTCATCCATCATTGTTACCCAAATACAAGGGTTTAAGCACCCATAAGAAAGTTATTAATAATAAAGAAAAATATTCTGGTTCAACAGTTCACCTTGTTTCTTCAAAATTAGACTCTGGACATATTATATTACAAAAAAAAATTAAAGTTTCAAAATTTGATAATGAAAAAACCTTGGAAAAAAAAATACTCAAAATCGAACATATACTTTATCCAAAAGCTATAAAAAAATTTTTAGCTAGTCTTTAAAGAAAAAATCAATCTCTATCTTTGCGTTTTCAACGCTGTCTGAGCCATGAACAGAATTTTTATCTATTGATATGCCGTATTTTTTTCTTAATGTGCCCTCATTAGCTTCTTTTGGATTGGTGGCACCCATTAATTGCCTATTATCTAGAATAGCATTATCTTTTTCGAGTGCCATTACAACTATTGGCCCAGATGATAGATAGGCGCACAAATCATTATAAAAGGGTTTTGTTTGGTGTACCTTGTAAAATTGTTCTGCTTCAGATTTATTTATGTGAATTTTTTTTTCTTTTACAATTGAAAATCCATTTTTTTTGAATTCCTCTTTAATTTCATCCTGTAAATCTCTTTCTACAGCATCTGGTTTAATAATTGATAAAGTTTGTTCAGTATTACTCATAATTATCCTCAACAAATTTATTTAATAATCTTACTCCATAACCAGTAGCTCCACCCGAATTTAGAGCTCCTCCATATTTTGAAAAAGCCATTCCGGCTATATCGAGATGAGCCCATGGTGTTTTATTAATTATAAATCTTTGTAAAAACTGAGCTGCTGTAGTTGATCCAGCACCACCTACATAATTAATATTTTGCATATCTGCGTTTTTAGAGTTTATCAGTTTATCAAAATTTTTGTGAAGAGGCATTCTCCATAATTTTTCATCAACTATTTCACCTGCTTCAACTAATTGTTTTGATAGTTTATCATCATTAGAAAAAAGTCCTGCATACTCTGAACCTAAAGAAACAATGATAGCACCAGTTAAAGTTGCCAAATCAATAATGAATTTAGGTTTAAATTTTTTTTCAGTGAAAGTTAATGCATCTGCTAAAACCAATCTACCTTCAGCATCAGTATTTAATACTTCTATAGTTTTTCCACTATAAGATTTCACAATATCGCCAGGTCTTTGAGCATTCCCACTCACCATGTTTTCAACAAGACCTACCACACCAACTGCATTAATTTTTGCTTTTCTTAAGGCTAAAGTTTTCATTAAACCTACTACAGCAGCTGAACCTGCCATATCATAAGTCATATCTTCCATAAATCTTGCTGGTTTGAGCGAGTAACCACCAGTATCAAAACAAACTCCTTTTCCAACAAATGCTAAAGGTTTTGGTTTTGATTTATTTCCTTTCCATTCAACTGTTACAAGATAAGAACCTCTAATACTTCCCTGCCCCACTCCAAGCAAAGCATTACAACCTAATTTTTTTAATTTTTTTTCATTATAAACTGTTACCTTCAGTCCAATTTTTTTTAATTTAAGTAATCTTTTTGCATATTCATCTGGATGTAAAATATTTCCAGGTTCAGAAACTAGATCTCTTGTAAAGAAAACTCCTTCTAATAATGCATCTAATTTTTTTCTTAATAAGTTAGATTTAGTTGTTTGTATGCCTAAAATATTTAAATTAAAGTTTTTATTTTTTTTGTTATTCGATTTATAAATGTTAAAACTGTAAGATTTAAGCTTTACACCGTGTATAACCTTTTCTAATTGTGTAAGGTTAATATCAATTTTGCTAATATCAATATAAGAGTTTTCTATTTTATTTTTATTCAAATAATCAAATAATTTTGAACCAATATTTTCGTAATCAGATGATATCTTTAATTTTTTACAATTAATAAAAATATAATTTATATTCTTATACTCTCTTTGTATAAATAATTGATCTTTAAATAATTCATTATCCAAAACTGATTTTAGGATTGAATTCAAAATACTATTTTTAATCTTTTTCTCTTTAACAAAAACTATACCATTTACCATCTTGGCTTTTGTTAGTTTTCTTGTAAAATTTACTTTTATGTTCATTTTTTTGAAATATTTAATAGATAATGTTGTATATTTATTAAAATAAAAATTTCAATGAATAAATTAATTTTTAGAAAATTAGCCTCAGACGTATTGTCTTTTTTTGTGGTAGCTTCACTAAGTATAACTCTAATAGTTTGGGTAATTCAAGCTGTAAATTTTCTGGACATAGTGTCGGAAGATGGTCATAGCTTAAAAATTTACTTTAGCTACACAATTTTAAATTTGCCTAGAATATTTAGCAAAGTATTAATTTTTATATTTTTTATTTCAGCTTTTTATATTATCAATAAATATGAAGAAAATAATGAAATATTAGTTTTTTGGACAAATGGAATAAAAAAGATAAATTTTATAAATTTTATTTTTAAGCTATCTTTTTTTTTCGTGTTTTTACAACTAATTCTAAGCATTTTAATAGTTCCTTACACGCAAAATTTAAGCAGAACATATTTAAAAGATTCTAATATAGATTTTTTACCAACTTTAATTTCTGAAAAAAAATTCATTAATATATTCAATAATTTAACTATTTTTGTAGAAAAATATAATAAGGATGGAAATATTGAAAAAATTTTTATTAATGAAAAAATTAATGACGAAAATTCAAAAATTATTATTGCTGAAAATGCAAAAATAATAAAATTAAATGAAAAGTATAAAATTAAATTATTGAATGGAGGTATTACAAATATTAATGACAAAAATATATATAATATAAATTTTAAAGAAACTGAATATGATCTATCAAAATTTACAACAAAAAGTATTACTCATCCTAAAATACAAGAAATAAGTACTCTAAATTTAATAAATTGTTATCAAAATTATAAACCAAATAAAATTTATGAAATCAATGATATTTGTAGAAATAGAGACTTGAAATCTATTTCGGAAGAAATGTTTAAAAGATTTATTATTCCTTTTTATATAATTATACTATCTCTTATTTCATCAAGTTTAATTATAAAACCAAAAAAAAATTTTTTATTAAAATATTATAAATTCATTATTTTTATTTTGGGTTTTTTAGTTACAGTTATTTCACAAATAAGTTTCAAATTTATTTCACAGTCAAAAAATTTAGATTTAATTGTAATCTCAACTCCTTTATTTTTGATTTTTTTTTATTATTCATTTTTAATATTAAAAACTAAATCTAAATTAAAAACATCATGATAATAAAAAAATATCAAAAATATTTAATTAAAACTTATTTTTATAATTTTGTTATTGTGTCGTTGGTTTTTTTAAGTCTAGGTTTTATTCTTAATTTTTTCGAAGAATTGAAATTTTTTAATGATTATGAAACTACAGCTTTTTATCCTGTAATACTCGCTTTGTTAAATACACCATCTGTTTTATTTGAACTTTTTCCTTTTATATTTTTAATTACAACAAAATTTTTTTATATTTTTCTTAATGATAGAAATGAAATTGAAATTTTAAAAAATAATGGAATTAGTTATTCTAAAATTTTAACAATTTTATCAATATCTTCTTTTATTATGGGGGTAATAATTCTTTTATCTTACTACACCTTCTCATCAAATTTAAAATACCACTATTATAATTTAAAAAATAGTTTCACTGAGCAGAATGAATATCTTGCAGTAGTTAATGAATCTGGGCTTTGGATTAAAGAAGAAATTGATGAAACTATTAACATTATACATGCTAAGCAATTTAAAGAAAATATAATTGAAAAAATAACTATAACACAAACAAATTCAAAATTTAAAATGCCCAATACTATTATTGCTGAAAAAGCAGATATTTCTAAAAAATTGTGGGATTTGATTAATGTAAAAATTATTAATTATAAAGGAGAAAAAAAGAACCTTTCTAATTTACAATATAAATCTTCATTTAATGGAGAAATAGTTGCAAATTTATTTTCTAATCTTAATTCCTTGAATCTATATCAACTCTATGAATTATCAGAAAATTACTCAAATATAGGTTATTCAACAACAAATGTAATGGTTCATCTAAATAAATTATACAGTTTGCCTATCTTTTTTCTATTAATGACAGTATTAGGTTTTTTAATTATGATTAAATTTAAATTTATTAAAACAAAATTTTTTACAGTGATTATTGGTGTTATAATCTCTGTAACAGTTTATTATTTAAATTATTTTTCAAGTTTGTTCGGATCTAATGAAACTTTGCCAATTGGTCTTTCTATATGGTTGCCTCATTTGATTCTTTTGTTAATTTGTTCATTAGTTATGGTTAGAATAAATGAATTATAAGTTTTTATTTTATATATTTTGTATATTTGTATTATTTGAGAAAAATGTATTAGCAGATGAAATAAATATTGATTCTTCAGAAATTAAAGTCATTGATGAAGGTAATATTATCAACGCTTTAAATATTAAAGCTAGTATTCCAAATAAAAAAATTGAAATAGAAGGTGATAAATCAATTTATGATAAAAAAAAGAGTGAATTAACAATAATTGATAATGTTAAATTTTTTGATGAATTAAAAAATGTTTATCTTGAAGGAAAAAAAGTAATTTATAACCAAATAACAGATATAGTTCAAACTTTTGGTGAAACTTATATTAAAATTGAAAGTAAATATGATGTTTACTCTCAGGATCTTGTTTATGACAGAAAATCTCAAAAAATTTATAGTAATAAAGAAACAACCATAAAAGATAATAAAAAAAATGTTTTTAATTTAGAAGAAAATTTTGTTTTTGATATAAGAAAAGAAATTGTTTCTTCTGACAAAACTAACATAATAGATGGCTATAATAATGAATATAGTTTTGAAAAGGCAAAAATAAATCTAAAAAATAATGAAATAGTTGGAAAAGAAATTGAAATAAATTTCATGGACTCTTATTTTGGGAATCCAAATAATCAACCTGTGTTAAAAGGTAAAGCTACAACTTCTGACGAATATAAAACAAAAATTTATAAAGTAGCATTTACAACTTGCAACACTGAAAATAAAAAGTGTCCAGCTTGGGAATTGCAATCTAAAGAATTTGTACATGATAAAGAAAAAAAAGTATTTGAATATAAAAACTCTTGGCTTAAACTTTTTGACCAAAAAATATTTTATTTTCCATTTTTTAGTCACCCAGACCCAACTGTAAAAAGAAAATCAGGTTTTTTACCTCCTATTTATGGAAGTTCATCGGAAAACGGTAGTTGGGTAAATATTCCATATTTTAAGGTAATAAATGAGGAAAAAGATATAACATTTAATCCTAGAATATATGCAGATGACAAATTTATATTCCAGTCTGAATATAGACAGGCATTTGAAAATTCAAATTTAATATCTGATTTTAGTGTTAATAATGATGGTAAAAATACTAATTCACACTTATTTGCAAAATTAGATGGTGATATAAATTCTTCAACTAAATTTAATTTTAAATTTCAAGATGTTTCGAATGATGATTACTTAAAAATTCATAATCTTTCTAACTCAACACATTTAATTGAAAATGAAAGTTTACTAACCACTCAATTAGATATAGCAAAAAATATTGACGAAAATACAAATTTAGATACTAGTTTTACTGTTTTTGAAGACTTATCAAAAAAAGACAGTGACAGATTTCAATACGTATTACCAAGTTTTACTTTTTCAAAAAATTTAATGACTCCAGAAAATTATAATGGAAATTTTAGTTTTATATCAAGTGGTTTCCAAAAAAATTACGATACAAATATATATGAGAGTTTATTAATTAATGATTTTTTGTTTGAGTCAAATAATATTATTTCTGAATCTGGACTGTTAAATAGTTATGACCTATTAGTAAAAAATTTTAATTCCTATACTGAGAATTCATCTAGCTATACCGAAAAAGAAGATTATGAAGTCTTTGGTTCAGTATTGCTGAAAACTAGTTTTCCATTAAAAAAAATTGGCGAATATTCTCAAGATTATTTAAAGCCAATTATAGCACTAAGATACAGTCCAAATAATACAAAAAATATATCAGATAATGATGTAAGATTGGATTATAACAATATCTTTTCTCTTAATAGAATTGGAACAAATGAAATTGTTGAGGGAGGTAAATCTATTTCGATAGGCTTTGAATATGAAAAAATCGATTTAAAAGATAATAGAATTATAGGTTTTAATATTGCCAATTCAATAAGTGATGAAAGAAATGAAAATTTACCAACTAAATCAAGACTAAACGAAACAAGAACTGATTTTGTTGGAAATTTATTTTATAGTCCAAATGACATTTTAGACTTTGACTATAATTTTTCATACGACAAAAATTTTGATGGATCTAATTATGACTCAGTTTCAACAACAATAAATTTTAATAATTTCATAACTAATTTTAATTTTCTCTCAGAAGATGGAAATATAGGCAGTAATGAAGTAATTTCTAATTCTACTACATACAGATTCAATACTGAAAATAGTTTAAAATTTAAAACAAGCAAAGATTTAAAAAATGATTTTACAGAATACTATAATTTAATTTATACTTATGAATCTGATTGTTTAAGTGCTTCAGCCGAATTTGGTAAGAAATTTTATAGGGATGGAAGTTTAGTGCCAGATAAGAGTCTTCTGTTTACAATTAGATTTATACCTTTTGCAGAATTAAAACCTGCTGCAACTTCATTAAATTAGCAAATGTTTGTAAAAAAAATATTTATATTTTTTATAATTTCTTTACTTTTTAACAATTTTGCGAGATCTCAAGAAATAAATATTGTAAGTAAAATTGATAATAAAATAATAACAAATATAGATATTGAAGTTGAAAAACAATACTTATTGTTATTAAACGAAAAATTAAGCAATCTTAATGAAAAAGAATTTTTTAAACTTGCAAAGAATTCACTGATTAAAGAAAAAATAAAAAAGAAAGAAGTAGAAAAATCTTTTAAAAAAATTGATGAAAAAACAAAAAATAAAATTTTTCAAAATTTTTATAATAGATTTGGTTATAATAATAAAGATGAATTTATTTTAAATACAAAAAATATAAAATTTGAGAATCTAAAAGAAAAATTAATAGTTGAAGCTTTTTGGAATCAATTAATTTTCATAAAATTTAAGAATAGAATAAGAATTGATGAAAATTCAATAGAGAGAGATATAAAAAATTACTATAAATCCAAAGAGAAAAAATATGAATTTAATTTATCTGAAATCGAAATTGACTTTGAAAAAGATATTAATTCAAAAAGAAAAGAAATTTTAAAATATATCAAAAAATTTGGATTCAAAGTGGCTGCAAATAAATATAGTAAATCTGATACATCAAAATATGGCGGTGAAATTGGATGGATAAAAAGTTCGAGATTAACAAAAAAAATAGAAAAAAAATTATCCTTGATGAAAATTGATGAAATCTCAGAACCAATTCAAACTTCAAATGGATATTTATTTTTAAAATTAAATAATAAAAGAGAAATTAAGGAAAAATTAAATTTAGAAAAAGAATTAAAACAACAAGTTAAATATGAAAAAAATAGACAGCTTAATCAATTTTCTTTGAATTATTATAAAAAATTAAAAAAAAATACCAATATTTATGAAAATAAATAAAATTTTAGTTGTATTGGGTGAACCTCAAAGTGTCTTTTCTGAAATATTATTTAAGTATTTTAATTCAAAAGAATTTTCAAAAAATAAAAAAAAAATAATTTTAATTGGCAGTAAGAATTTGCTTCAAAAGCAAATGAAGAAATTAAAATTTAATTTTAATTTAAGTACAATAAATCATTTAAATGATGCATGTATTAATAAATTAAATATTTTAAACGTACATTATATTAATAAAAAAACTTTTTCTCAAATATCATCTAGTTCAGACAAATATATTTCAAAATGTTTTGAAATAGGATTAGAATTAATTAAAAAAAATAAAAAAATTGCTTTAATAAATGGTCCTATATCAAAGAAACATTTTTTAAAAAAAAAATATCTGGGATTAACAGAATATATCTCAAAAAAAACTAAATCTAAAAATCAGGTTATGCTAATTTATAATGATAAATTATCTGTTTCTCCCATAACTACTCATCTTCCATTAAAACTTGTTGCTAAAAATATAACGAAGAAAAAAATTATTAATAATATTAGTCAAATTAAAAAATTTTATAATAATTTTCTTTATAAAAAACCAAAAATTGCAATATTAGGTCTTAACCCTCATTGTGAAACTGTTGATAGTTTTAGTGAAGAAAAAAAAATAATAATTCCTGCAATTAATTATTTAAAAAAAATTAAAATAAATGTTGATGGACCTTTTTCAGCAGATACTTTTTTTTTAAAAAAAAATATTAATAAGTATGACGTAGTAATTGGAATGTATCATGATCAAGTTTTAACTCCTATAAAGACTTTATTTAATTTTAATGCAATTAATATAACTCTTGGTCTGCCATTTTTAAGAATTTCACCTGATCATGGACCCAATAACAAAATGATTGGTAAAAATCGTTCAGATCCTTCATCTATTTTTTGTGCTATGAGATTTATTAAAAAAATTTAATGAAAATATATCCAAAAAAAAGTTTAGGTCAAAACTTTTTGGTTGATAATGAAATTTTAAATCAAATAGTTGATTTGGGCAAGATAAATTCAAATGATATAATTCTTGAAGTTGGTCCAGGAACAGGGAATCTAACAGAAAAAATTTTAAAAAAAAAACCAAAAAAAATTGTACTTGTTGAAAAAGATAATAATCTTGCTATTTTTTTAAAAAAAAAATTTAAAAATAGTGTTGAAATAATTAATGATGATATTCTTAATTATAATCAAAAAATTTATTATAACAAAAAAATAATTGTTTTTGGAAATTTACCTTATAATATTTCAACTCAAATACTAACATCGTGGATAAAAATAAATAATTTAAATAATTTTTGTAAGAGATTTATTTTAATGTTTCAAAAAGAAGTAGCAGATAGAATTATTGCTGATTGTAATTCTAAAAACTATGGAAGATTATCGATTATTTCTTCATGGAAAATGAAAATAGAAAAAATAATTGATATTAATCCTAGTAGTTTTTATCCTTCTCCAAAAATTAGAAGTACTTTATTAATTTTTAAACCGAAAAAAAATTATTTTAAAATTAATAATCCAAAAAATTTAGAGCATATTACTAATATTTTTTTCAACCAAAGAAGAAAAATGATAAAAAAACCCTTAAAATTTCTTTTTAAAAACTATGAAAAAGTGTCGAAAGACCTTTCGCTTGATTTAAGTCTTAGGCCTCAAAATCTAAGCAATCTTACTTACTACAAAATTTGTGACTATTATGAAAATTTACTTAAGTAGTTCTAAAACGTGTTTACTAATTTCTTTTTTATCATAATTCTCTAAAATATTATTTTTTCTTGAATTTATGTATTTAATTATTTTTTCATAGCACATATTAAAATCATCATTAATAACTACTAAATCATAGTTTTTCCAATGAACAACGTCCTTATCAAACTGTTTCATTCTTTCCATTGCATTTTTTTCATCTTCAATATCTCTATTTAAAAGCCTATTGAACAATTCTTTTCTTGAAGGAGGGAGTATAAATATTGTTATTATTTTATACTGAAGTTTTTTTTCTTTTATTTGTTCAGTTCCTTGCCAATCTATATCAAAAATTATATTTTGCCCTTTATCTAATTTTTCAAAAACAACATCTTTGGATGATCCATAATAATTGCTAAATACTTTTGCGTGTTCTAAAAATTTTTTTTTATGAATTAATTTTTCAAATTCTTCCTGATTAATAAAAAAATAATCAATACCATCAATTTCGTTAGCTCTTGGCTTTCTTGTAGTGTGAGAAATCGATATAGAATAATTATTTTTTAAAGAAATTTCTTTTACTAATGAAGTTTTTCCAGCGCCCGAGGGAGATGATAATATTACTATTATCCCTTCGTTATTATCGGACATTTTTTTGTTAAAATTTTAATTTGCTTTATTTTCAATAAATTTTACAGCATCACCTACAGTAAGAATTTTTTCTGCATCGCTATCTGAAATTTCAGAACCAAATTCTTCTTCGAAAGCCATTACTAATTCTACTGTGTCAAGGCTATCAGCTCCAAGATCATCGATAAAACTAGAATCATCTGTAACTTTCGATTCATCGATGCCAAGGTGGTCTGCAACAATTTTTTTAACTTTACTTGAAGTATCATCTGACATTTTGTTCCTTTAGGTTAACTCGTTAATAAATATTTTATAAATTTTGTCAACTAAAATACATACCCCCATTTACATGTATTGTCTCACCAGTAATATAATCTGAAAGGTTTGAACAAAGGAAAAGAACTGTATTTGCTACATCTTTTGGATCTCCAAATCTATCAAGTGGGATTCTTGATTTCAATGTTTCTTTATAATCTTCTTGTATTTTGTTTGTCATCTCTGTTTTTATAAAACCTGGAGATACACAATTTACATTAATACTTTTTTTTCCATACTCTAATGCAAAGCTTTTCGACATAGCCACAATTCCAGCCTTTGATGCTGTATAGTTTGCCTGACCAATATTTCCTGTATGACCTACAACTGAAGTAATATTGATTATCTTTCCTTTTTTATTTTTTAACATTTTTTTTATTACATTTTTACTTAACAAAAAAGTTGAAGTAAGATTTATATCAATAACTCTTTTCCATTCTTCTTCTTTCATTCTAATAGATAAATTATCATTTGTTACTCCTGCATTATTAATTAACACATCAATTTTATTTTCCATTTCTTCGTTTGACTTATTTATAAAATTTTCTATTTCTTTATGCTCAGAAATATCAAACTTTTTTACGATTACTGATTGAAAATTTTTTTTTATTGCATTTAATTTTTCTTCATTGGTACCCGTGGCTAATACATTGGCTCCTGCATTTACCAGATTTTCGAGAATAGAATTTCCAATGCCCCCAGTGGCGCCTGTTAAAATTATATTTTTATCTTTTAAATTCATCATTTTAAATTAATTTACTTATATCTTCTAAATCATTAATTTGAATTAATTCAACATTACTATTAATTCTTTTTACTAGTCCAGACAAAACTTTTCCAGGTCCAATTTCAATAAATTTTTCAACTTTTGAATCTATCATATTTATAACAATTTCTCTCCATCTTACAGGTTTTTCTATTTGTTCAATTAAAAGCTTTTTAATATCGCTTGGATCATTTACTGCTTTCGCAGTAACATTTGAAATTATATCTATTTCAGGTTTTTTAAATTCTACTTTTGCTATTTCTGATCTCATCTTTTCGGTTGCACTCTTCATCAGTTCACAATGGAAAGGGGCACTTACTGGTAGTTTAACATTTTTTATTTTATTCTTTTTTAATTCTTCAACAAATTTATTTAATTCATTTATATTTCCGCTAACCACAACCTGGCCTATAGAATTATCGTTAGCAACGTAACACTTAAATTTATCTTGATTATTTTCAATGATTTCATTTATTTTTTCGATTTCACAACCTAATACTGCTATCATGCCTCCTTGTCCTTTAGGCACAGCTGTTTGCATAAATCGTCCTCTGCTTTGTAAAAGCTTAATAGTTTGTTCAAAACTTAGGCTTCCAGAACATGCTAAGGCAGAATATTCTCCTAGTGAATGTCCTGCAAAAAATTTTGCATTATGTAAATTAAACGAAGACTCTTTTTTTATTACTTCACAAATACTATAACTAACTAAAAATATTGCTGGTTGTGTATTTTCAGTTTGGTCAATCAATTCTTTAGGTCCTTCTAGTATTATTTTACTTAATGGCTTTTGCAGAATGTCGTCGGCTTTTTCAAAAATAGATTTCACATAATCAAAATTTTCATAGAGTTTTTTTCCCATTCCTGTTGATTGAGAACCTTGACCTGGAAATAGAACAGAAAACATAGAAAATATTAATAAATATAGTATTTTTTATATTGTAATTAAAATTTTATAATAGTATATCCTCTCATTTTTAAAAGATTAAATATGAACTTATACGAACATACAATTGTTGCTAGACAAGACACAAGCCCATCTCAATTAAAACAGTTGGAAGAAAAGTATTCGAAAATAGTTGAGAAAAATCAAGGAGATATAGTCAAACTAGAAAATTGGGGATTAATGAATTTATCCTATCTAATAAAAAAAAATAAGAAAGGTAATTACATACATTTTAAAATTAAAGCTAATGGAAAAATATTATCTGAATTAGAAAAAAATGAAAAAATTGATAAAAATTTACTTAGATATTTAACGGTTAAAGTAAAAAAATTTGATCTTAATACAGAATATTTCAATAAAAATAATGATCGGGAAGAAGAAAAAAACCTAAAATTTAAAAATGAAAAAAAGAAATAATAAAAAAAAGAATGTGCAGAGTAATTTTTCAAAGTTAAGCATATTCCAAAATCAAAAATATAAATTTAAGAAAAAGTGTCCATTGTCAGGAAAGGAAGCTCCAACGGTAGATTACAAAAATATTAAATTACTGAAAAGATATATATCCGAAAACGGAAAAATTCTTCCTTCTAGAATTACTTCAGTTAGTCAAAAAAAACAAAGAGAGCTATCTTTGTCTATAAAGAGAGCTAGAAATTTGGCATTGTTATAATGAAAGTAATATTATTAGAAAATATTAGAAAGATTGGATCAATTGGTGAAATAATTGATGTAAAAAGAGGATTTGCAAGAAATTATTTAATATCAAAAAAGAAAGCTTTATTTGCTTCAGAAGCAAATATAAAAGAAGTGGAGGTCATTAAGCAAGAATTAAATAAAAAAGATCAAGAAAAGAAAAAGCAGGCAAAATTAATCCAAGAAAAAATTAAAAATAAAATTATTGAAATTAAAAAGCTTAGTACAGAAAATAAAGAATTATATGGATCAGTTAAACCAACCGAGATTTCTAAGATTATTGAAAATAATGAAAAAATTAAAATAAACCCTTCTCTAATACAACCTGTTAAAGAAATAAAATCATTAGGCGAATTTAAGGTAATTATAAATTTACACTCAGAAATTCAAGAACAAATTATCGTAAAAGTCTTGCCGCAAGAGGAAACTAAATAATTATACATTTTTTTCCCCAGATATTTTAACAATTGTATTTGAGCTATAAATTTTCTAATTTAATTAATGTCTCAACATTTAAATATTTTAAAAACTAAATTAGAAGAACTTCCTAACAATATTGAGGCTGAACAATCAGTTATTGGATCAATTTTATTATCAAATGAAATTTTTGATGAAATCAATATGATAATTACCAATAATAACTTTTATGATCCGATGCATCAAAAAATATTTGGAGCAATAGAAAAATTAATTTATTCTGGAATGCTTGCAAACCCCATTACTTTAAAAAATCACTTTGAAAATGAAAAAGATGAACTTAACATTCCTGAATATTTGGTAAAAATTACAAAATTTTCTTCATCATCTAGACAGGCAATTGAGTATTCTAAATTAATTTATGATTTGTTTGTAAAAAGAGAATTAATAAAAATTTCTGAAAATATGATTGACACAGCAAAACTAAGCGATCTGGATAATGATGGTCAAAAAATAATTGAAAGTTTTGAAAAATCTTTATTTGATTTGGCTGAAAAAGGATCTTTAAGTTCTTCACTAATTAAATTTGATGAAGCAATGAGGCAAACTATTGAAATGGCTTCAAATGCTTATAAAAATGAAGAAGGTATAGTTGGAGTGCCGACTGGGCTTAGAGATTTAGATGATAGATTGGGTGGATTACATAAATCAGATTTATTAATTATAGCAGGAAGACCTTCAATGGGTAAAACAGCTTTAGCAACCAATATTGCTTTTAACGCAGCAAAAAAAATACAAGATGACGGAAGAAAATCTACAATAGCTTTTTTTTCATTAGAAATGTCTTCTGAACAACTTTCAACAAGAATTTTAGCTGAACAATCAAGAATCAAATCTAATGATATTAGAAGAGGAAGAATTTCTGAGGAACAATTTGATAAATTTATTGAAACTTCAAAAAATGTGTCTGAACTTCCTTTGTATATTGATGAAACTCCAGCTATTTCTATAGCAGCGTTAAGCAATAGAGCCAGAAGAATAAAGAGGCTTTATGGATTAGATATGGTTGTGATTGATTACATTCAATTAATGAAAGCAACAAATTTTAAAGATGGTAGAGTTCAAGAAATCTCTGAAATTACCCAAGGCTTAAAAGCTTTAGCAAAAGAATTGTCTGTTCCTGTTTTAGCTTTATCACAACTATCTAGGGCAGTTGAACAAAGAGATGATAAAAAACCTCAACTTTCAGATTTACGAGAATCAGGTTCAATAGAACAAGACGCTGATGTTGTAATGTTTGTTTATAGAGAAGCATATTACCTTGAAAGAAAAGAACCAAGACCCGCAACGGTAGAATATGCAGAATGGCAGGCAAAAATGAATGAAGTTTCAAATTTTGCTGAGATTATTATAGGAAAACAGCGTCATGGACCTACAGGAAACGTAATGCTTGAATTTGAGGCTATGTTTACAAAATTTAAAGATATTCAAAATAATTAATATAATTTATATAGGCTAATATTGAATGTTGGCTAATTTTTATCAAAAAAATATTATAGAAAAACCAAAATTAATTTTTGTTTTATTGTTATGTTTTTTAGTTGGTTTTGGTTATTATTCAAAAAATTTCAAGCTGGATGCATCTTCTGAAACTCTTCTGATTGAAGGAGATCCTGATCTAAAATATTTAAATGAAATAACAGAAAGATATGGCGCAAGAGAATTTTTAGTACTTACATACACGCCAAAGGAGGATATGATTTCTCCCAATTCAATAAATAATTTAAAAAATTTAAAAGACAAAATTACAAGTTTAGATTGGGTTCATAGTGTAATTACTCTATTAGACATACCTTTATTAAGTAGTTCAGATAAACCTTTAGTTGAAAGACTTCAAAACTTTCAAACATTAAAAAGTGATGAAATTGATAAAAAACGTGGTTTTGATGAAATCGTTAATAGTCCAGTATTTAGAAATTTTGTTGTAAGTGAAGATGGAAAAACAAGTGGTATTATTGTTTATTTAAAATCGAAAAATAATGAAAAAAATTTTAAAAATAAATATGAATTAGAAAAATATAAAGATGATCTAAAAAAGAAAAATCATGAAAATATTTTAGAAATTAGAGAAGTTATAAAAGAATTTAGCAAAGAAAGCAAAATTCATTTAGGCGGAATTCCTATGATAGCAGACGATATGATGTCATATATTAAAAATGACATAGTTGTTTTTGGTCTTGGTGTTCTTTTATTTATTATCGCAACACTTTGGTTTGTTTTTAGAAAACTTATATGGATAATTGTTCCAATAAGTAGCTGTTTCTTTTCAGTAATTATAATGATGGGTTTGTTAGGTTTATTAGGTTGGAAAGTAACAGTTATTTCATCAAACTTCATTGCATTAATGTTAATTTTAACTATGGCAATGAATATTCATATGAGTACAAGATTTTTACAATTAACTAAACAATTTCCAAAAATAAAAAAATCAAAAATCATCTTAATGACAACAGGAAAAATGTTTTGGCCAATTATTTATACGGTGCTAACAACTATTTGTGCATTTCTTTCTTTAATTTTCAGTGAAATAAAACCTATTATTGATTTTGGGTGGATGATGACTTTGGGTTTAATAACTTCGTTTATCATTACATTTACACTTCTTCCTACTTTATTA
>CACLAC010000005.1 GCA_902604785.1 uncultured Pelagibacteraceae bacterium
TGGCTATAATTTTATTTGATGAAAAATTTATGTTTTATCATTTTCTAGGAGCTGCATTTATTATTGCCGGTATATCTTTATCAAACAAAAAATTAAAAAAAAATGCTTAAACTTGCTATTTTAGACGACTATCAAAATATTGCCCAAGACTTTGTCAACTTAAAAAAACTTTCTGCAAAATATCAAATAGAAATATTTAATAAGCCTTTTGAAGATGAAGAAGATGCTATTGAAAAACTAAAAGATTTTGAAGCTTTATTTGTTATGCGAGAAAGAACTAAAATAACTGAAGGTTTAATTAATAATTTGAAAAATTTAAGATTCATTTCCACAAGCGGAATGAGAAATAAAGCTATAGATCTTGAGGCTGCAAAAAGAAGAAAAATCATTGTAACTGGTACAGAAATTAATGTTAACCCTACTGCAGAATTAACCTGGGCACTTATCCTAGGTCTTGCAAGAAATATTAAATCTGAAATTGATAATATGTATCAAGGTTATTGGCAGACAACTATAGGAATTGAGCTAAAAGGAAAAATATTAGGATTAATTGGATTAGGTAAAGTCGGATCACAAGTAGCTAAAATAGGAAAAGTTTTTGGAATGCAAGTATTAGCTTGGAGTGAAAATTTAAGTCTGGATAAATGTAAGGAATTAGACGTACTTCCATGTAGCAAAGAAGATTTAATTCAAAATTCAGATTTTCTATCAATACATGTTCAGGGAGGAGAAAAATACAAAGACTGTATTAAGTTGAAAGAACTAGATAAAATGAAAAAAACTGCTTTTTTAATTAATACATCTAGAGGACCTATAGTGAATGAGGATGATTTAATTATAGCACTTTCAACAAATGTAATTGCTGGAGCAGGAATAGATGTGTATGAAAAAGAACCTTTGCCATCTGATCATAAATTAAGATTTATACCTAATGCATTACTCTTACCTCATATAGGATATGTTACTGCAGAAAACTATTCTGTTTTTTATACACAGATGTTTGAAAATTTAGAAAGTTGCGTGTCAGGTAAGCCTATTCGTGTTATAAAGTAGATAATGCCAAAAGAAATAAATACAGAACTTACAAGCGAACAGAAAAAAGTAATGTTTGAAGAAGCAACCGAGAGACCGGGCTCTAGTAAATTAAATTATGAAAAAAGAGAAGGCTCTTACGATTGTGCTAATTGTGGCACAAAACTTTTTGAATCAACTACCAAATATGAAAGTGGTTCTGGATGGCCATCATTCTATGAATCATTACCTGATGCATTTGAAACAAAAACAGATTATTTACTTGGTTACGCTAGAACAGAATATCATTGCAAAAATTGTGGCGCACATCACGGACATATATTTGATGATGGTCCTGATCCTACT
This sequence comes from uncultured Pelagibacteraceae bacterium, assembly GCA_902604785.1. Lineage (GTDB taxonomy): Bacteria > Pseudomonadota > Alphaproteobacteria > Pelagibacterales > Pelagibacteraceae > Pelagibacter. The sequence goes on from CACLAC010000005.1 coordinate 1,378, forward strand.
GGCAAAAGATACTGTAACAACGGAATATGTTTGTTATTTATACCTAAAAAATAAGTTGCATTTTAGTGATGATTATATAATTTTATTTTAATGAGACTTATAACAAAAGCACTAATTCTATCTTTTATTCTAATTAGCAATTCATACGCAGATGGTATTTCTGAAAAAATAGGTAATTTAATTTCTGAAATGGTTCCTGGAGAAGGATATACCGAGACAAGTATCGATCTAAGAGAAAATAATTCACCAGACTTTAGTATTTTAGCAGTTAGAGAAATAGCCAAAACTGAGGATGGAAACTTTTTTACACAATTTTCTTTATTTAACACAGAAAAAAATAGCAGTGATCGTTGGGTTGGAAACTTAGGTTTTGGAAAAAGAATGCTTAGTGATGATAAAACAAGCATGACCGGAATTAATGCTTTTATAGATTATGATACAAAGAGCAATGCAAGAGCAAGTTTAGGAGTAGAAGCAAAAAATGCTGTTTTAGAATTTAATGCAAATTACTATGAAGAATTACCAAATTCATTTGGAAATGAAGTTGGAGAAAAAGTATTAGATGGATACGACTTAAGATTAGCCTCTCAAATACCTTATCTGCATTGGGCAAATGCTTTTGTTAATTCTTATCATTGGGATGGCGTAGATAGAGATGATGTTGAGGGAATCAAACTAGGTACCGATATGCTTTTAACATCTACAATGAATCTAGAATTGGCATTTGATGACAAGGATAAAGAAGGTATAGAAGATGAATGGTATGCAAAATTGCAGTTTTTTTACCCGCCAAGGGAAGGTGCAACGGCTCAAGATGGAATTAGCGACACTAAGTGGAAAGAAGAAAAAGATATGACAGGTCAATTATTAACTAAAGTTAAAAGACAAAATAAAATTATGATTGAGTTCAAAGGAAATTCGAAAATAACTAGAACAGATTAATATGAGAAAACTATATATAATATTATTTAGTGTTCTGTTTTTGCTAATAACAAAAAATGCTTTTGCAGCAAAAGGAGTAGCTGCTGTATATAAAGTAACAATGAATGAAGCGGCATTATGTACTGGTAATTCTTCAGGAACAACATGTGATGGAAAAGTTACAATAGGTTCTGGCGATAAAACAATTGACATAGCATCCGTGGATGCGGGAGCTACTGCATCAACATATGGTGATACTGCATTATTACCTCTTGGGACTACATATACACATATGTGGGTTAAAATAAGTAGAAAGTTTACAATTAAAACTTCTGATACAGCAACACCTACTGATCTAAGATTAAAAACAGATAACGGCGATGTTTGTAAATCAGTTGGGAATACAACTAGAATGTACGCTACTGATGAAGCAACAGATAAATATACACACGTTCCTGGAATTACAGAAGCAGGATCAGCGTCCTTTGAACAAAATGCTTATTTGATGAATTCAGGAACTAACAATGTTAAATTTTGCCTTAGTACATCGTGTGCCACAACTAATAATCAAACTTTTAGTTATAGCTGTACTCATTGTACTGCACAAAAAACAGATTTAGATGGTGACGATGATTATCATGAACTTATTTATGCATTATCAACTCCTTATACTGTAACAATGATTCCTCCCGAAATAACAATGTCTTTTGGAACTGCTGAAGCTTTATCTGCCAATGATGTTACAGGATCGATTTGTAATATTACTGCCGAAGAACCAGTTTTTACTGTAACAATTAAGTAGTTATTTTAATAAATTTAAAAGTTCACCTTTTTTTTCTAATTCTCTTAATTCTACGTAACCACCTACATGAATGTTATCAAAAAAAATTTGAGGGATAGTTCTTTTTCCATTTGCCTTTTTAATCATTTCATCTCTTAGCCCATCTTTTGTTGAAATGTCTATTTCTTTAAATTCTAGGTTATTTCTCAAAAACAGTCTTTTTGCAGCTTCGCAAAAATTGCATAAAGGTCCTGAATACATGGTGATATTTTTCATAATTTAGATATAAGCTCTTTTTTTTTTATTTCCAGTTAAGAATTTTAATGAAATTTATAAAACCTATGATAAATTACTTTTAGATAGTCCTATCTAGCCATCTTTAGCTCCCGGTTTTTTAGGGCTATCCTAGAAATGCTTCCACTAGAATATTTCATATATTTACAGATTATTCTTTTTTTATTCATAACCCCAGGTACACCAAGAATAGTAATTATTTCTTATTCGATGAATTATGGAGTTAAAAAATGTATCTGGGTAGCCTTAGGAGATATATCTGCAAACATCATTCAAGCAACTCTAGTAATTTTTGTAATTGGATCATTTTTTTCAGAACATCCTATATTTTTAATTTTATTAAAGTGGATTGGAATTTTTTACTTAATATATCTTGCCTATGATCTTTATAAATCAAGGCCAAAAAATATAAATTCAAAAGAAATTATACAAAAAAGTTTTTTTTCATTTTATAAAGATGGTTTTTTAGTTGCAGGCACCAGCCCTAAAGCTTGGATGTTTTTTCCTTTTATTTTTCCTCAATTTATTAACTTTAATGAAAATTATATTGTTCAATTTTTAATTTTATTAACAACTTATGTAATTTTAGACTTTGTATCATTAATGGTTTATGCAATTCTTGCAAATAATCTGATTGCTTGGATAAAAACAAATCCAAAAGTAATAAACACAATTTCTGCGTGTGTATTAATTATAATTGCAATTATAATTGTATTTACTCAACAATTTTAATTTTCAATGTGTTACTACTGTCGCTTGCAAATTGTCTAAATTATTTGTTTAATAAGTTTTTAATTAATTAAAAGGGGAAATAAATGAAAATAAAAAACATTATAATTACATTTGTTTCTGCAATAGCAATTTTATTATCAACTTCAGTTGTATCTTTTTCAAAAGTTGTTGGAGATAAAATTGTTTTAGGTGCTGCTGTTTCACTAACAGGAAAGTATTCATCTAATGGTGTTCATACTCAAAACGGTTACAATATGGCCGTTGATAGAATTAACAGCATGGGTGGTATTAAAGTTGGTGGCAAAACTTACAAATTTGAAATCATTTATTATGATGATGAGTCAAATCCTAAGAGAGCTGCACAGCTTGCAGAAAGATTAATTTCACAAGATGGTGTTGAATTTATGCTTGGACCTTATAGTTCAGGTTTAACGAAAGCTATGGCTCCAGTTACTGAAAAGTATGGCGTTCCAATGGTTGAAGCAAATGGTGCATCTAGATCTTTGTTTACAAAAGGATACAAATATTTATTTGCAGTATTAGCTCCAGCAAACTTATATCTAGACGTAGCTATCAGAACTGCTGTTGAATTAAATGGTGGAAAAGGTGTAAGAATTGCTCAAGCTTTTGAACAAGATGCTTTTTCTCAAGATGTTAGATTAGGTATTTTAGATGCAGCAAAAGACACTGGGTCCGAAATTGTAATTGACGATAAATTACCAAAAGAACTTAACGACATGGCAGCTACTTTAGCTAAAGTAAAAGCGGTAAAACCTGATGTTTTAGTTGTATCAGGTCACACAAAAGGAGCCCTAACTGCTATCAGACAAATCGCTGAAATGAAAGTTGACGTTCCAATGCTTGCAATGACACATTGTGATGCTGCAAAACTATCCAAACAACATGGTAAAAATTCGCAGTATGCTTTATGTGCTTCTCAATGGCATAAAACTTTAACTTACAAAGATAAGTGGTTTAAAGATGGTATGACATATGATGCAGACTTTACTAAAATGTTTGGATATGCACCGCCTTATCAAGCTGCTGAATCTTCAGCTGCTTTATTGGTTTTCAAAGATGCATTTGAAAGAGCAAATTCTTTTGATCAAAAGAAAGTAAGAGATGCTCTTGCTGCTACTGATATGCAGACTTTTTATGGAAACATAAAATTTGCTCCAGGTGGACAAAATGTTTCTAAACCGATGGTATTATTCCAAGTTATGTGTGATAGCTCTGGAAAATGTGAAAATAAAGTTGTTGCTCCACTAAAATGGGCATCTGCTGAGTTAATTCACCCAATACCTAAGTGGTCTGAAAGATAATAACTAATATTTAATGCCCCCTGAATTTAAGGGGGCATTTTTTTTATTAAAATTCTATGGATCTACTAATTTTTCAAGCACCAATTTTAATGGTCCAAGCGTCAATGGATGGAATTCTTCTCGGAATTTTATTTGCATTAATAGCATATGGAATGGCTCTTCAATGGGGAGTTATGAATATTATAAATATTGCCCAAGGGGATCTTGTTATTTTAGGAGGTTACATTGCATATTTTATGTACTTGTATGGAATTCATCCTGCATGGGGAGTAATTGTTTCTCCCATAATAATGTATTTTGTTGGAATTGGTATTTACAAATTAGTTATTAATAAAGTTGTTGATAGAGATTTATTTATTTCAATTTTAGCAACATTTGGAATTAGTATTCTTTTCATGCAACTTATGAACTTTGCATTTGGTGCAGATGTTGTTCTTGCAAATTCTGGGTACGGAACAACTATGTTATTGGATAATTCTGTAACTTTACCTAACTCAAAAATATTTGCGGCAATTATAAGCATTGTTTTTGCAATAGGTTTGGTTATTTATATGAAGAAATCAAAACTTGGTCGAGCAATCAGAGCAACAGCTCAAAATGCAAGAGCTGCAAAGATTTTAGGTGTAGATACTGAAAAAGTTTATGCGGCAACTTTCGGAATAAATGCAGCATTATGTGGTGTTGCTGGAGCACTTATTTCAATTACATTTACAATTCATCCTTACATGGGCCTACCTTATACAATTAGATCTTTTATGATCGTGATAGTTGCGGGATTAGGAAATTTACCTGGTGTAGCATTATCAGGTATGGGGCTTGGCGTTTTCGAAGAATTTGCCGATTATATATTAGGTACAGAATTTAGAATTGGATCTGTATTTTTATTATTGGTTTTAATCTTAGTTTATAGAAGATTTAAATTATCAAAAAAAAGGGAGTACTTAAAATGAGAACTATATTGTTAATAATAATATCTTTTACCTTAAACAACTGGGCTTTAGCTGAATCAAGATTCGGAGAGTTGACAGAAATGTTTGATGACAAAATGAGAGGAAAAGACAATCAATGGGTCAGACCTCATCCAGGACCTTTTGTTTGGAACATGATTGAAAACAAAAAAGGGAAATATAATTGGCGAGATTCAGACGAGTATGTTGTTTATGCGCAAGATCATAACCAAAAAATAATTGCTACTATTTGGCCTCATGCAAATTGGGATCAAAAATCATGCAAAAGAAAAAAAGCAAGAAGTCCATTTGGAAAACATTTTTCTAAATATTTAAGTAAACCTTGTTCAATGGATGATTATAAAACCTTTTTATTAAACTTAGTAGATCGTTATGACGGCGACGGAAATAACGATATGCCAGGATTAACTAAACCAATTATTCATTGGGAAATAATGAACGAACCAGAATTTAATATGTTTTTCAAAGGAACAGAAGATGAGTTTGTGGAAATTTTTAATTTTTCTTCAAAGCTAATTAAAGAAAAACAAAAAGAAGCAGTTATTGTGATGGCAGGTGCAGCTGGAATGTTTCCAGAAAATAAAAAATTTTGGAAATCTGCATTACCCAAAATAAAAGATCATTTTGATATTGCAAATATTCACCACATAACACCACCAGAAGGAAAATGTGACAAAGAATTTTGGGTAGATGAATTTGCGGGATTGTTAAAAAGTTTAAGTATTACAAAACCTATTTGGGTAACAGAGGCTATGACAGGAAAATGCAAAGCTGTCCCTACTTATATAAAAGCTTTTGCAAGTGGTGCTGAAGTAATAATTGATGTTGGGGTAAACGCACCAGGCATGAAGATGAGTAAAAAAGAAAGAAAAAAACTAAACCAATTCATTCAAGAAATCGATGGTTTTAAATCTGTAAAATTAATTTCTAAAAATAAAGCAGAATTTGAAATGTCTGATGGTTCAACTAAAGCAATGGATTTTTAAAGAAGAAAATATGAAAAAAAATATAATAACTTTATTAATATTATTAATTTTTAGTTCTCATTCTTATGCGGACAAGTGCTATAATAATGACACCACACCAGTAATTATAGATAGTGATAAAAAACCTGGTAGATTTTTTGAAGATCAACCAGATGTGAACGATGATTTTCAAATTCATATTGTTTACACTTTATTAAAAGACTCTAAAGATAAAGAAGGGGATATTAATGGAGATGTAGAAAAATGGGTAGAAATTGCAGACGCTTGGATTTTGAAGAAAACTGCTAAAGCAAATAAAAAATCAAATTTTAATAATGGAGAAGGTCAGAAATTAAAATGGGATAGACGAAAAGACGGAAAACTAGATATTACATTTCTTAGAATAAATAGAACTAAAAAAGAAATGAAAAAATCTAAATGGGGAAGTTGTGCAAATGTATTTGGCAGATCTATAATTAACAATGGCATGCATAACCCTAAAAAAATTTATTTTAACTTCGGAGACTTCAGTTTTAAAGATTGGCCATTCTCTGGAGGATTTCCAATTTTTAATGTTTTTAGCAGACATCAAAAAAAATGGCCACTTAATAAAGAGGAAGTGGGATACTTTATTTTACATGAAGGGATACATGCTATGGGAGGAATATTTCCTTGTTCACCAAATTTTTTTCAAGGACACAACACAAAAAATAATAAAAGTGGTGGTGATATGATGGCAAGACAAGTCGGTGCAGGAAGCAGAAATTTAGACCCAAAAAATGATGATTATTGGGGACATTCAAATAAAAATTGTCCCGATTTGCAAGACAGTGTTTATTTTACACCAACATCAGACACACCTTATGATCCTTTCGAAGTTATATGTTTGCCTAAAGAAAAATGGAAATTAACACAGCATAATTATGAAAATTATATAGACACACATTTTGATAAATGTTTCTACACAAGAGGTGATGCAAATGCACCATGGCAACAAGAATTAGGAGTTATCAATAATTAAATTTATGAAAAATAATAATTTAATTTTATATGCTGCAATTTTAATATTTGGTTTAGTTGCGCCATTTATATTTCCAGCATTTAAAGTTCAATTATCAATTCTTTGTGTATTAATTGTTTTAGCAATTACTTGGAATATTCAAGGTGGAGAAATGGGTTATAACTCTTTTGGAAATATTCTTTTTTATGGAATGGGCATGTATTTATGTGCTTCCGTTCAAGTAGGAATGTTTTTTCCTTTAGCCGAATGGACTGAAAGTGGTGGTGAAAAAACATTTGTTCATACACCAACTCAGTTTTTTCAAGGAATGGCAGCTGGACTTGTGGTTGCTGCAATAATTCCAACAATTGTTGCAGGATTAATTGGATACTCCATTTTAGGATTGAGAGGTCATTATTTTGCAATTTGTACACTTGGTTTAGGTGTAGCTGCTGGTGAAATATCAGGAGGTATAGAAATTATTGGAGCAGGACAAGGCTTTACAACACCACCTTTTCCAGATGTTGGTCGTTTAGAAGCAAGAGGAGAGTTTTTTTATTTTTTAAGTTTTTTTGTACTTATATTTACATTCATTGCCGTCAAAGCAATTTACTCAACTCGATTTAAATTAATTTTAAATGCAATCAGAGATAATGAAGATAAAGCTGAAGCAATGGGAATTCAGACAATGAAATATAAAATTATTGGTTGGATGATTTCAGCATTCTTTTGCGGTTTAGCAGGAGGAATAATGGGAGGACTAGTTGGATACATTGACTCCACAGACGTAGCTTTTGATGGAAGAGAGATGGGAGTATTCATGGTCTTAATGGCAATCTTAGGTGGTAAAGGAACTTTATGGGGACCAGTTATTGGAGCAACAGTATTTCACATTTTTAAAGAAGGCTTTTGGACTTTCTTCCTAGGCTGGCAATATGTTGCCTTAGGAGTTTTAATTGTTGTAATCGTAATTTATTTTCCAGAAGGAATTATGGGTTGGTTAAGAGAAAAATATCCAGAGAGATTTGGTGAAGTTGTTGATGAAGAAGATCGGAAGGCTCAGGTAGAATTGAAATGACTATTTTAGAAGTAAACAATGTAAGCAAATCTTTTGGTGGTGTTAAAGCCAATGTTGATATTTCCATGTCAGTAGAAAAAGGAAAGATAGTAGGATTAATTGGACCAAATGGATCTGGAAAAACAACTTTATTTAATTCTATAGTAGGAACTTATCCTATAGACAAAGGGTCTATAAAGTTTAATGGCAAAGAAGTTTCAGAATTACCAGTACCAGTAATAGCAAAACTTGGATTGTTAAGGACATTTCAGCAAACGAGAATATATGGAAAATTAAACTGTGTAGAAAACATGCTAATTAGCCACAAAGGAAGCGACGAAGGTTTAGTTACAATATTTTCAAAAATACCTAAAGATCTTACAGAAAAAGCTGAAAATTTATTAAGTTTTGTTGGACTATATCAAAAGAGAAAATTAAGAGCTGGAGATTTATCATTTGGACAACAAAAATTACTTGAACTTGCCATGGCTTTAATGAATGAGCCTGAAATGCTTTTATTAGATGAGCCAACTGCAGGAATAAACCCAACTTTAATAAACGGAATTATTGATAGACTAATCAAGGTTAATCAAGATTTTGGAATTACACTTTTGGTCATCGAGCATAATATGAGGGTAATTATGCAATTAGCAGAAGATATTTTCTGCTTAGCGCATGGACAGATGCTAGCCAAAGGTAAACCTGATGAGATTAAAAATGATAAGCGCGTTATAGATGCTTATTTAGGAGCGCAATAATGTCTAATCAATATGAAGTATTAGGAAAAGCACCAGGATCTGAAGACTTAAAAAAATTATCTTCTGATAATGTTCATTTAACAATAAAAAATTTATCAGCTGGCTACGGTAAAATGGAAATTTTACATAATCTTGATTTATATGTTAGTAAAGCTCAATCTTTATGCTTAATTGGTCCTAACGGAGCAGGAAAATCTACTATTCTTCATTCAATATACGGTTTTACAAATATTTTTTCAGGTCAAATAGAAGTTGAAGGAAAAGAAATTACCAAATTATCTCCTGCACAAAAACTAAAGTCAGAAGGTATCGCTTATATTCTTCAAGACAATTCTGTATTTCCAGACATGACAGTAGAAGAAAACTTATTAATGGGAGGCTATATTAAAGATAGAACAGAAGAGTCATTTGAGGAAGCAGAAAGAGTACTTCAAAAATATGAAAGGTTAAAAAATAGAAGAAATCAACCAGCAAAAGTTTTGTCCGGAGGCGAAAGAAGATTATTAGAAATCTCAAGAGCTTTAGTAATGAAACCTTCTATTTTATTAGTAGACGAACCATCAATTGGTTTAGAGCCAAAATATATACAAATGGTTTTTGAAATTTTAGGAGATTTGCAAAAAAATGAAAAAAAAACAATTATTCTTGTAGAACAAAATGCAAAAAAAGGATTGGAATTTGCAGATATCGGATATGTTTTAGTATCTGGACAAACTGCAATAGCGGGAAAAGGAGAAGAGCTCCTTAATAATCCAGATGTTGGTCGTCTCTTTCTAGGCGGTTAATGATAAATCCAAAGTATTTTTTTAAAGGTTTGGGATGTGTAAAAAGTTTTGATAGTCCTGCAATTGCACTTGGCTGTTGTATGGTTGCTATCGGTGCATTATTTAAAAACATAGGATTCAATCTTCAAGAAAGTGTATTTTCAACTTTTTTAACTTACGCGTTACCTGGTTCATTAGTTATGGCTGAGACCATGATTATCGGCGGATCTTTGTTAAATATTTTTTTTGCTGTTTGGCTTGTAAATTCACGTTTATATCCAATGACAGTTTCTCTAATGCCTTTGATGATGCATAAAAATCAACCAAAATGGAAATATTATCTCTCATGCCATTTCGTAGCTGTTTCTGCCTGGTTGATCATGAAGAATAATTATAAATCAATTGATAGAGAAAATAGAATAGATTACTGGATTGGAGTTGGTACGGCCACCTGGTCCATTGCTATTATTGCTACATTTATTGGTTATATTTCAGCGGATTATCTTAACAAAGATATTATGATTGGATTAGCAATTGTTAATCCAGTTTACTTCATGTGTATGATGATTGGCTCAATGAAAACTTTTCAAATTAATTCTTCGGTTATACTTGGTGCAGTTTTGGGGCCAGCTTTTTATATAATTTCCCCAGAGTGGTGTATTCTTTTTGGAGGTTTAATTGCAGGAACAACAGCTTTTGTTTTAGGAGAAAAAAAATGACAACGAGTGTAGTGCTTGCAATATTAGTTACGTCTTTAGCAACTTTTTCATCAAGAATTTTTGGCGTTATTACTTCTGAAAAAATAAAAGAAAATTCGAAAATTTTTAGATGGTTTAATTGTTTAGCATATTCAACTTTAGCAGCGTTAATAGCTAGAATTATTATTTTTCCTTCAGGAGCCTTATCCGAAGTAGACTATTTTGTTAGATTTTTCACCATAATCAGCTCAGTGTTAATTTTTTACTTAACTAAAAAAAACTTAGTTTATCCAACCATTTTCTCTGCTATCATATTGGCTTTGATAAATAGCTACTTAGTATGAAAAAATTTTTTTTATTATTATTTTTATTAATGTTGCCTAATATTGCTAATTCAGCATGCGATGATCCATTAAAAGATGGAGTTGAATACACAAATTGTAGATTTTCTGATGGCCAAGATCTACAAGGAAGCTATCTTCCAAATTCAAACTTATCATTTGCAAGTTTCATACAAGTTAATTTTGATAAAAGTATAATGATGAATTCAAACTTATCTTTTGGAACTTTTCCAGAGTCAACTTTTATAAGAGCTAATTTATATGAATCAGTATTAGTTGGTGCAAATTTTGAAAAAACTAACTTTACTGGAGCAAACCTAACAAGAGCTGATTTTATGGGATCTACCTTGATCGAAGCAAACTTTCAAAATGCAAATTTAATGGAAGCTAACTTTACATCTTCAAATATGACCAACGCAAATTTTGATGGAGCTAATCTTATCGGGGCGACATGGTCTAATGGAGAAACTTGTGGTCCAGAATCTATAGGAGTATGCAATAAATAATATTAATGCAAGAGAGCTTAAAGAAGATAGAAGGCTTTGAGATATCTTTTCACGAAAAATCAAAAAGAATAATAAATATTAAAATTGAAGACCAAATTATTGATAGATTAATTTTTCCATTTAAAAAATTTAACATTACCGCGCTAGAATACAAACCATTTACTAGATTCACAATTGCCAAAAGCTTGAATGATATTGCCTCTGGTAAGCTTGAAAATTTATTTAATTCAATATTAAGAAATAGAGAAACAGGTTGTTTTATTATTGGACCAAAAAATATATCTAATAAAATAGATGAAAATTTTTTAGTAAAATTATCAACTGCAATTACACACTTAATTGGAAATCCTAACCATGATGCAATGGCAGGTAAATATTATGCAAGATTTTATGTTAAACATGAAGACAGTAGCGACTCATATTTAAGAAAAGCATATATAAATATGGATCTTCATACAGATGGCACTTATGTTAAGGAAAAAACTGATTGGTTACTTATGTCAAAGCTTGAAGAAGAAAATGTCCAAGGGGGAGAAACTTATTTACTTCATTTAGATGATTGGGAGCATTTAAACGATCTCTTTAAAGATGAAATTGGAAAACAAAATTTTACTTGGGGATCTCCTAAAAGTAAAAATATAGAATATAAAGTTGAACATCCAGTATTTTCAGAAGATCTAAATGGAAATCCACAAATTTCATATATAGATCAGTTTCCAGAACCTAAAAATATGGATCAAGGTTTGTTTTTGCAAAAATTATCAGATGCCTTAGAGGAAAGTAATAATAAGATTACTTTCTCTCTACCTGTGGGTAGTGCGATAGTTGCAAACAATTACTTTTGGCTGCATGGAAGAAAGCCATTTAAGGAAAACAAAAATCTAAGTAGAGAATTACTTAGAATTAGAGGTTCCTTTTTTAATAATTAAGTGTAGAAAATACACTTATGAAACTGGGTTTTATAGGAACTGGTAAAATAACTGCATCGGTAGTAACAGGAATTTGTAGATCTAATTTATCATTTAATAAGATAATTTTATCTCCAAGAAGCAAATCAGTTTCCCAAAAATTAAAAAAAAAATTTAGAAAAATTTCAATAGCAAAAAATAATCAGGAGATAATTAATTCTTGCAATTGGATTTTTTTGGCAGTTACTCCAATTGTAGGACAAAAAATAATCAAAAATTTGAAATTTAAATCAAGCCATACAATAATTAGCTTTATATCCACAATGACTTTACCGCAGCTTAAAAAAGCGATTAAGGTTAAAGCAAAGATTTTAAGAGCAATTCCACTGCCACCTATTTCATTAAAAAAAGGTCCAGTTCCAATATTTCCACCAAATAAAAAGGTAAAAAACTTTTTTGATAAAATTGGAACAACTGTTGAAATTAGTAATGAAAAACTATCAAAAAACTTTTGGTCTACTTCAGGAATGATGGCCCCGTTTTATGAATTACTAAGTACAATGTCTAATTGGCTAGTTAAACGTGGAGTGAAAAGAGAAAAAGCACAAAAATATATTACTTCACTTTTTGTTGCTTTGTCTGAGGATGCAGTAGTAAATTCTAAAAAAGATTTAAAATATTTAGTCAAAGAGTCTCAAACTCCAAGAGGCCTTAATGAACAAGGAGTTAAAGAATTGAGAAAAGCTGGATTCTATAGATCTACTGAAAAAACATTAAATAGTATTCTTAAAAGATTAAACAAAGTATAATTTTCTATGCAGCCAGATTCTAATATTCTGCAAATAGATAATCTTTCAAAATATTTTGGAGGTTTGGCTGCAGTTGCCAATTGTTCACTAAAGATTAAGAGAGGATCTATAACTGGCATCATAGGTCCTAATGGATCTGGAAAAACTACTTTATTTAATGTGATTGCAGGAAATCTAAAATGTTCTGAAGGTCAAGTTTTGTTTAATAATGAAAATATTACAGATGTACCTTCTTATGAACTATTTTCAAAGGGTTTATTAAGAACTTTTCAAATAGCACATGAATTTTCTAACTTAACTGTACTTGAAAATTTAATGATGGTTCCAGGAAATCAATCTGGGGAAATTTTATTAAACACTTTATTAAAACCAAAATTAATAAAAAAAGAAGAAGAAGAAATAAGAGCAAAAGCATATGAAGTAATTGAATTTTTAAATTTGAAACATTTAGCCAACGAGAGAGCAGGTAATTTATCGGGAGGTCAGAAAAAATTATTAGAACTCGGTAGAACAATGATGGTTGATTCCAAACTTGTATTACTTGATGAAGTTGGTGCAGGTGTAAATAGAACTTTATTGAAAGAATTAGGAACAGCGATTTTAAGACTAAACAAAGAAAAAAATTATACATTTTGTATGATTGAACACGATATGGATTTCATAAGTAGAATGTGTAATCCGGTAATTGTAATGGCAGAAGGCTCAGTACTATTTGAAGGAAAACCAGATGAAGTAAAAAAGAATGAAAAAGTTATAGAAAGTTATTTGGGAAGAGGAAAGATACAACAAGGGGAAAATAATTAATGGCATTTTTTGAAGGAAATAAAATGACTGGTGGTTATGGAGATGGTCCAGACATAATTAGTTCTTGTACTATCAATGTTAACAAAGGGGAAATTGTAGCAATCTTAGGACCTAATGGGGCAGGGAAATCAACTGCGATGAAAGCTATGCTTGGATTGCTTAATCTTAAATCTGGAAATGTTTTAATTGAAGGAGAAGATATTTCAAAATTGTCTCCTCAAGAAAGAGTGAAAAAAGGTATTTCATTTGTCCCCCAAACAAGAAATGTATTTGCAGAATTAACTGTCAGGGAAAACTTAGAAGTTGGAGCATTTTTAAGAGAAGACGATGTATTAAAAGTAATTGAAGAAATATATGATTTATTTCCAATTTTAAGAGATAAAAAAGATCAAGTAGTTGGTCAATTATCTGGAGGTCAAAGACAGCAAGTAGCACTAGGAAGAGCTTTGATGATTAGACCGTCTGTTTTGATGTTAGATGAACCTACAGCTGGAGTATCACCAATAGTAATGGATGAACTTTTTGAACATATAGTGAAAGTTAAAAAAACTGATGTTGCAATAATTATGGTTGAGCAAAATGCTAAGCAAGCTCTCAGCATTTCTGATCGTGGATATGTTTTGGTAACTGGAGAAAATAAATTTGAAGGATCTGGTAAAGAATTATTAAATGATCCTGAAGTCAGAAGATCATTTTTAGGAGCATAAATGGATTTTATAAACGCATTAATTGTTTTATTAAATTATACAGTAATACCAGCTCTTACTTATGGTTCACAATTAGCTCTAGGGGCAATTTTTGTTACTTTGATTTATGGAATTTTAAGATTTGCTAACTTTGCAACGGGAGACATGATGTCTTTTGGAACAATGTTTGCTGTTCTTTTAACTTATTACTTTCAATCCAAAGGTATAAGTTTTGGGTTTTTGCCTACTGCTTTATTAACAATTCCATTTGCAGTAGCAATGATGATTTTTTATATGCTTCTCATAGATAAAACAGTTTTTAGTTATTATAGAATAAAAAAAAGCCCACCAGTCCAACTTGCAATGGTTAGCTTGGGTGTAATGTTTGTTACCCAAGCAATAATTAGAATAATAATTGGACCGACTGACAGAAGATTTCTTGATGGGGAAAAATTTATTTTAAAAGCAACTGAATTTAAAGAAATGACTGGGCTCAGTGAAGGTTTAACAATAAAATCTACCCAAGTTATTACTTTAGTTGTAACAGTAGTTGTTGTTTCTATTATGTTTTGGTTTTTAAATAAAACTAAAACAGGAACAAGTATGCGTGCTTATTCTGATAATGAAGATTTAGCTTTGCTGTCTGGAATTGATCCGAAAAGAGTTGTAATGATTACTTGGATAATTGCTGGAATCTTGGCTACGATTGGAGGAATTTTATATGGTTTGGATAAAAGCTACAGACCATTTGTTTATTTTAATAACATGCTACCTATATTTGCTGCAGCAATTGTTGGTGGGATAGGAAATCCCTATGGAGCTTTTTTTGGAGGTTATGTAATAGCTTTTGCAGAAATATTTCTAACATACGCCTATAAAAGATTTTTTGTTTATTTATTGCCCGAATCTTTGGAGCCAAATTCTCTAATGCAATTACTATCAACAGATTATAAATTTGCTATTTCATTTTCTATACTAGTAGTCGTACTATTATTTAGACCCTCTGGTATTTTCGAAGGAAAGAAAATATGAAGCAATATTCAAACGTCATTGCTGCTTACTCGATTATGTTAGTGCTTATAATTTTAGTAGGTGTATTTCAATCTTGGTCAATTGCTTTATCAATTTTTAATTACTGTATGATATCTGCTGTAATGACTATGGGAGCAAATATTCAGTGGGGTTATGCAGGATTAATTAATTTCGGAATTATGGGTTACACAGCATTAGGTGGTTTAGCGGTAGTACTTGTTTCAGTAGCGCCAGTCCCAGAAGCATGGCGTGTTGGTGGATTCAATATGATGACTTCTCTTGCAATAATAACTGGAATGATATTTTCAATAAGATACATTTTAAAAAAAATTCAAAAATCTAAAAAAAGAAACTATCTAATTGCAGCAATAATTTTCATTGGTTTAATATTAATTAAATTAATATCAGGACCAGCAATAGAACAAATAGAAGCTGTTGAACCTGCTAAATTTGGTTTCCTAGGTGGACTTGGAATGCCAGTATTGTTTTCTTGGATAGTTGGAGGATTTTTTGCTGCGGGGCTAGCTTTTATTGTTGGAAAGGTTGCACTTGGATTAAGAGCAGATTACCTTGCAATTGCTACTTTATTAATTGCAGAAATTGTTGTTTCAATAATTAAACATGAAGATTGGTTAGCAAGAGGCGTTAAAAATGTTATTGGATTAAAAAGACCGGCACCATATGAAATAGATTTACAGACTTCTTCTTGGTTTATTAATTTAGTTGAAAAATTTCATTCAACAAAATTAGCAGCCATCAATTCTATTTCTGAAAAACAAGATTTACTTAATCAATTAGTTATTGATGCTTCTTCAATTTATGTAAAACTTTGTTTTGCAGGATTATTTTTAGTTGTTGTGATTATTTTATTAATTATCACTCAAAAAGCTCTTTATTCTCCTTGGGGAAGAATGATGAGAGCAATAAGAGATAATGAAGAGGCGGCGAGTGCTATGGGAAAAAATATTGTTAAACAGCATTTGTTTATATTTATTTTGGGATCAGCAATAGTTGGTATAGCGGGCGCAATGATGGTAACAAATGATGGTTTGTTTACCCCAGGAAGTTATAGACCTATGAGATATACATTTGTTATATGGGTAATGGTAATTGTTGGGGGAACAGGAAATAATTTTGGTGCAATTCTTGGAGGGTTTGTAGTATGGTTTTTATGGGTTCAAGCTGCTCCAATGGCTTTATTTGTAATAAATCTGCTTACCGCACATCTTTCTGAAACAAATGAATTAAGAATTCATTTAATTGAAAGTGCCCCATATTTTAGATTTTTACTTGTAGGGATTGGCCTTTTGTTAATTATGCGTTTTAGACCTCAAGGAATACTTCCTGAAAAAATAATTAAACAATAACAATTTAGAAAATAAAAAACCCCAGCAAATAAATTTACTGGGGTTTTAAATTAGATTTTATCTTTGTTTTTTAGTTTTGAATTTGCCACCTTTGATTTCCTTCTCAAGGAAAGCACCAGCAGCTTCTCCAACATCTGTAAACTGAACTGCAGTAGCACCTTCGTAATCTATAGCTTTTCCTTTAGCTAATAAATCAAGTGCTTTTTTCAATTCACCTGGATAAATTTTCTTTCCAGGAGCATTAGCAACATCCATTACATTTGCTTGAACAGTTGCTCTATCTGCTTTACCACCAGCTTGCATAGCAAGAACTATTAAAGCAGCAGCATCGTAAGATTCACCAGTATAAGGCCCAGAAGAGTCAATGCCAGCAGCTTTTGCTACTTCAGCAAATTTTCCAGCTCCTTTTCCAGTTGATCCTGGAAGAGAACCAAATGATTTGTTTAAGTCTTTACCAAATCTGTCAGTTAAAGAGTCACCAATCATACCATCAGATAATACAAACACATCAAATGCACCTGAGTCCAATGATCCTTGGATTATACTTCCACCTGCTTGATCTAAGTAACCTAAAACTGCTAAAGCATCTCCGCCTGCAGCAGCTAAAGTTGCAACTTCAGCACCATAATCACCTTTACCTTCTTCGTGCGCAGTTACTACAGTTACATTAATACCATGAGCTTTTACAGCAGCAACATAAACATCAGCTAATCCTTTTCCATAGTCATTATTAGTATGAGTTACAGCAAGTGATTTAACTTTTCTATCTTTTGTTATGTCAGCTAAAATTTGACCACCTCTAGCATCTGATGGCGCAGTTCTAAAGAAATAACCGTTATCATTTAAATCGGTTAATCCTGGAGAAGTTGCAGATGGTGAAATCATCACCACACCATTTGGAACAGCAACATTGGTTGCTATTGCTCCAGTAACACCAGAACAGTCAGCTCCCATAATTGCTACAACACCGCCTGAAACTAAACCTTCGGCAGCTGCAGTAGCAGCAGCAGAGTCAACACAAGTTGAGTCAGCTCTTTCTACTGATATTTTTTGTCCTCCTAATAATGATCCTGAATCTGAAGCTTCTTTAAAAGCAAGTTCTGCAGATGCAGCCATAGCAGGAGTTAGAGATTCAATAGGACCTGTAAATCCTAAAATGACCCCCATTTTAATATCTGCTGATACATTTGATGAAATTGTTGATGCAAATATAAAAGCAGCTAAAACTAATTTTTTCATATTATTCCTTCTTAATTGTTAACAATTTATAAAAACAAAATTAAATCTTATTAGTTCAAATTTTCAATGAGAAAATTATCTAGTTTTATGTAGTAAATACACCGATGTAATAACAATTATCCCACCACATATAGTAATTATTGTCGGAATTTCGCTAAAAATAAAAAAAGTTAGTATTAAGCCAAAAACTGGAAATAAAGAATAAAACGGCAAAACCTTTCCTACAGGATAAAATTTATAAAGATAAAACATCATCAAGTGACCCAATATAGATATAATTCCACCCGCATATAGAACTGTAAGCCATCCATTTAAATCAATATTATTAATTTGAGTAACTACATTTCCTTCAAATATATTTGATAAAGAAAATAGAATAATAAATCCAATTAAACCCATTAAAGCATTTGTAAATTTTACATCTAATTCTTTTAGGTATCTTGAAAAAACTTGAGATAAACCATAAAAAAAAGCCATCCCACAAATTAATAGAAATCCCAAAATTTCATCCAAAACATTTGGATCGAACGCAATCAGAACTATTCCTAAAAATGATGAAATAATTAAAAGCCATTTTTTTATACTAATAGTTTCTTTTAAAAAAAAAGAACTTAAAATAATTGCAAATGGTATCGAGAGTTGAGCACCAATAGTAATTGGTGCTAATATATTGGAAACATCTAATGATACATATAAAAAGAAGTTGACTGCTACACCCATTGATATTGAAAAACCAATCAAAGGTAAAAAATATTTTTTTGAAGGAACTTTTATCTTACAAAAAGGTATCAAGCATAAAAATACTATACCCATTCTTAAAGCTCCAAATAAAATAGGATTAACAGAAGCATTTAAACCAAATTTACCCAATGGATATGCGCTTCCCAAAAAGAACATAACTAAAATAATTAAAGATGTGTGTTTATTAGACAAAACTATCTCATTGAGAAAGGGTCTAAGGTAGGCTTATCTGAAGTATAATACCAAGTTGTTTTAACTCTTGTATAATCTTTAATAGATTCAATTCCAGCCTCTTTTCCAAAGCCACTGTCTTTAATTCCACCAAAAGGAGCCGAAGGTGAAATCAGTCTGTATGTATTAACAAATGTAATACCTGCTCTTATAGCTTTTGAAACTCTCAAACCTCTTGAAAAATCACTTGTGTAAACTCCCGAACTTAATCCGTACTGGTTATCATTCATTTTTTCTATAACTTCATCTTCGGTTTTAAATTTCATTACAGACAATACAGGCCCAAAGAGTTCATTTTCTGCAACTGGAAGATTATGATTATCACATTCAATTATTGTAGGTGAAAAATAATATCCCTCATTAGAAAATGCATGTCTCTTTCCACCACATTTTATTTTTCCACCCTGATCTAAAGTAAGTTTTATATTTTTTTCAATTATTTCTAGTTGTTTAAAATTACTAAGAGGGCCCATTTCACTTTCTGGATCCATAGGAGCTCCAATTTTAATTTTTTCAGCTCTAACAGAAAGTTTATCTAAAAATTCATTATAAATTCCATCCTGTAAATATAGTCTTGATCCAGCTATACAGCTTTGACCACTTGCTCCAAAAATTCCAGCAGTTATTCCATTAATTGCATTTTCTTGATGAGCATCATTAAATACAGCAACTGGACTTTTCCCTCCAAGCTCCAGACTTACTTCTGATAAATTTTCTGCAGAGTTTTTAATAATATGTCTCGCAGTCTCAGGCCCACCAGTAAAAGCAATTTTTTCAACTAAATTATGTGTAGTTAATGCTTTTCCACAAGGGTCTCCAAAACCGGTTATAACATTTACTACTCCTTTTGGTATTCCTGTCTTTTCAACGAGTTTTGCAAATTCAAACATCACGGCAGGTGCTAACTCTGACGACTTAATTACCACTGTATTCCCCATCGCAAGCGCAGGCGCTAACTTTGTTACTGTTAAAAGCATTTGTGAATTCCAAGGAATTATTGCAGCAATAACTCCTATAGGTATTCTTGTTGTAATAGCTTGAATGTTTGGTTTGTCTATTGGCAATACAGTACCTTCAACTTTATCTGCTAAACCTGCGTAATAATCATAATATTCGGCAATGTAATTTGCCTGCTTGTTTGTTTCTCTAAAAAGTTTTCCGGTATCAATTGTTTCAATTTTTCCTAATAGTTCAGCATTTTCTCTAAGTTTATTTGCTATTGCTCTTAAATAATTGCCTCTGTCCCTTGGTAATAATTTTGACCACTCACCTTCAAAAGCTTTTTGTGCAGCTTTAACCGCTTTATCAACATCACTTGCACTAGCCTCAGGAACTATTGCCCATGGTTTATTATTTTCTGGATTAAGTGTTTCAAATGTTTTTTTGGTATCGGACTCAACCCATTCTCCACCAATAAACATTTTATATTTTTTAAGCTCAGTCATTTTGAATATGTTTTTTAATAGCCATGTTTACATCATCTGCGCATTCAATACTACACAGATGTTTTCCTTTAGAAATTATTTTTACATTAGAATTATTAATAACTTTGCTTAGATTTATAGACATTTCTGGCGTTGATCCTACATCTCCTTCTCCAGTCATTATTAAAGTTTTAGTTTTAATCTTTTCAAACTGTTCATCATCTTTATGATTTACAAACAATTCATAAATTTTGAGAAAATTTTCCATTCTATTTTGTTCGAGTATTGAGCTAATTTTTTTATATGTATTTGGATTTTTTTCTAAGTATTCATCAGTAAACCATCTTTTAAGTGCCTTTTTTGATAAACTTTTACTTTTCTTTGCAAGTTCAAATCTATCTTTTACTATTTGTTGTTGTTTTTCTGTTCTTCTAAATATTGAGCAAAGCAGAATCAATGATTCTAACCTATCACTATACTTTGATGCAAAATTTCTAGCTATTAAAGAACCAATTGAAAAACCTACTAAATGAATTCTTCTTATATTTAGTTCATCGATAAGATTAATTAGTTGATTTGAAAAATCATCAAAACTTAAATTTTCTTTATCTAAAGGAGTTTTTCCATGTCCAAGTATATCGTAAGCTAGAAAAGTATTTTCAAATACATTTATTTGAGGTTCCCAGATTTTATGATTCAGACCAACGCCATGAATAAAAACTATAGGAACATCGGTTTTTTTATCTAATATATAAAAAGTATTTTTAGAATCTTTTGCATTGATCATTATTTACTTGGGTTCAATGCCCATTTCTTTCATATCTTGATATCTGTCACCTGTTCTAGCATGAGCTCTTCCGGTTGATGCTCCACCTATTGCTATTACAATTTCGTTATTAAATGGTGCATCATGAATAGTAAACTCATGTGTTAAGTAATACGGTCTTAAACCCGAATCTGTCTTATGCATCATTGGGATAGAAATTTTTGAACCTGCGGTACCCCTAGTATTTGTAAAACTTAAATAAGATGTGCCGCCAACTGCATCTCTAAATTTATTTCCAAATCTTAAAGTATGGATAAAAGCAGAGGCATGTTCTATTTCACCATCTAAACCAACAACTCCAGCCTTTCCATATGCTAAAATTTTTTCTGGTGAGCCTATTTCTTTAATTAACTCAGGTACCAATATATCTCCAAGTTTTGGTGCTAAATCTAATATAGTAGGTTTTAAATCATCAACAAATCCTTGACCATCCCATGGATTTTTTAAAACAGCAGCAACCGAAACAAGTAAGACAGGTTCTTTTGCTTCTTTGCCACCTTCTATAAAAGTTTTATCAACAAATTTTGTAAATTTTCTTAATTCTAATTTCATTTTTTTGTTCTATGTTTAAAAGTATCTCTTCTAAAACTGTATAGCGCTTTTGGATCTACATCAACATCTATAACAACTGGTTTTTTTATTTTAAGAGCTAATTTTAAAGTACGATTTATTTCTGAAATTTTCGTAACTTTAAATCCTTTTGCTCCATATAGTTCAGCTAATTTATCAAATCTAGGGCTGCTTATATCTACACCAAGATATCTTTTTCCATAAAAATCTTTTTGATATGCTTTTTCAGCACCCCAACTTTTATTATTCATGACAATTGTTATGGTATTAATTTTATATTCGACTGCTGTACTTAACTCAGAAATTGTCATACCAAATCCTCCATCGCCCATTAAACTAACAACAGTTTTGTTAGGTTTTGCTAATTTTACACCTAATCCACAAGCAAATGAAAAGCCAACTAATCCAAAATCTAAAGGTGTAAATAAAGATGGAGGGTTATAGTAATTTAAAGAGTCTGTGGCCTGTAGACACAAAGTTCCTGCATCAAGAGTTATAGCAGAGTTTTTTGGAATAACCCTTCTTAATTCTCTAAATAAACCTTTTGGTTGAATAGGAAAATTTTTTGACTGTATCTTATTTCTATCAAATAGAAATTTTGATCTTTCTTTTAAAAATGATTTGGTCCATTTTTTAACATTCAAAACAATTTTTTGTTTTTTTAACTCTTTATACAATTGATTTGCAGTTAAGGCTGCATCAGCATGAATTCCAATTACAATTGGAAAATACATTCCAAGCATTTTTTTTTCTAACTCAACTTGAATTATTTTTGCTTTTTTATTTATGTTTTCATAAGAATAGAATGTAGAATTGAAACCTAATCTTGTTCCTAGGGCTATAATAACATCAGCTTCTTTTACAAGTCTGGAAGCTACTGGGTTGCCTCTTGGACCCATTTGTCCAGCATTTAGTTTATGATCAAATGGTATAGCATCTCCATGACCTGCCGCTGTTACGATTGGAATATTTAATAACTTTGCTAACTTAATTACCTCTTTATGTTTTGAATTATTTTTTATTCCACCTCCAGCGACTATTATTCCTTTATTTGAATTAGAGATTAATTTTACAGCTTTTTTTATAGAACTTAGTTTAGCTTTAATTAAACTTTGTTTTTTGTAGGAGATTTTATTTTCATTAATCTTAAATTTTGATTTTTCAGATAATATATTTCTTGGAAGATTAATACATACAGGACCTTTTCTTGATGACATGGCTAATTTAAAGGCATCACTAAAAGTTTCAGGAATTTTTTTTACATTTTTTACTAACCAAGTTTTTTTAGTGATAGGCTTAAACAATGATTGTTGATCAAGCCCTTGAAAAGCATCTTCCATTTTATCTTTAGTGGAAAATGATCCAGCAATAGAAACTACAGGAGAGAAAGCGGCTTTGGCTTGTGCTATACCAGTAATTAAATTAGTTGCACCGGGACCATTTTGTCCAGCAAGCATTATCCCAGGACTATTAGAAGCTCTAGCATATCCATCTGCCATATGTGTGCCAGTTCTCTCATCTCTTACACCAATAAATTTAATTTTTTTTTGATGATACAATGCATCAAACATTTCCATTGTAGCAGATCCTATTAAGCCAAAAACATGTTTAACTTTTTCTTTTTTTAAGGAATTAATCGCAGCTTGACCACCAGTCAGGTTCTTAGACTTGATCACGAAACTTTTTTGATTTCAGCATCTAAATCATCTTTGAAATGAGGCATTACTTTTTCAGTAAACATTTTAATACTCTTCATACAGTCCTCATGTTTAATGCCTGGAAAATTAGACCAAACTTGTAAGTTTTGAAGATTTAATTCTGATTTAAGTTCATTAATTTTATCTATCACATATTCAGGTGTTCCAAATAACATGTTACGTTTATGAAGAAAGTCATAGCTCAATAAATCTAGCTTACCTTTGGTAATAGGAAGTTCTTCACCAGGATCCATATGGTTTCCTAGGCCTCTCCAATGACAGACCCATCTCATATAATTAACCATATGTTCGCCAGCTTTTTCTTTTGCTTCTTCCATTGTATCTGCAACAAACATGTCTCTTACTAATGAAATACCTTCACCCATTGGCACATTTCTTTTTTCTGCTTCTGATTTTGCATTTTTAAATGCCTCGAATTTAACTTTTAAAGCCTTAACTGTAGGTATCCACATTATAATATTTAATCCTTGTGTTGCTGCCCATTCAATAGATCTAATTCCATCGACTACTTGGTGTATAGCAGGAAAAGGTTTTTGATAAGGTTTTGGAAGGACACTTATATTTTCCATAACATTTGTTTCAAGATTAACTAAATCTTTATTTGGTGGACTCATATCATGCTGCCAAACATAATTGGGAGCAGGATAAGTATAAAACTCACCTTTATGATTAAAAAATTTTTCTTTCCAAGCTTTTTTTAAAATTGTCAGAGTTTCCTCAAACAGTCTAAAATTTTTTGCTTGGTCTTTCATGTCTGCTTCTTTATTTAAGTTTATTGCTTCTCTTCCATAAATTCCTCTTCCAATTCCAACTTCAACTCTTCCCTTCGATAATTGATCAAGAAGAGCAATATCTTCTGCCATTCTAATGGGATTATGAAAAGTAATTACGTTGCAAGCTTGTCCTATTCTGATATTTTTTGTTCTTGCTGCAGCATCAACTCCCATCATCAATGGATTTGTAAGAGATTCCATTCCTTCATGATTAAAGTGATGTTCAGTGTACCATATTGAGTTCCATTTATTTTTATCACAATATTCTGTAATTTCTCTCGTTTCGTCTAAAAGTTTATCGTAAGGTTTATGCGTCCAGTTTGTAGTGTTACAAAAGTAACCAAATTTCATTAAAGCCTCCTTTAAAAATTAATTTAAAGACGACCGATCCCGCTTTCGTAAATATTCTAGTACATACGATGAGTTATGTATCGCTTTATAAATAAATATTATTATTCTTATCGCTGATATTCAATGAATTTTTTTAAAGATTGATTCAAGAATTTTTCATAAATCAAACCTTTATTATTGATTTTTTTAGCATTAAGAAAATTGGGACTCATATTAAAGTCATAAGAAGGTTCAAAAAAGAAAGGAATAGATATTCTTTTTTTTTTATTCCATAGCACTCTGTGATTGGTTGCCCTAAACTTACCTTTGCTTAAAAATTCAAGAGCCCTTCCAGTATTAACAACTAATGCATTTTTATTGAAAGGAACATTGTACCATTTTTTTGTTTTTCTATTTTGAACTTGCAAACCTCCTTTTTGGTCTTGATAAAGAATTGTAAATATTCCGCTATCAACATGTGTTTCACATCCTAAAGCAACCCCATCTTGTTTTGAAATTTCAACTGGCTTTGATTGATTACGATAATAATTAAATCTTAGAGTGCTAAGAGTTTTTAATCTAGAAAAGGCTTTTTTTGAAATACTAGTATCATTTTTATAGAGTGAAATTATACTTTTAAAAAGAAACTCTCCTAAAATAAAAATATTATCAAAATAATTTGACAAAATTTTAATTGATTTTTTATCTATTGATTTGGTTAAATCTAAATATTCAATATATTGATTTCTTAATTTTTGAGCGTACTTTTGAGAAACTTTTAAGTCGCCTATGTCCAATCCTTCTTTTCCATTCACATCATTAGGAAAATATCCTCTATAAATATTTTTATTTTTGAAATTCCATTTTTTAGGCGAGAGCTTTTTTTTATTTTTTTCAGATGAATTAAAAAATTTTTTAGCAACTTTACAAGTATTTTTAATATTTTTTTGACTTATTCCATGACCTGTAATTTGAAAAAAACCTATATTGATGCAAGCTTTTTTAATTTTATTTATAGTCTGTATTGATTTTGTAGAATAAAAATCCTCTTTTAAAATTGAAGCTATATTAATAGTAGGAATTATATTTTTCATTTATCGCAAAGGTTTGTCAGTAACAATAGATTGGTCTTGAGCTTTTTCACGTAAAAAAATATATATACCACTACTTACAATTATTAGTATTCCAATTACTGTACTTAAAGTCGGCACTTCATTAAAGTATATCCAGCCTACCAATGGTGACCAGAGTAATATTGAATACTCAAAAGGCGAAACCACTGCAGGCGATGCTATGCTATAAGCTGTAAACAATAGAAGGAATGCAACAGTGGCTGTGGCACCAGTTGCAACCATAAATAAAATACTATTTTCTATATCTACAAACCATTCTCTTAATATAAATTGAGCAGCAGGGTGTTCTATTGTATTAAATTTACCATCTCCCATAACAAAATAGAAAATTATACTAAAAATTATTGCACCAATATAAAAGGTAAAAGTTTGAGTATAAACACTATCTTTGTCCGAAGTCATTTTTATGATTATCATTGATAATGAATAACAAAAGGCACATAAAATCGGCAGCAAACTTAAATAATTAAAATTACTAAAATCTGGATTTAAGGTTATGTAAACTCCAATAAACCCTACAGCAATGGCAGCCCACCTTCTTGGACCTATTTTTTCTTTTAAAAAAAAATGTGCAAATATTGTAATTAAAAAAGGAGTAACGAAAAATAAAGCCGTAGCCGTTCCTAAAGGCAATACTGTTAGTGATATATAAAACGAACTAAAGCCAAAGAAAAAAAGTATTACACGACAAAGTGTTAAAATTGGATATTGGCTTTTAAATATAATTGGTTTTTTTGTTATAATTAAAAAAATTAAAATAAAAATAAAACTTACTACAGTTCTTATTAAGTATATTTCATAAAGTGAAACAAAATTATAGATGTGTTTCATAATCCCATCCTGTACAGAAAAAACCATCATTGCTAATAATATGAAGATTATTCCTTTGGGATTATTATTTTTTTTAGACACTTGCTCCTAATATCACAAACTCTATTGTTTAGGAAAATAATCTTGCAAGTCTCCTTCTCTATAAACATCAGTTGTGCTACAATGTAAACTTCCACCAAAGCCATAGGCTTCTCTAAAATCTATAGGCAAAACTTCCATGCCTAGTTTATCTAGTTGTTCAGCTTGATATACTTCACTTTTCTCCACACATACTGTTTTTGGATCTAAAACTAAAATATTCATTGATAACCATATTGAATAATAAGTTAGAGGAGGGGGAGAGTTATGGGCTGGTTGTGCTGCTTCAATAATCTCCCATCCGTTATTCTCAAAAAGTTTTCTTTGCTCTTTAGGAAGTTTTCTTACAGGGTTATTTAATATTAGACCAGGTTTGATGGGGGTAAAAGTTGCATCTATATGAATTGGGTAAGGATCACCTGGGAAATTTACAGTATGAATACGATGATCAGGAAAATGTCTTTTTAACCAATCTATACCTTTTAAATTTGTAGTAAAACCATGTTGAACAATTAAGTCTTTACCAAATCTTAAAATATCTGCAGCATCAAAAAGAGGTTCTTCTTCAGTTGTTACAAAATATTTTTTTTCAGCCCATTCTAATCTTTGTTCAATACTTACTTCATCAGACAAATAATTTTTATGATAATCTTTATCTGTCAATCTTGGTTTTGGAGCTGACTCATGTTTCATACCTGGATCTTCCATAAAGTATTGCTGTATCAATGGTCTATAAGCTAAATATTCAAACCATCGGCATCGAAAGCTCATAGTTGCTTCTAACATTTCTTTTCCTACAGTAATAATTACATCTCTTGATGGCATACATCCAAACATGTGTTCAGCTTTCCAGTCTGGTGTAGCAATTTTTTCGTCAAATTTTAAAGGAGTTGGTCTATCAACTCTTATTCCTCTGCCTTCTAATGTTTTTACAAATTTATTTAAAAGTTCATTTGCTTTATCTATTGAATCTTGATCTCTTCTACCATGCTTACCTTTCATTACCGAGTCAGGAGGAATTTTTACATCCACTGCCGGCTCAGGAGCTGGTATACAACAATTGTCTGCTCTTCCGACAATTACATGTTTTAAAGGATCCCATTCATTCCAACTTTGTACAATAGTTTTTTTCATATAATCAATCTATTGGATAATCCCAAGCATCTTCTCCTATAACTTTTGATATAGCAGAAAAATCTTTGTTGTCATTACCTTCTTCACAAAATTTATTATAGATATTTAAGGCCATAGCACCAAGTGGAGTAGAAGCTTTTACTTGTTTTGCACATTCATTTGCTAATTTTAAATCTTTATTCATCATTCCTGCAGAAAATCCTGGTCGATAATTATTATTTGATGGAGTTCCTTCAATTAAACCAGGCAAAGGAGGATAAACAGATATTGGCCAGCTATTACCAGATGCGTTTTTCATTATTTCATGAACTTTTTTAATATCTATGTTCAATCTTTTTGCTAACATTAAAGATTCAGATGCTGCTATCATTGTAATTCCTAAGGACATATTGTTACAAATTTTAGCACCATTTCCACTACCAAGATCACCTGCGTGAAATATATTTTTTCCCATAATTTTTAGAAGAGGAAGAGCAAGATCAAAAGCTTCTTTGGTTCCTCCAACCATAATATTTAGAGTTGCTTTTTGTGCACCCATTACACCTCCACTTACAGGAGCGTCAATAATTTTAATTCCTTTTTCTGACGCCTTATTTCCTATTTCAATTGAAGTTTGAATATCGATTGTTGAACAATCAATAAGTAGACAATTTTTTGATACTTTATTTATTATACCTTTATCTCCTAAATAAACTTCTTTTGAATTTTTGCCTTCTGGAAGCATTGTAATTACAGTTGTTATTTCATCTGTAATTAAATCATCTAAATTTTCTACAACATCTAAATTTTTTTCTTTTGCTTTTACGATCATATTTTTTGAAACATCAAAGACTTTAACTTTTTTTCCAGATTTAACTAAATTATATGCCATCGGATTTCCCATATTTCCAACTCCGATGAACGCAATTAGTTCAGACATATTTTCTCCTTTTGTTAAATTTAATTTACTTTCCCAAGTAAATTTACAATTAAGACTCCAGCTATAATTAAAATAATTCCAATTAAACCATATATATTTGGCATTTGATTATATTTGACAATTCCAAATATAAGTATTGATGCAACTGTAATTGCGCTATAGGTGGCATAAGCAAAACCAACTGGAATTGCAGACATACCTTTTGCTAGCGAAAACATGGTTACGCACATTAAAAGTATACAGGCAACAGAAGGTGCTAATTTTGAAAATCCATCAGATATTTTTGCAAAACTATTAGCAGTTATTCCACAGGTTATTGCAATTGCTAAAAAAATATATCCTGTTAACGGCTTCATATTAGTTAGCTTTCCCAAGTAAATTTACAATTAAGACACCAGCTACGATTAGAGCAAGACCAATTAAAGTATACATATCAGGCATTTGATTAAATTTGTACATACCAACTATAGTAGTCGCAATAATACATAATCCAGCAAAGGAAGCATATGTAATTCCAACCGGAATTGATTTCATTACAAGCGAAAGGGTGTACATACAGCCAACAATTGTTATTGCTGTTAAAATACTTGGTATTAATAAAGTAAAACCTTGAGCTCCTTTAGCAAAACCATTTGAAGCTGTTCCTAAAAGAACTGCAACTATTAAAATAATATAAGCTGTTAAATTACCCATTTTTTTTCGACCAAGTTATAGCATCTTCCATTCTATCATCTCCCCAAAACATTTCACTATTAACTATAAACGAAGGGCTTCCAAAAACTTTATTATTACGTGCACTATCTGTATTTGCCAAAAATTCTTTTTCTATTTCTTCAGAATTTGCACTTAAAATTACTTCATCTTTGTCTAGTTTAAGCTCCGAACATATTTCAGAAATATTAGGTTCAGTTGCAGGT
This sequence comes from uncultured Pelagibacteraceae bacterium, assembly GCA_902604785.1. GTDB lineage: Bacteria > Pseudomonadota > Alphaproteobacteria > Pelagibacterales > Pelagibacteraceae > Pelagibacter. The sequence continues at coordinate 30,955 of CACLAC010000005.1, forward strand.
TCTTTTTTTTCTTGAAACCATCTTTTGTATGTAAGTCTTACATAATCAATTCCCCAACCTTCTTTTAAACCGAGTATTGCAAGTTTATTTGCTAAATCAAATTGAGTTAGCGGGTAGGGCACAGGGGTTTTTGCAGAAAAACCGTATCCTTCAGCTCTTCTTTCAATATCTCTCCACATATAATCAACTTTGTTTTTTTTATCATCAGGAAAAGGATGGTTATTCATTTCATTCATTATTATTCTTACACTGAATGGTTTCCAATTAAATTTTACTTGATGTTTTTTTTCTAAATCTAAAATTCTTGTAACTGACAAATAAGTGTAAGTACTTCCAATTGAAAAATAAAAATCTATATTACTCATATTTTTTTTCTTTAACTAATTTAAAATAGGCCAATATCATTTTTGTAAAAATATACTGCCAGCAACAAAACAATTAAAATATAAATTATAACGTAAATTGTGTATTTAATATATTTTTTCACTTAATTTACCAAGAACCTAGCTGTAATTTTATTTCCATCTAGATCACGAATATATCCATAATAGTTTCCATCAGATCTTGCTCCTGGTTTTCCTTCATCAGTTGCTCCATTTTCTAAGGCTGTTGTATAAAATTTATCAACAGCCTCTTTTGTATCTGCTGATAAAGCAACCATTGTACCGTTTCCAAAAGTAGCATTTTCTTTATTATGAGGTTTAGTAATATAAAATTTGACATGATCATCGTCACTTGAGTGACCATAACCAATATATCTTTCTGTATTAGTAACTCTTTTTAATCCAAGATGGACTAATACAACATCATAAAACTTACTTGATTTTTCAAGATCATTAGTGCCAATCATTACAAATCCAATCACTTTATTCATACAGTTTCATTGTTTATTAATTTTTTTAATCTTTCAATCATTATGATGGGAGACTTCATAGCAGGATAGATTTTATGAGCTTCGATATAACTATCAATAGCTAATTGATAATTTTTTAATGCTGATTGGACAAGACCTTGACCAGAGAGAGCTCCAAAATGTCTTTCCTCTAAACTAAGCACTTTATCAATGTCATTTTGTGAAAGTTCATATTTACCCATTAAATATAAGACGGTTGCTCTTTTATTCCAAGCCTCAGCCCAATTTGGATCTAATTCAATTGCTTTTGAAAACATTTCATGTGCATTAGCTAATTGATTTTGAGACATGTAATAAGATCCCTCAGCAAGAAGTTCTGTTAATTTTGGCTCTGTTGGATGAGTAATCCAAAGTTTCCAAATTTTACTTTCTATTTTAGATGCAGTAATAATATTTTGTTCGGTTTCTAATTTTAAAAATAATTCATTTAATTTATCTGTATTATTTTCCGAAATTGCTGGAAAATTTGTTAGAAGAATAAACGTTATAAAATAAAAAAACTTTTTCACTTTATTTATTTATAATTTTGCCTACCATTCCAGATTCATAATGTCCGGGTATATTACAAGCCATTTCCAATTCTATATCTTTAGAAAATTTCCAAATAATTTCACCTTGACCTTGTGGTTCTAGCATAATACTGTTCGAATGGGAGTGTGCTAATGAATGGTCTTTTTTAGACATTTCTATCATTTTTTTTTATCAATTTTATCAAATGAAATAATTTCATGATCAATTAATTTTTGCATCTCTGGCTGATGTTTTATATGCATTTCTTTAGTACCAATATTATATTCATGAACCATTTTTCCAAGGTTAGTAACTATGAATTTAATTGTTTCACCTTTTTTAACAGTAATTAAACTTGGTTCATAATAATTATCGTACATCTTAATTTTTATTACTCTATCAACATTTTTTGGGTCACCTTTTTCACCAATAGATTTTGTTGTAGATGCAATTAAATTAAGCGGATAGATAAATATAAAAAATGTTATAAATAATCTTAAAATTTTATTCATTATAGATCAGGCGCTCTTACTATTTCAAATCTTAAAAGCTTATTATTTGAAATTATGCCATGAAACATGATTGTATCTGGATTTTTATCAGAATCTTTCCATTTAAAAGTTCCAATAAGTCTTTTGTCATCTTCGTAAATTGACACAATGTCAGAGACTACACCTGGTTTTGTTTTAATCCAATCCAAACTTTCTTGTAATGTATTGAAACCTCTTTCAGGCTGGTGAAGATTTATATGTTTAAAGTTATCGTCAAGTAATTTTGAAATTTCTGTTGGATCTCCAGACTTAAAAGCATTACCCCATGTTGTTAGCAAAGATTGAATTGTTATTGACATAAAATAAATTTATTTAGGCATTGGTGTAGCGCCTGTCTCTAAACTTGTAATTTTTCCATCTTTATATTTATAAACTGCCATTACAGCTTCAACATTTCCATCATCAAATGTTACGAATGCATGGTGTATACCAATTTCATCATTTTCATAAACGACTCTTGTTTTATCTTGTTTAATGTCACCACTCATCGCCCATTTGATCACATCAGTTTTGCCTAAACTGTTTCCTGATTTATGCATTGTAAATTTAAAATCATCATGCAAAAGTTCATTCATAGTAGCTTCATCTTTATTTTTTATTGCAGCACTGTATTTTTCTAAAATAGACATCTTATACTCCTTTTATTATTATTTGATTTGTATCTGCGTTATCCAATCTTATTTGTCTAACAGGTTTATATTCTTCGGAGTGATACCATTCCAAAGCTTTTTCGTAAGAAGGAAATTTAATAACAATGTTTCTAGAGTTTTTCCATTCACCTTCAACATGGCTAAATTCGCCACCTCTTACTAAAAATTCTCCTCCAAATTTATTAACAATATCTGTAACTTTTGCTAAATATTCTTTATAGTTTTCAGGATTGGTTACTTCAATTTGAGCAATTGCATAACCTGACATAATTTACTCAGCAGGTTTAGTCACACTTTTTGCTGCATCTGAAGCTTTGCCAAAAGCTTTATTGTAATCAAAAACCTCATGGATCATTAATTGTTCCATAAGGCCTGAATTAAGAAAAGCAACTTTCATACCTATAACTGTTTCAGCGTCACCTTCTACACAACAAATTACATCATAACGGCCTCGAACCCATTCGTAGCTAATCATTTTACCACCCGCTGCTTCGACAACTTTTTTAGTTGAAGCAGATCTATCAGCTGCTGGATCTTTCTGCATTCTTTGCAACAATTCATGACTTATTTTTCCAATTATGTAAAATTTAGACATTTTAGATATCAACTTTTGTTAATTCCCACACATGCATCTTATTTACGCACTCATCATAAATTGGTTTTCCAATTGGGTTTGTTCCAGATACCATCTCTTTCATTTTTTCCATATTATGAACAAATACCTTAAACATAACACCACTTTTGTCTGGCTTTACTGCTCCTATAGTTTTTTCTGGATGAGCTGCTGATTTTCTTACACTCATTCCCTCATCTGATTGCATCCATCCCATAAATTTTTCAAGCTTTCCTTCTTTCAAATCTACGATCACTAACACTTCTTTTTCCATTATTTCCTCCTTTTTATTTTTTTTAATAGTATTATACATGCTTAAAGTATCATCGAAAGCCATAACAATGATTTTATTACAATTCAGCTATGCGTGATTATATCCAGCTTGGAAAAGGGAGTTTTTTTTCTTGTAAAAATTTTTTATTAAACAGTTTAGAGTTGTATTTATCAGACTTATCGCAAAGTATGGTAACAATTGTTTTGCCAGGACCTAATTCTTTACCTAATCTTATCGCCCCTGCAATATTTACACCACAACTTGTTCCTAAACTTAATCCTTCATTTTGAATTAAATCATATAAAATTGGTAAAGATTCATGATCACTTATTGAAAAAGCTCCATCTATTTTAGCTTCAGCAAAATTAGCTGTTATTCTACTAGATCCAATTCCTTCGGTTATTGATCCGCCTTCTGATTTTAATTCGCCATTTTGAATGTAATTATAAAGAGCAGAACCAGTTGGGTCAGATAAAAAAATCTTAACATTTTTATTTTTTTCTTTAAGATAACTGCTTACCCCTCCAATTGTTCCACCAGTCCCTGAAGAACAAACAAAACCATCTATTTTTCCTTCAGTTTGTTCCCAAATTTCAGGCCCTGTTGTTTCATAATGGCCTTTAGCATTAGCAGTATTATCAAATTGATTAGCCCAAACTACTCCATGATTATTAGAACTTTTAATTTCCTCAGACAATTTTCCAGCAACTTTTACGTAATTTCCATCATCTTTATAAGGTTTGGGAGGTACCAATCTTAGATCGGCTCCAATATTTCTTAAAGTATCTTTTTTTTCTTGGGTTTGGTTATCATTCATTACAATAATAGTTTTATAACCAAGGGAATTTCCTAAGAGACATAATCCTATACCTGTATTTCCAGCCGTACCTTCTACAACGGTTCCTCCTTTAGAGATTAATTTTTTTTCCTGAGCATCTTTAATTAAAGCAAGTGCGGCTCTATCTTTTACTGATCCACCAGGATTTAAGTATTCGGCTTTTCCATAAATATCACATCCTGTTATTACTGAAGCTGCTCTAAGTTTTATAAGAGGAGTATTTCCTATAGATTCAATAAAATCATTGCTATAATTTTTCATTTTCGCTTTCATCTGTTACAGCATAAGGTTTGAATTCTTCTGTTGCGGTTCCAACATTTTTAGCAGGTATTCCTACCATTACTGCATTTTCTGGAACGTCTTTGGTTACAACTGCGTTGGCCCCAACCTTTGCATTTTTGCCCACAACTACTGGTCCTAATATTTGAGCACCCGAACCTACTACAACGTTGTCCATTAAAGTTGGATGCCTTTTAACATTTCGTTGTTGATTAGATTCTATACTTGGTGAAACTCCTCCTAAAGTAACCATATGATATATAGTTACATTATTTCCTATTTCAGAAGTTTCTCCAATAACCACTCCCATACCATGATCAATAAATAAATTTTCACCTATTTTTGCTTTAGGGTGAATTTCTATTCCAGTTAAAAATCTTGAAAATTGAGAAATTATTCTTGCAATCAAATCAAATTTTGCAATTGAAAAGAAATTGGCAATTCTATGAAAAAAAACTGCTTTAACACCAGGGTAAGTTAATATTATACTTAACTTTGATTTTGCAGCTGGATCTCTGTTAATTATTGACTCTAAAAATTTTTTCATAATTATTTAAATGATTTATTAATTTGAATAATTAGTTAGCAGCAGTAACAGCAATAGCTTCCTGTCTCAGGAGAACAAGCGCACATTTTATTTCCGTCGCAAGCACATTTACCGCTTATACAATTTGTACATATACATTTTGGATTTTCACATGCCATAAGAATAATATAATTACTGTTTTTCTAAAAACAAGATTAATTTAACCTCAATTATAGCTGATCCAAGGTTAAACCCTTTAGATTTGCTGGTACCGCGATATCCATCATTTTTGGATTTGATAAATTTAAATTATTCATGATTTCTGCATACTCCTCTTTGGATTTAACTTGTAAACGAGGATTTTTATTTCTTTCATTTTCAATAGTTGAGTTTTTTTTCCCATTATAATCATGAGCTGGATAAACTAAAGTTTTTTCAGGTAATTTAAGCAATCTATTAAATATAGATTCATAAGCATCATAAGAACTTCCACTTTGAAAATCTGTTCTCCCAGTGCCATTTATTAAAAGAGTATCTCCTGTAAAAACTCTATCATTCATAACATAACAATATGAACAATCAGTATGACCAGGAGTATAAATTGCTTTAAGTTCTATATTTTCTATATTTATATTTTCATTATCTTTTAATTTTATATCAACCACTTCTGATTTAGATTTTTCTCCCATAATTCTTGCACAATTAGTTCTTTTATTAAGTTCGTTTAAACCAGATATATGATCTGCATGTATATGTGTATCTATTACTTTTACCAATTTTAGATCTAAACTTTCTAATACTTTTACGTATTCATTTGTATGTTCAATTACAGGATCAATTATTAATGCCTCTCTACCTTTTCCACTCGAGATTATGTAAGTATAGGTCGATGATTTGCTGTCAAATAATTGATTAAATATCATTGATAAAAAATATTATTAAAATTTGCATACCAAATCAATCTTGTTATAATCATTCTAAAAAACTATAGGAGACAGATATTATGTTAAAAATAAACAGTGTTTGCCCAGATTTCCAATGTAAAACGTCGGAAGGTGACATTTCTTTCCATGAATGGCTTGGGGATAGTTGGGGCGTTTTATTTTCACACCCAAAAGATTTTACACCAGTTTGTACTACTGAATTAGGTTCTTTAGGCCAAATGAAAGCAGAATTTGATGCAAGAAATGTAAAAGTTATTGGATTAAGTGTAGATGGTGTTGAAGATCATAAAAAATGGTTAGAAGACATCAAAGATGTATCGGGAACTAAACCAAATTATCCGATCATAGCAGATGAAGATTTAAAAGTTGCAAAACTTTTTAATATGTTAGAAGGGGATGCTGGAACTTCATCAATGGGTCGTACTGCTGTTGATAATGAAACAGTTAGAACTGTTTTTGTAATAAGACCGGATAAAAGAATTGGTTTATATTTAACTTATCCAATGGCAACTGGTAGAAATTTTCATGAAATTTTAAGAGCTATTGACTCAATGCAACTTACAGCAAAACATAAAGTTGCAACTCCAGCAAATTGGAAAAAAGGTGAAGACGTGGTTATACTTCCTGCTGTTAAAGATGAAGAAGCAAAAAAAATCTACCCTAATGGATGGGAAACAGTAAAACCATATTTAAGAAAAGTACCAGATCCATCAAAATAATCTGGTCAATAAAAATTAAAACCTCAGCATTGAGAAACGTCTCAAATAAGTCTGAGGTTTTTTTTATTTAAGATTTTTATATTTTTTCATAGAAACGTTAGCTAATAGTAAATTTGGATCTATAAATATTTTAGATTGTTTAATTTTTTTAAATGATTTGAAAGCAAATATTGCTATTGGCAATTCAGTGCAACCCAGTATTATTTTTTTACATTTAATCTTCATCAAATAATTAACTGCAGGTCTAATAGCTTTTTCAGCTTCTTTTATTTTACCCATTTTTACATATTTTATTGATTTATTAACCGAGCTTTTTTGTAAAGAATTTATAGGACTAACTAATTGAAAGTCTTTATCAAAATATTTGTGATATACCTTGGTCTTCAATGTGGCTTCTGTAGCAAGAAGTCCTATTTTTGAGTTTTTTTTGCAAGTTTTTTTTGCATACAAGAAAACTTCTTTCGGCATACTTACTATTGGAATATTAATTTTTTTTTGAAGATCATCATACCAATAGTGAGCAGTATTGCATGGCATAACAATAAATTTACATTTATTTTTTTGTAACATTTTGCACCCTTTAACTAGTGCATTTAGTACATTGAAGTATTTTTTTAAATTTTCTGGTCTTTTAGGCGTATCTGATTTGTTATAAAGAACAAATAATGGATATTGTTGATCTAGTTTTCCTCTATTTATTTTTGCTAGCTTATTGCAAAAATCCAAACCAGCCTGAGTCCCCATTCCACCTAAAATACCGATCATATATATTTAGTTTTTGATTTTTGTATTAATCATTGATGTATACAACTATATTTTAAAAATATTTATGCAAGAAATTTATATAGATGATGTTGGAACAGGATTTCCTTTAGTTTTGGTTCATGGATTTTTAGGTTCTTCAGAAATGTGGAATTTACAAAAAAAATTTTTAAGTAGGCATTTTCGAATAATTACACCTGCTTTACCTGGTTTTGGAGAAAGTTATAAAGCTCAGTCTTTAGACAATATTAATTTAATTGCAAAATTTATACTAAAATGTCTAGATGAAAAAAAAATAAATGAATTTCATCTAATGGGACATTCAATGGGGGGAATGGTAGTTCAAGAAATGGTAAAAATTTCTGAAAATAGAGTTAAAAAGTTAATTTGTTTTGCGACTGGCTCAATTGGAGATATTCCAGAAAGATTTGAACCTTTGGAAACGACAAGAGAAAGATTAAAAAAAGATGGATTAAAAGAAACAGTAAATAGAGTTCCTCAAAATTGGTTCGTGGAAGGAAGTAGGGCTAAATATTATTATTTTTGCGAAAATGCAGTTAAAAACATTTCTATAGAAACGGCAGATAATGCTCTTGTAGCCATGAAAAATTGGAGAGGATATGAAAATTTAAAAAATATTAAACAAGACACCCTGATCATTTGGGGTGATAAAGATGTTTCATATAATTTTAATCAAGTTGATACCTTAAAAAAAAATATACCTAATAGTAAATTAGAAATCTTTAAAGGTTGTGGTCACAATGTTCATCTTGAAGAACCTCAAAAGTTTAATGAAACAGTAAAAAACTTCTTATCATGAACAGAAATCTTTTAATTCTTACATTAAGTCAAATTTTTAGTTTTACTGCTGCTCCAGTAACAGTATTTTTAAGTGGAATTATTGGTTCACAAATTAGCCCTTTAAAATCACTCTCTACTTTACCAATGTCAATATCGGTAGTTGGTATAGCAATAGGTGCAATCTTTGCAACAAAAGTTATGAGTTTAATAGGAAGGAAAGCTGGATTTATTTCAGCATCAATTGGAAATTTTTTAGTTTCTATATTGGCATCATATTCAATAATGGATCAGAACTTTATTCTATTTTGTTTTGCCAATTTTTTTCTTGGCGTTGGTATGGCCTTCACACATCAATATCGTTTTGCTGCAGCCGAAAGTGTTAAAAAAGATAAAGTCCCTAGAGCAATTTCAATAATTTTATTAGGTGGAATTGTTTCAGCGTTTTTAGGGCCAAGCATGGCAAATTACGGAAAAGATATTGTTAGCGATCAATTGTATGTTGGATCTTATTTATCACTTGCTATTTTAACAATTATACCGGTGATTTTCTTTATATTTTATGAAAATACATCAAAATTAGAGTCTAATATAAAAAGTTCAGGAAGAAGTGTTTTAGAATTAATTTCACAACCTAGATTTTTACAGGCGCTTGTAGCTTCAGCATTTGGATATGCAATAATGACCTTTTTGATGACTGCAACCCCATTAAGCATGCATGTAATGGAAAAAATGAGTCTAAGCAAAACAGGTTTGGTTATACAGTTTCATGTTGTAGCAATGTTTCTACCGTCATTGATAACTGGAAATTTAGTTAAAAAATTTGGTCATAGCAATATAATGTATGCAGGAGTTTTTCTTTACAGCATAACTATAATAGCAAGTTTCTTTGATCAAACTTATTATAATTATATGTTCGCATTAATTTTTTTAGGTTTAGGTTGGAATTTTTTATTTATATCTGGTACGAGTTTACTAGTTTTAACCTATAAAGAAGAAGAAAAATTCAAAGCTCAAGGATTAAATGATTTTATTGTATATTCTGTTCATGCTACCGGCAGTTTATCAGCCGGAGTTTTAATTATGCTTACTAACTGGAAAATGATGAATTTAATATGTATACCCTTTTTAATAATCATAATCCTAACCACTTTAAGAGCAGATATATTAAGTAAAAAATGAGCTTTCTAGTACTTGGTTTTTTTACAGGCTTGAGTTTGATTTTAGCAATTGGTGCGCAAAATATTTTTGTAATTGAACAAGGTTTAAAAAGACAATATGTTTTTTTAGTTTGCTTAATTTGCTCTATTTCAGATTTAATTCTAATCTTTTTAGGAATATTTTTATTCGAATATTTTAAAATTTATTTCACAAAAAATGTTGAATTATTCTTCAATATATCACTTTTTATCTTCTTAATTTACTTTATTTATAACAAAGTAAGATCTTTATATAAAAGTTCTGATATTAGTTTTGACAATAATACACTGTCATTAAAAAGTGTAATTGTTAAAACATTTGGTTTTACATACTTAAATCCACATGTTTATTCTGATACTGTATTTTTTTTAGGCAATTTTTCAAAAAATTTTTTAGTTACAAATAAATACTTTTTTGGCATAGGTGCATCACTTGCATCTTTTTTATTTTTTTTCTGTCTGGGTTATTTAGCAAAGTTTTTTTCAAATTATTTAATTAAATCAAATGTTTGGAAAATTATAAATTTTTTTATAATTATATTTATGACTGTTTTGTCTAGCTATGTATTTTTGGATATAATAGATTTAATTTGAAAAACCGTATTTTCTTAGTCTTACATCACCAGTTCTTGCGTGAGCTTCCATACCTTCATATCTAGAAATTCTTGCACAAGCTGCTCCAACTTCTTTTGTTGAAGCTTTGGTCATTCTTTGAAAACTTAAAGTTTTTATAAACTTACCAACAAATAATCCGCCAGTATATTTTGCTGCACCTTTTGTTGGTAATATGTGATTAGTACCTGAGCATTTATCTCCATAAGCTACTGTTGTTTCTTCACCTATAAATAATGATCCATAATTTTTTAATCTATCATGAAACCATTTCAGATTTTTGGTTTGTACTTCTAAGTGTTCTGGAGCATATTCATCACTAACTTTTGCAATTTCTTCATCAGTATCGCAAAGAATTACTTCACCATAGTCTCTCCAAGCAGCTTCTGAATTTTCTCTTGGCAATTCTGGTAAATCGGCAATTAATTCTGGAACTCTTTGCATGACATATTCTGCTAATTTTTTGCTAGTAGTAAATAACCAAGCAGGAGAATTATATCCATGTTCAGCTTGTCCAACTAAATCAAATGCTACAAGTTCTGCATCTGCAGTATCATCAGCTATAACAGCAATTTCAGTTGGTCCTGCAAACAAATCAATGCCAACTTTTCCAAAAAGCAATCTTTTCGCTTCTGCAACAAATTGGTTTCCTGGACCAACCAAAATATCTGCTGGAGCATTTCCAAACAAGCCATTGGTCATTGCGGCAATAGCTTGGACTCCTCCTAAATTCATAATAACATCAGCTCCACATAAATCTGCAGTATAAACAATTGAAGGATGCACACCCACCTCAGGTTTAGGAGAACTGCATACAATTATATTTTTTACTCCTGCAACTTTTGCAGTAGTCACACTCATAACAGCCGACGCTATATGAGCATATCTGCCTGCTGGGACATAACATCCTGCTGTATTAACAGGAATTAATTTTTGGCCAGCAAACAAACCTTCTGATAACTCAACTTCAAAATCTTGTCCATAATTTTTAAGCTGGGCTTCAGCAAATTTTCTTACTCGTTCGTGAGAAAATTGAATATCATCTTTAGTTTTTTGGTCTAAATTTTTTTTAATTTCTTCAATTTTTTCTTTTGAAATAACTACATCACCTTCATATTTATCAAATTTTTTTGAAAGTTCTTTACAACCTTCTTCCTTAGTTCTCTCTATATCTTTTAATATATTTTCTACAATCTCTCTTGTTTTAGTATCATCTGTAGACGAAGTTTTTGGAGATTTTTTTAAATATTGTATTGGCATTTTTCGTATTTTTTAAAGTGTATTTAAATGATTAATATATTGTTTTCAACTTTGAATTAATCTAAAGCTACCACTGAGGCAGCAATTGAAGCCATTCTAGCAGTTGCATCATCAGATCGACTAGTAATTACAACAGGCACTTTTCCACCAACAACGACTCCTGCAGCACAAGCCCCCATAAAATAAATCATCATTTTTACTAAAGCATTACCTGTTTCTACATTTGGCACCAACAAAACATCAGCTTCTCCAGCAACAATATTTTTAATTCCTTTTATCCCGGCAGATTTTTTAGAGACACTATTATCAAAAGCTAACGGTCCAAATATATCTGCATTTAATTGTTCTTTTTGAGCCAAATCTGTAATTTCTTTTGCTTCAATTGAACTTTGCATACTATCTAATACTTCTTCTGTAGCTGATAAAATTGAAATTTTTGGCCTTGGAATATTTATTCTATGACAAAAATCAACTACATTTTTAAGAATATGCATTTTAGTTTTTACACTAGGATTAACATTTAGTGCTCCATCTGTAATTATTAGAGGTTTATCATCTTTTTCCAATGTCATGTGCCAAATATGACTCAACCTTGTTTTACCAATTAAATTATACTCTCTTTTAAATACTTCTTTCATTAAAACATCAGTATGAATATGACCTTTAACGATTATTTTTATTTGTTTATCAGATGCCAATTTAGCAGCAACTTTTGCGGTATTATTTTCATCTTTTTCGTCAATAATTTTAAATTGAGATACATCAAAACTTAAATCATTTGCAGTTTTTTTAATTTCTATTTCATCTCCAATAAATACTGGCTCAATTAAATTTTCTTTAACCGCATCCATTACAGATAGCATAGGCAGCGTTTTGCCTGCGTTTACTATAGCAGCTTTAACGCCTCTCTTTTGATGGGCTATATCAAGAAGATTGATTGGACAAACAGTAGATTTATCTGAAAGCATTAAATTTATATATACTAAAATACCAAAAAAACTAATATAACTATCGATGAGAGAGGTACAAATAAATTGGAAATAGTCACTAAAATAGCACCTATTGCATTAGCATTAATTATGTTGGGCCTTGGCTTAGGTCTTACAACTAAAGATTTTTTAAGAGTAATAAATAATCCAAAAGATTTCACAGTTGGAATTGTCTGTCAGTTAATTCTTTTACCAATTGTTGCCTATGCTTTAGTTTTGATACTTCGATTACCAGTCGAAATTGCAGTAGGTTTAATGATAATTGCAGCTGCCCCAGGAGGAGTTACATCAAACGTATTAACAAAATTTGCAAATGGAGATGTAGCATTATCAATATCTCTTACAGCCATCATTAGTTTAATAAGCATTATATCTGTTCCATTTATAGTTTTAACATCTGCAAGTTTATTAGGTGTCACAGATTTTTCATCAGATATCACAATGACTGGTATTGCTTTAAAAATGGCATTAGTGGTCAGTGTTCCAGTAATAATTGGAATGATAATTAGAAAATTTGCAGAAAATTTTATTTCAACAAATCTGAATGTAATAAATAGAATTACAAGTGTATTGTTTATAATTGTTTTTGCTGCAATATGGATTGAAGAAAGAGAAAATATTTTTAACTATTTAGCTCAAGCAGGTATAGCTGTTTTAATTTTAAATGTAGCAATGATGACTCTAGCATTTTTTATTGCAAAATTTTTTGCTACGGCAGTCCCACAAAGGAAATGTATTTCTTTAGAATGTGGCCTTCAAAATGGAACATTAGCAGTATTTGTTGCAACACAAATATTTAGTGATGTCGCATACATGGTGCCAACAGCGGCATATGCATTAATAATGTATATAACTGGATTTATTTTTATATATATTTTAAAAAATTCTAATTAAGATACATTTATTTGATTAAAAGTTCTTTTAGTAAAGACATTAAAAGAATTTATATTTAAATCTTGAATTTTTGCCATTTCTTCAAAATTTTTTTTACTAAGATCTATGTTTATTAATTTGTTTTTATCATATGATATATATTTCTTTTTAACTAAAATTTTTAATTTTCTTACTACAGTCGGTCTTGGTATACCTGTGATTTCTGATATAGACATAGCATTAATTCCTCTAATCTTATGTTTGATCATTGTACTTCTCCATTCTTCTACATAGGATTCTATACCTTTTAGTTTTTTATCTATTTGAGTTCTGCTATTTAAAACTATAGTTGCCAATATTGAAAAAAATTCAAGGTCACCAAAATGATTTTTCCATCTCAAACAATAAGGGAATAAAAATTTATAAAATTGATACCAGCAAAATGAAAAATTTTGTTTAATTAAATTATTTATTTCTGCCTGAGTTAGTTCATTTTTAATTATTTTTTCTCCTTTTAATATTTTACTAAAAATAGATAAAAGATTTGATAAATTTTTTAAGGTGTTTATAGGTTGTGTTGAAATATAATTAGATCTATCGATTATAATTTTTTTACCTTTTTTTTTAATAATACCTTTTTTTTCTAATTCAATAATTTTTCTTCTTACATTTTCTTTTGGAATTTCTAGGTCAACTGATATTTTTATAAGATTAATTTTTTCAATTTCTAAAGGTTTGTTTTTATAGAAATTATCATAAGTAATGTTTAAATTATTTCTTCTATAAAATTCAAATTGTTTACTTATAAGGTAAATTAGAATTGTGTATTTATCTAAATCTTTAAATAGGTTGTATCCACCGATGGTCCACTCTGACATAAGTTTAAAAAAATGTGGACTTAATTTATCAAAATTATTTTTAAAAACTTTATCTATTACATCACTCTCAAGTTCAGAATAAATACTCGGTAAATTTTTCATTTAATCTAAAACCCAATTTGAACATAATTTTTAAATTATGCAACCCATTTTGAACAGTTCATTATTGGATCATTATAAGTGTTTGTGGTTTAATAATTTTTTAAATTATATGAGTATTGAGACCCTAAAAAATAACTTTAATAAGGATAACTACATTAACAAAGTTAATGTAGATGTCCTTAAAAATAAGATACTTAAAAAAGAAAAAAAAACAAAACTTCAAAACAGAGTCATCTTAGGATCAGTTATAGTTTCGGTTGGAATAATAGGGTATTTTGTTACTTAAGAATCATCATTAACTTGTTTAATTTTCTAAAATATTCAAATCATTCATTATAATTTTGCTTATTTTAATTTCTTTTTTTAAATTATTTTTAAACCGATTGAATTTATTTTGACCAGGATATAAAATTTCTTTTACACCTTTCAATTTTGGTAATTTTTTAATTCTTTTAATATTTTCTTTTATTCTTTTATTGTAATTATTTACAAATAAATTAGTTTTCATAACTATAAATAGATGTCCAATATTTTGAGGACCAGTAAAGTCATCAAAAGGATCTTTTACTTTTCCTCCATGATTTCCGCCTGTAAAAACTCCGCTCAATATATCAACCATCCAAGCAAGTCCTGAACCTCTAAATCCTGCTATTGGTAATTGAACACCTTGCAAAGCTTTCTTTGCATCATTAGTTGGTTTGCCAAACTTATCTAAAGCAACTCCTTCAGGAATTTTTTTCCCTGTTTTTGAAGCTATTCTTATTTTCCCTCTGTTTATCATTGAAACAGACGTATCTAAAATAAAAGGAATTTTTGCATTTGTTGGAGTTCCAAAACAAATTGGATTTGTTCCAAACAAACTTTTTAATGCACCATGAGGAGCTATTGCTGGAGGAGCATTTGTAAATATAAATGAAATTAAATTTTTTTTAACAGCTTGTTCTGCGTAGTAACCAGACAGTCCATAATGTCCGCTATTTTTTATTCCCACTAAACCAAAACCTGTTTTTTTTGCATTACTAATTGCTTTTTTAATTCCGATATCGGCAGCAACAAAACCAATACTATTATTTGCATCTACATGAGCTATAGATTGTGAAATTTTTTTAATTTGTATTTTTGGTTTAGGGTTAATGACTTTTTTTTTAATTCTATCACAATACATTTTTAATCTAGATAAACCATGAGTAGGAGCACCAACTAGTTCAGCATTAATTATTGCTTCAGAGCAAATTTTAGCATGATTTTTGCTTAATTTATGTCTTACAAAAATATCTATAATTTTTTTTTTTAATTTATTTTTTTTCATTTTTTATTATTTTATATTTTTTTAAAGAAAGATTTAATATCTTTAATTAATAAATCAGGCTATTCAAAAGCTCCAAAATGCCTACCTCTAGGTATTTTAGTCCACTTAACGATATTAATTATTCAATTAACATAAGATTTTGGATACCAACTCAACATTTCCTTTGGAAATTCAGTAATAGGAGCGGAACTTCTATTTTTTTTAATTTTTTAAGTAATTATAATTTGCACCTAGTTTCCAACATTGAATATTTTAAATGTTGTTCCAAGAGTAATTTTTAATTATTTGTAAATAGTGTTATGTGTTTTTTTTAAAACACTTGATTTAAGTCGTCTAATCATTGAAGTAATACAACTTTTACGTTAAATTTTTTAATAGGATAATTTTAATTTAATTTTATTTTATATTTTAGTATGATACCATTTTGTCGCAGCAAGCAGATAATTATGTATAATTATTTATTAACAAAAAAAGAAAATATTATTAAAACATCTACAAAAATTCTATTTTCCTCAATATTTATTTTTCTATTAATAATTTCATTTTCAGAAGCAGCAAAAAAAAAAGACGATGAAAAAGATTGTTTGTATTGCAATAAATATGAAAAATTAAAAGATTGGCCAGAAAGTGAAAGACCAGAAGCTTTTATTTATGAAGAAGTAGATTATCCAGAAGGAATGTTTAAAGAAAAATTTCACAAAACAAGCAAAAAAAAACAAGGGGAAGCTGGAAAAAAAAGTTTATCAAAGATTTGTAAAAGGAAAAGGTCAGCTAAATAAATATCAGCATTTGATGATAAGAGACATGGCTTACTTTGAAGCTTTATTTAATGAAATGTTAAATGATCCAAAAGCAAGCGTTGAAACTTTGGAAGGACTAAAAAAAGGAAGGGAAGCAATGAGAATGAGTCTTCAAATATCTCCTAAAGCAAAAACTTCTGAGGCTGTATTAAAGTTTTGGGCGACTGGTAAAATGTTAACATTAGCATGGAAAAAAAATAAAAAGAAAAAGAAAAAAAAAGCTAAAATTGATCCTGAGATTTCAGAAAGAGCAGCAGTACTTGCTAATATGAAAAAGCAAATAGCAACGGCAAAGGTTAATGCACAACGAGCAGCAACAATAGAAGCACAAAAACAAATTGAGGCCACGGAATAATGATTAAAAAATATTTATTTAAAACTATATTCTTTTTGATTTTATTTTATCAACAAACTGTTAATGCAAATGATGTAGGATCTATGGCTAACATTTCAGAAGCGGCAGGAAATTCTGCACAAGCCGCAGCTGATCAATTAGCTGAAGATGCTGGAAAAGTTTCTGCAAATATTGCAGGTGCAACAGAAGCCCTTGGTGAAGCAAAGTCTGACATTGGAAAAGCTCTAGACACATCTATTGCTCAAGCTGAAAGCGCTATGGCATTTGCTCAAGAAAGTTTAGCCAAAGGTGATATAACTTCAGCAGTTCAAGCTATGTCTATGGTTGAAGGTGTGACTGATATGGCTTTAGGGGCAATTCCAGATCCAACCTCTCTTGACATGGAGGGAATCGATTTTGGAAAAGAATTTTCACCTGCAGAGATGGCAGCATTATCCAGTATAGCTGGTCAAATGGGAGCAGGAAAAGTTGTTGCAATGCAAAAATTAGCAGGACAAATGAGTGCAGTAGAAGGTGCAGGATTTGATGCTAAAGGAATGATGGGAGCTTTAGATAATAATGGTATAGGAATTGGAACTGCTATGAAAGGGTTAGCGACATCAGGAATGGTTGATATGAAAGCAGTTGTTGGTGCAGAAAATTTTGATATGGGAAGTTTTGATCCTGCGGGATTTGCATCTATGAATGTTGCAGAAATGGGAATGAATCCAGCGATGATGGCTGGAGCTTTAGAAGCATTACCTGTTGGAGCTGCAACTGCAGCATTAGAAACTTTAGCAGCTAACCCAGAAGCCATGGGTCAAATGGGAACTGCTATGACGGGTGCTATAGTTGCAACAATGAGTGCCAAGGGTATGGGTGATGAAATGATGAAAAGTATGGAAGGTAGCATTGGGATGCAAGGAATGTCTGGAATGGCTGACGGGATGAAAGGTATTGAAGGAATGCAAGAAATAGGAAAAGCTATGGAAGAGATGGGTATGGAAAACATGGCAAAAAGTTTATCAACAGCATTTGTAAGTCCAGAAGTAGGCATAGCAGGAGCAATGTCAGGTTCCGTAGGAATGATAAGCCAAGCTATTTCAGGAAAGGCTCCAAAAGAGAAAAACGCAATTACCCAAGGCAGTGAAATGAAAGACTCATTTGCTTCAAAAATGACTGATGCAGGTCCTGAAGCAATAGAAATGCCAGAAAATGTTAGCGAGTCAGGAATGATGATGGGAGCTATGATTATGGCTAAACCATCATTAGCAGGAGGATTACCTGGCGCGATGGCACCACCTAAAGGTATGACAGCAGAGATGATGAGTACAAGTTTAGCAGGAGATGCTCCATCAGGACAAATGATGATGGGTGATGTTATGAAAGATATGGGTAAAAATGATATGGGTAAAGCTATGGCTGACATGACAGGCATGGAAGTTGGAGATATGGAAAAAATTGGAATGGCCGACATGGCTGCACAAACAGGTTTAACACCAGGAATGGTAGCAAGTATGGGAGCTGCTGGTATGGCTGGTATGGATATATCAGTAGTTATGTCTACAAATGTTGCTGGATTAGGTAGTAAGGCAGTAGTAGGTATAGCAGATATGGCAAAAAGTGGAAATTTATCAGCTGGACAGATGGGTGACATGATGGAAGTTGGTTTGGTTAACCAAGGAACAATGGCTGCAATGGGAGCTAAAGGAATGGAAGGTTTAAGTAGTGCCATGGGAATGGAAGGTGGTGACATGGGACTAGCTGCAATGAGTGGCGGTATAGCTGGAATGGGTAAAATGGATATGAATGCAGAGATAAATCCAGAAATGGCCGCGAGCATGGGAATAACAGCTGGACCAGAAGGAGCTAAACTAGGAGATATAATGGGACCAGGAGCAAAACCTGAAGGAATGGAAGGAGCTCTAACCGACATGAAACCAATGGAAGGTGGAATGAATTTAGGACAAGTTTCAGCAGCAATGGGAACAGGTATAGACCCAGGAGCTGCAATGGGCTCAGTAGCTAAAGGTGCAATGGCTGCTAATGAGGCTGGAGCGGGTTTAGCAGGAGCAGCAATGGGAGCTGCAATGTCTGCTCAAGGAGCTGCAGCATCTGCAATGGGCTCACATGCTATGGGAGCTGCAATGGGAATTGGTGGAATGGGTGAAGGTGGCATGGGTAAAGCCATGGAAGGATCTATGAAAGAAAGTATGAGCGGAGCCATGGGTGGTGCTATGGGAGCTGCAATGGCTGGTGGACCAGCAGGACCAGGACCAGGTATGGGTGGTGCAATGGGCGATCCAGGAGCTATGGGCGGCGCGATGGGCGACCCAGGTGGTGCCATGGGAGGAGCCATGGGAGGAGCCATGGGAGGAGCCATGGGTAATGTTGGAGATGCCCTTGGTGGAGCTTTAGGAGGAAACCCAGGAGATCCAAAAGGTGGAGCTTTAGGAGCGGCCATGGGAGGACCAGGTAATCCAGGACAACCTCCACCACCAGGACAACCAGGACAACCAGGACCAGGACCAGGAGACCCAGGTAAACCATAGAAATTATTTTTAAGAAAAAATTCTACTTTAATAACGAATAAATTGTTGCCGAGGTAACTCTAATTATTCTAATAATGTATTTTTGTTTAGAGACACTTTAAAAATTTTCTTAAATCTTTTACTAATAGATCTGGTTGTTCTAATGCTGCAAAGTGACCACCTTTTTTCATCACAGACCAATGTTTAATTTTAAATATTCTTTCTAAGTATGATTTAGGAGGCCATTCTGACATCTCTTTAGGAAATATTGCAATTCCAGTAGGTATGTTAATTTTTTTAAATTTTTTAGGAAACATTCTTCCACCTTCTTCTCTTCTTCCAAAATAGATCCAGCTTGCTGTATTAAATGTTTTGGTTATCAAATAAATCATAATATTTGTTAATAAGATATCTTTGTTATAAGTTTTTTCAATTTTACCATGCTTTAGGTCTGACCAGGAATGAAATTTTTCTAATATCCAAGCCGCAACACCAATTGGGCTATCAATCATTGAATAACTAAGAGATTGAGGTTTTGTTGCTTGAATAGTTCTATAACCTTCTTGCATTATTTGGTCCTTAGCAAACCTTTTTTCCCATGCTCTTTCTTGTTTATTTATTGCGCCCTTAGGATGTCTCATAGTTAGACAATTAATATGAATGGCTTTACAATTTGTTGAATGATCATACCCAAGCCAATTACAAATAGTTGCACCCCAATCTCCTCCTTGAGCCATATATTTTTTATATTTAAGATGATTAACCATTAATTTATTCATTACTTTGGCAATTTTTCTAGGACCATATGGTTTTGACGGTAAACCTGAAAAACCAAAACCTGGCAAAGAAGGAACAATAACATCGAAAGCATCTTCAATTTTACCTCCATACTTTTCTGGGTGGGCTAGTTTTTGAATAATTTCTAAAAATTCAATTATACTTCCTGGCCATCCATGTAAAAGCAAAAGTGGAGTAGGATTTTTTCCAGTTCCTTTCTCTTTAATAAAATGAATTTTTAAACCATCTATTGAAGTGGTAAAATTTGAAAAGCTATTTAATTTTTTTTCTTGTTTTTTCCAATTATATTTTGAAATCCAATATTTTGAAATTGATTTTAAGTATTTATAATTAGTTCCATGAGTCCAACCATTAAGTTTTTGAATATCTTTCCAAGGATAGTTTTTTACTTTTTTATAAATGTTATTAAGTGCGCTTTTAGGCACACTTATTTTATATTTTCTGATCATCAATTAATTATGACTTATCCAGATTGTTTTTGTTTGAAGAAACGAATTTAGAGCCTCGGTACCTTGATCTCTACTTAGTGAGCCTGATTGCTTATAACCTCCAAAAGGCGTTTTAATATCTCCTTCAGAAAAAGTGTTTACAGATACAGTTCCACAAGGCAGGCTTTTAGCTAGATGAAACGCTCTATTTATGTCTTGAGTAAATACACTGGCATGTAATCCGTATTTAGAATTACTAGCGACTTTCAAAGCTTCTTCATCATTTTTAACTGTTAAAACACCGAGTACAGGTCCAAATATTTCTTCTTGAGCTATGGTCATATTTTCTTTTAATCCATCAAATAAAGTTGGCTTTGCATAAAAACCTTGTTGTTTATTGTTTGAAACTCCTCCAGTTAAAAGTTTAGCTCCCTCATCTATTCCTTTTTGGATATATCCATCAACAGTTTGTAAATGTACTTTTGAAATCATAGATCCCATATTTGATTTTAAATCTAATGGATCTCCTACTTTTAATTTTTTAACTTTTTTAATAACTTTGTCTAAAAATTCATCTTTAACTTTTTTGTGAACTATCTGTCTCATATTTGCTGAACAGTTCTGTCCACCATTCCAAAAAGCAGAATTAATAGCATTATCTATTAAATCATCAGTAATTTTAGCATCCTCTAAAACTATAAATGGACTTTTTCCTCCCATTTCTAATGCGACAGGTTTTAAATTACTTTCACTTGAGTATTTTAAAAAATAACCACCTACTTCAGTTGAGCCTGTAAAAGAAACTGCATCAACATCTTTGTGTCGACCTAAAGCCTCACCAACATCGCCATAACCTGGAAGTACATTTAAAACTCCATCTGGTATTCCAGCCTCTTTTCCAATTTGAGCAACTCTAATCGCTGTAAGAGGTGTATCTTCTGCTGGTTTAATTATTACTGAACAACCAGCTGCAAGAGCTGGTGCCATTTTCCATACCGCCATCATTAAAGGAAAGTTCCAAGGAACAATTCCAGCAACAACTCCTATTGGTTCTTTAACAATTAAACTAGTAATGGATGGTTCTGTTGGACCAATTTTTCCGAATACTTTATCAATTAATTCTCCATACCACTGAAAATGCATTGGTGCATCATTTGCAACTTCATTAATACAATCGGTGATAAGTTTACCTGTATCTATAGATTCTAAAACTGAATTTTCATCACCATGTTTTCTAAGTAATTCAGCAAATTTTAATAAAACTTCTTTTCTATGTTCAGGAGCACTTCTAGACCAAACTCCACTATTAAAAGCTTTCCTTGAAACTTTAACTGCTAAATCAACATCTTTATGATTACATTTTGCAACAACACAAAGTTTTTTTCCAGTTGCAGGATTGATTGTTTCAAACTTTTTACCATCAATAGCATTTACATAGTTGCCATTAATGAATGCTCTTCCTTCAAATTTAATTTTACTGGCTATTGCTTTATATTTGTTACCTGAACTCATAAATTTCTTCCTATAAATTGTAATTTATTTTATTTCTAAATTTTTAATCTAAGTCACCTTTAGATAAAAATAAATAGATTAACTACGACATTATGTACACAACCTTGAATTGTATAAGTTTCTTTTTTGTATACTTCAGACTGAATTTGAATTTAAATATTAATAATTAAATTAATAACTAATAGGAGATAATTTATATGTTTATTAAAAAAATTTGTAGGACTCTACTTACAGGGTTTGCAATTGCTTTTTTTGCACAAGCCGCTTATGCAGAGTTAACTCTTAAGCTTGGAACTACTGGTAGATTGGGTATGCCAATTGGTGACGCAATAGATCAGGCGCTGATACCAGCTATGGAGAAAGCGTCTGGAGGTACGATGAAAATTGAGCCTCATTACCAAAGAAGTTTATGTGCAGAGCAAAAATGTGGTGAACAAGCTAACCAAGGACTTATAGCTTTGTGGACTAGCTCTACTGCAAACTACGGTAACTTTGGGCCAGAGTTAGCAATTTTTGATTTGCCATTTATTTTTAAATCACTAGAGGACGCTAAAAGAATATCAGATGAATGGTTAGCTGAAAGACAGTGTAAACTAGCTCTTGAAAATGCTGGTCACATTTGCCTTTCTGTATATTCAAGTGGAGGATTCAGACAGCTTGGAAATGCAACTAAACCTGTTCATGAACCAGATGATATGAAAGGACTAAAATGGCGTACTACTAAGAGTCCAGTTGAGTTCATGCTAGTTAAAAATTGGGGTGCAACACCAACACCTTATGACTGGAGCCAATTATACCAAGGTCTTCAATCAGGTGTAGTTGAAGGTCAGTATGTAGCTAGTCCATGGCAGCACGTAGCAAAACTTCATGAAGTTGCAAAGTATTTCACTGAGATCGGAGGAATGTGGTCTGGAAATATTTTAGCGATGGATGCTAAGCAATATAATGCATTGTCTGATCAACAAAGAAAATGGTTACATAAAGCAGCTGATGCTTATGGAGAGAAAGTAAACGAGTTAGATAACGCTTGGATTAAGAATGGTGAAGATGCAATTAAAGCATCTGCTAAAGAATGGTATGTACCAACAGAAGCCGAAATGACTAAGTGGAGAGCGGGTGCAATCGGTGCCTGGTTAGACGCTAAGGGTACTTTTGAACCTGAGGTAGCTAAAAGAGTACTTCTAGAACAAGGTATGGATGGATTTGTAGCTCAGTTAGAAGCAGCAGGAGCTCTGTAAATCGTTCAACGAAAAATTGTGTAAAGACCATTTAATTCTATAGAATTAGATGGTCTTTACCTAAAAAAAATCATAACTTATAAGTATTCATGGAAAGTATTATTTTACTTGTAGTGCTCCTTTTTCTAATTTTATTAGGAGCTCCCATTGGCTTCATATTAATACTGATACCATTTGTTTATATTCTAATTACCGATGCTGTACCTCTTGTTTTAATTCCTAGTCAAATGTTTACAGCTATTGACTCAGTTCCATTAACTGCAATTGCATTCTTTATGTTGACAGGAGAGTTAATGACAAGTGCCACAATTACAGACCGTTTAGTTGCTTTGAGTAGGGCGTTAATTGGACGTATACGAGGAGGATTGGCTCAAGTTAATGTTCTTGTGAGTATGTTTTTTGCTGGCATGAATGGTTCTGTGGTAGCAGATACAGCTACAGTTGGTGCATTAGTATTACCAGCTATGAAGAAAGCAGGTTATCCTGCTGCATTTTCAGCTGCGGTTACAGGAGTAAGTTCCACTATAGGAGGTATCATTCCACCTAGTATAATGATGATTGTGCTTGCTAATGCAACTGAGATATCTATTGCATCTTTATTTGCAGCTGGGATTATTCCAGGAGTCTTGATTGGTGTTGTGATAATGGTAATCAACCATTACTTCGCAGTTAAATATAACTTCGAACGTAGCGATCAACCATTCTCGGTACGTCGAGCTGGTAAAGAATTATATCGATCCTCTTTCGCACTTCTTATACCTTTGGTTTTAGTAGGTTCAGTAATGGGTGGTGTAGCATCTGTTGTTGAGGCTGGAGCTATCACAGCATTGGTTGCGTTACTTACAGGTGTATTTGTTTATCGAACTATTAAATGGAAGGATTGTACAGGTGCTTTTCGTAGAGCATTCCGTAATTCAGCAATGGTTTTTATCATCATAGCTGCTTCAGGACCTTTCAGTTGGTTGCTTACTTCTCTTGGTGCAATCGGTGATCTTGAAACCTGGCTTTTAGGCTTAGCTGATTCCCCTATATTATTTATTTTAGCTTTGATATTATTCATTTTTCTTCTTGGAACGGTAATGGATTCAGCGGTTAACATTATCATCGTTGGCCCGGTTTTAGTGAATGTTATGTCTCAAGCAGGCTTTCCTGAGGTGCAAGCAGCTATGGTTGTGATAGTTGGCTTTTTAATAGGATCAGTAACACCACCTGTTGGTGTTGCTTACTTTACCTCTGCAACAATAGCACAAGTCCGTTTAGAAAAGGTTGCTATTGCGTTAATCCCTTATCTGATTGGATTGTTTTTACTTTTATTTTTTATTCTTATTGTACCAGAATTAACAATGTTTCTTCCAAACCTATTGAGCAATTAATGAAATGATAAATTTTTTGAACAGTATTGACCGTTTTATCCATCGAATGTTGGAAGCTATGTGCTCATTCTTGTTAGCTGCTATGGTTGGTTTCACTCTTTATAATGTTACAATGCGATATGTTTTTAATAACCCTCCTGTTTGGGGGGATTTGCTAACAGTATTAAGTAATATTTGGCTGATGTTTATAGCACTTTCTCTAACAGCAAGAGATAATGAACATGTAGCTTTAAATTTAATATATGAAAAATTACCAGAGAGAGTTTCGTTATACATACGCCAGTTCTGGAAAATTATGATTATTATAATTGGTGTGGTCTTAATTATTTATGGAATTGAACTTGTAGAGGGTATGCGAGGGAAGTATTGGGAAATGTGGTATTTTGAAATTAGTATGCAAGGTATTGAGTTCAAACCGAATTATATGCCCAAAAAATATGCAGTTGCTATCCTACCGTTAGCTGGATTTTTAACTACCATTGGTGCTGCTATTGGTTTTTTGAAAAAGGTCTAGTTCTTTAAAAGTGTCTGCTTAACCTTTTCCTCTCCACGGAATAGTCTTATCAATAATTTTTCTTAAAGTTATATCAAATAAAAGACCAAGCATTCCCATGATAAATATCGTTATCCAAATAACCTCGTATTGAAAGTATTTTTTAGCAACGTTTTCAACAAAACCTATACCAGTTGTACCTGCTAAAAACTCTGCTGCGACTAGCGTTCCCCAACACATTCCTACAGCAACCCTTATACCTGTAAGAATTTCAGGTAATGAGTTTGGGAAAATTACATGTCTTAAAATTTGTTTTTTAGAGGCCCCTAAAGAATGAGCAGCATGAATTTTTGAAAGCTGTGTTCCCGATGCCCCAGCTCTTGCAGAAATAATCATGATTGATAGAGAGACCATAAATAATAAAAATACTTTACCAGTGTTATCAATTCCTAAAACAGAGATAATTAATGGTGCCCAAGCTAAAGGTGGAACAGGTCTGTATAATTCAATTAAAGGATCAAAAAAACCTTTCGCAAATCTATTTAGCCCCATAAATAATCCTAAAGGTACTCCAATAATTATCCCAAAAACTAATCCTAAAAATACCCTTAAAAAAGAATCCCAAATATGACCGTATGGAACAGGAATTTTGAATAGTTTAAAGTCACCAGTGACAACTTTAAGAACTTTACCTTTAAAGTTTTGATCAACAATACCTTCATTAGTATGAACAGGGTATTCGCCAGGCAAAATATCAGCAATCCAATCTGGCAAAATAAAGCCTACTATTGAGCTTACATCGATCATTTCTATCCATAGCAGTGGAATATTTTTATAACCAACGCTTGGTTTTGACATCAAAACAAACTTGTTAAAAGTATCAGAAGGTTTTGGTAGCCATCTACCTGAACCCTGCTCAGAACAACTTGTGCCACTTGAAACAATTGTACCTGCGGGAAATAAGATTAAATCAATCAACCATAAACCGCCTTGTTGATCTTTTTGCACATTATCAAATTCAATAATTGCAGTTTTCATTTCATTTAATGCAGCAGGAGGATAAATGCTCGCATATTCAATTCTTCTTGCAATTTTAACAATATCTTTTGCTAAAGTTGATGCGACTTCCTCCGTGTCACCTAAACTTTTTCTATAGGCTTTTATTTCATCTTTTAACTTTTTAATAGAATTTTTAAATTGTGGATTATGATTTCTTAATTTAAAGAATTTATCATTTATAATCTTAAGCTCTTTTGCTGCTACGTCAAATTTTAAACCTTTATTAGTTTCAGGAACCATTGGAACTTCAATTGTGTTTTCTATAGATCCAGTACCAGTTCTAACTGTTATAATGCCCCAGCTACCTTGTTCTGAAAGTGCTTTTTGTCTTTCTGTTTTTTGTTCATCTGACTCAAATGGATAATCTTTTTTTTGAAAATTAGAACTCAGAAGTTTGATTTGTTCTGTAAGTTCTTTAATTTGAAGTTTTGTATTAATTTCCATTAAGTCTTCGTTAGTTAATAATGGAATTAATTGTTTTGTTTGAGCTATGTATCCAACTAAAATATTTTTTTGTTGATCATTAAGATCAGGAGAATTTTGTATTTCTTTTGTTACTCTTTTAAGATTTTTATTCTCAATTTTAATTATTGAAGTACTTTTGAATTCTCTTTCTTCAATAGGAAATTGATATTTTAATCCTAGCAAAGACTCATTCACTTTTGCCACTTGGCATAATTCATTTGCTGATTTTGGATAAAAACCTTTTGCTATATCCCAAGAATAATAAAGCCAAACTAATAAAATTGCACTAGTGCCAACAACTACCCAATGTGTACCACCTTTAGCTCTTTCTGGATTACCGAAAACAGCATCAACTTTCTCTGTTTTAATTAATTGTCTCCCATAGAGGATACATCCAATAATTGCTACAAATATTATGATAGTTAAAATTTGGGTTAACATTTAGTTTTCTTTACCCATGATTTCTTCTTCCATATTCCAGATCATAGATAAAATTTCCTCTCTCTTTGATGAAAATTCTTTATTTTTTTTAATTTCTCTTAAATCTTCTTTTAATCCCATTTCTGCAAAAGGAAGCTTGTACTCTTTATGTATTCTACCTGGTCTTGGTGCCATCACATAAAGTCTTTCACCAAGTAGCAATGCCTCTTCAACTGAGTGAGTAATTAAAATAATTGTTTTTCCTGTTTCTTTCCAAATTTTTAAAACTAAAGACTGCATTTTCTCTCTAGTTAATGCATCTAATGCACCTAATGGCTCATCCATCAAAATTAAATCAGGATCGTTAATTAGGCATCTAGCAAGAGCCACTCTTTGCTGCATACCTCCAGATAATTGATAAGTAGGAGTGTTTCCAAAACCTTTTAATCCAACTATATCAAGCCACTCTTCAACCTTTTTAGCTGTTACTTCATGATTTTCTTGTTTCATTCGAAGTCCAAAGTTTACATTTTCAGCAACTGTTAACCATTCAAACAGAGCACCTTGTTGAAAAACCATTCCTCTTTCAACTCCAGGCCCATCTATCTCTTTTTCATTAAGAGTAAGTTTTCCAGAGGTAGGTCTTAAAAATCCAGCAGCTATATTAAGTAATGTTGTTTTTCCACAGCCAGAAGGCCCAAGTACTGTAAGTAATTCACCTTTTTTTAAAGTAAAACTTACATCTTTTAAAGCGTGAACAGTTTCTCCTTTTGGACTTTTGAAAATCATATTAAGATTTAGAGAAACTAGATCGCTCATAAGACTAACTTTATATTTGAATCTTTACTAAAAAAATAGGCACCAATAATTTAAATTGGCGCCTATTAAATTTTTCTTTCTCTATTAATTATAGAGGTAAGAAACTAGTATCTACTGCTCCATCAGGTGTTCCCATACCTTTTAGGAAACCATCAAGATTACCACTCTCCATAGATTGTTTAGTTTCTTCTGGAGTTAGAAATTTAAATCCACCAATAGTTTCTTTCATATCAGCTAACTTCATCTCAGCATCTTTAGCTATTACGTTTAGGTCAGATTTACCAGTTGCGTATCTAGCATTTGCTTCGTGAGTTACTTCGATGAAAGTTCTTAACATACCTGGATTTTCTTTCATGAATTTGTCAGTTACAGATGTAATATCAATACCTAAGATACCAGCATCTCTAGCTTCTTGAACAGTTAAAAGTCTTGAACCAACTGCTGTTGCTGCTTTGATAGAGTTACCCCCAAACAGACAAGCCATAACAACATCGCCACTTACTAATGCAGCAGCTCCTTCTTCAGGGTCCATTTGAATAACATCCATTTTACTTCTGTCAGCTCCAACAACTTTCATACTTTCGTCAAAAACGTATTCAGCCATTGTTCCTAGTGGAACAGCAACTTTTTTACCTTCCAATTCAGATGCATTTGCTTTTGTAATTCCAGATGCATTAGAAGTTACGCAAGTAGTACCACCCATTCCATATTCCATTGCAATATCTACAAGTTTTAAAGGTGCATTAGATTTTACAGCGTTGATAAAAGGCACTAAACCTTGTGAGTATGAAATATCAATATCTCCTGCCAACATAGCATCAGTCATTGCTCCACCGTTTGTGAAATTTGTCCATTTAACTGGCACTCCTAATGCTTTTTCATATGTACCTTTTACTTTGTCTTCTTGGTTTGGCGTTGGCCATTCTAGAAAGAATGCAACTCTAACTTCATTTGCAGCTGAATTTGCTACTGAAATTGAAAGGTTTAGAGCAACGATTGATCCAAGAATAAAACTAAGTATTTTTTTCATTTTATCTCCTGTTAATTAAATTTAATTAACAGGCATTAAAGTTCATTCTAAAGGCTAAGTAAACTAAGAATTATTAAGTATTTATTGAAAAATAGATAATCAACAATCTGAGGTTGTATAGTTTTTACTGTTAAATTTATTTGCTGTTTAATTAAAAAAAACTAGTTTAGAAGAAACTGCAAACATAAAAAAATATGAGCTCACAAAAACCAGAAATACCAAATTCGCTTAACGAACACTGGATGCCATTTTCATCCAACAGAGATTTTAAAGCTAACCCAAGATTAATTACAGAGGCAAAAGGTGTTTATTTAAAAAACCACCAAGGACAAACACAAATTGATGCCAGTTCTGGACTATTCTGCAATCCTCTGGGCCATGGAAGAGAAGAAATTATTAATGCTGTAACTAATCAGTTAAGAAAATTAGATTATGCACAACCTTTTCAGCAAGGATTTGGTGGCTCTTTTGAGCTTGCAACTAAAATTTCAAAACACACTCCAGGAAATTTAAATAGAATTTTTTATACGATATGCGGTTCAACCGCTGTTGAGACAGCTATTAAAATCTCTATTGCATATCACAAAGCTAGAGGTCAAGGACATAGATTTAGATTTGTTGGAAGAGAAAGAGCATATCATGGAATGAATATTGGTGCGACTTCAGTTGGTGGAATGGTTAATAATGTTAAAACATTTGCAAGTGTTTTAATGCCAGGTGTAGTCCATATGAGACATACACATTTACCTGAACATAAGTTTATATCTGGTCAGCCAGAGACTGGTGCTGAAATTGCAAATGACCTAGAAAGAATTTGCACAAATTTTGGATCAGAAAATATTGCAGCATGTATTGTTGAGCCTATCGCAGGATCAACTGGAACATTAGTACCTCCAAAAGGTTATTTACAAAGATTAAGAGAAATTTGTGACAAGCATGGAATACTATTAATTTTTGATGAAGTAATTACGGGATGGGGAAGAACAGGTTCACCATTTGGATCTCAAGAATTTGGAGTTACTCCTGATTTAATTACTATGGCTAAAGCAACAACCAATGGAATAGTTCCATTGGGTGCAGTTGCTTGTAAAGAAGAAATTTATGATGCAGTAATGGATAACTCTCCACAGGGAGCAATAGAACTATTTCATGGTTATACTTATTCTGGAATTCCTATTTCAGTTGCAGCAGGATTGGCTGTGCAGGAAATTTTTGAAAAAGAAGATATATTTAAAAGAGCAAAAGAAATGTCTCCGTATTTCCAAGAAGGTTTAATGTCTCTTAAAGATATAGATGCTGTAGACAATATAAGAGGTTACGGAATGATGGGTGGAATAGATATTAAAATGGATAAAAAACCAGGGGCTGCTGGATTTACTTGTTTTAAACATTGTTATGAAGCTGGAGTTAATTTTAAAGCAACAGGAGATTGTTTGATTATTGCTCCTATGTTTATTTGTGAAAAAAAACATATTGATGAAATAATTGAAAAACTTAGAACTGGAATAACTAACTATTCTAAAAGTAAAAAAAATTAAATTTATTTAATGAAAATCGGTGTCCCGAGGGAAATAAAACCGCAAGAAAATAGAATTGGATTAACTCCTGAAAGTGTGAAAACTTTAACTTCACAAGGTCATGAAGTTTTAGTTGAGAATGATGGTGGATTTGAAGCGGGTTTTGATAACGATCAATACAAAAGCTCGGGTGCTATAATTATAGATAAAGCGGAAGATATTTTTAATGATGCAGAAATAATTGTTAAGGTTAAAGAACCATTATCTAATGAAGTAAAAATGATCAGAGAAAATCAAATTATTTTTACTTATCTCCACTTGGCGGCTGCAAAAGATCTAACTCAAGGATTAATTAATTCAAAATCTATATGTATTGCTTACGAAACAGTGACCGACAATAATGGAAGACTTCCTTTGTTGGCTCCTATGAGTGCTGTAGCAGGGAGAATGTCAGTTCAGGCTGGAGCCCATTGTTTAGAAAAAAACCAAAAGGGTAGAGGCGTTTTGTTGGGAGGAGCACCGGGAGGCGAACCTGCTGAAGTAGTAATTCTTGGAGGAGGTGTTGTTGGTGAAAATGCTGCAATTATTGCGACTGGAATGAAGGCAAAAGTACATATTGTAGATAAATCAGAAGCTAGACTAAAACAATTGACTGAAATTTTTGGAGATAAAATTAATCCTCAGTTAAGTGATAAAGTAGATTTAGACAAATTAGTCTCAAATTGTGATTTATTAGTTGGCGGTGTTTTAATCCCAGGAGCAGAAGCACCGAAGTTAGTTACAAAAAAAATGATAAAAAATATGAAACGAGGGTCAGTTATTGTGGATGTAGCAATTGATCAGGGTGGCTGTGTTGAAACAAGTAAACCAACTACACATGCTGAGCCAACTTTTATTGTTGATGACGTGGTACATTATTGTGTGGCTAACATGCCTGGAGGCGTTCCAAGAACTTCTACAATTGCTTTAAATAATGCAACTTTGCCTTTCTTAATAAAACTAGCAAATGATGGATATAATAAAACACTAAAAAATGACACTAATTTTTTAGCCGGATTAAATGTTCATAAAGGTCAAATTACTTATAAAGCTGTAGCAGATGCTTTTGGGCACATTTACTATGACGCAAAAGAATTATTAAATTAAATACCTTTTTTAGTTTTAGTTTTAAATCGAAGTTTTTAAAGCTTCGTAAATCAAATCTTCGGTAGTTTCGCCAATGCTTCTATAAACTTCTTGATCGCCTTTAAAAATTAATAGCGTGGTTTGATATTGTACATCAAATAAATTAGCGATCTCTCTGTTTGTTACATCAAATGAAAAATACTCAATATTATCAAATTTAATATCTGATAATACACCTTCTTTTTTTGCTTTTTGTAAAACTTTCATTTGATTTGCACATGACGAACAATATTTCATCCAAGAACTTACCAATACAATTTTTCCTTCTGATTGAGCTTTATTAAACAATTCTTTATCAAAAGTTGTTTTTTTTTCTATAGCATTTGCACCAAATGCAAACAAACAGAAAATAAAAATAAAAATTTTTTTCATAAATTAATTGAAGATTTATATGCTTTTAAAATTAAAAAAATACTTTATATTACCACATGGGGTGCCAATATAGGCTGAGAAAAACCCG
The DNA here is from genome assembly GCA_902604785.1 of uncultured Pelagibacteraceae bacterium. Lineage (GTDB taxonomy): Bacteria > Pseudomonadota > Alphaproteobacteria > Pelagibacterales > Pelagibacteraceae > Pelagibacter. Next base: position 63,016 of record CACLAC010000005.1, read on the forward strand.
ATGAACCTGTCCGGTAATTCAGAAAGGGAACAATGGAAACAATAAACTTATTAAATCGATCTTCCGCAATTATATTAATTATATTAATAAGTGTCATATTTTTGATTGTTGGAATTATTTATTCTAAAAAATATCAAGGTATAAATAATTATTTAGTTGCAAATAGATCTGTAGGAACTTTTTCATTAACTGCGAGTCTTGTTGCCTCAGCATTAGGCGCATGGATATTGTTTGGCCCGGCATCCGCAGCTACCTGGGGAGGTATCGGTGCAGTAATTGGTTATTCGTTAGGTACAGCATTTCCTTTGTTTATTTTAGTTTATCTAGGAAAAAAATTTAGAAAATCTCATCCAAAGGGAAAAACTTTAATTGAAGTTATTAGATTAAGATTTGGTTCAAAATTATTTAAATTAATTTTATTTTTGTCAATATTTTATATGACCATATTTTTAATTGCTGAAGTTACAGCTGTATCAATCTTGGTAAATTATATTTCAGGAACAGAATTGTGGATTACGGCTTTAATTGTTATTGTTAGTTCTCTTATTTATACATTATACGGTGGATTGAGAGCCTCAATTGTTACAGATAATATTCAATTTATTGTTTTAATCTTATTATTATTAATAGGTTTTTCTTACTTAATTTCATTCAATTCTAATGATTTTAATTTTGAATTTATAAAAATAAATAAACCAAACTTATTAAGTATAAATTATCTTCCAAATTTTACAGCTGGATTAACTTTTTTTATAGCAGTTGCTGCTACTAATTTATTTCACCAAGGTAACTGGCAAAGAGTTTATGCCGCAAAAAGTAATGATGTTTTAAGAAAAAGTTTAATAATTTCATTCATTATTATTATACCTGTCGTAATGTTAATGGGGTTTAGTGGATTAATTGCAATTTCGCAAAATAGTAGTGTTATCCCAGACTTAGCTTTCTTTTCTTTATTATTAAAAGATCAAACTATTTTTTTATCAATAATTATATTGGTATTGGCTGTATCTTTAACTGTAAGTAGTATTGATACATTAATAAATGCAATTTCCAGCTTAATAGTTGTTGATGGAAATAAAGTTTTTAAATTTAAAGGAAATTATTTAAAACTATCGAAACAAATAATAATTTTTCTGTCATTAATTACTTTTTTTTTAGCATCACAAGGATTAAGTATTTTATACTTATTTTTACTTGCAGACTTGTTCTGTTGTGCTGCTGTATTAACTGTATTTTATAGTTTTTATTCAAAATCTTTAAATGAAAAAAATTCTTATATATCAATTATTATTGGTTTAGTCGCCGGTATGCTATTATTTCCAAACCCAGATTTTACTAAATCTTTATTAGTAGGATTAATATTTCCAACTGATTTTTTCCCACCATACATTTCACAATCTTTATTGTTTTGTTCGTTTATTTTAGCTACATTTGCGCCAATTTTTACTTGGAAATTAAAAAATAAATGAAATACTGTTTTTAACAAATTATTTACTATATAAATACTTATCATGTTAAATTTTATAATTCCTTTTATGGTTTTAATACTTGTTGTTGTATTTATTCATGAGTATGGACATTATTATTTTGCTAGAAGATATGGAGTAGGCGTAACTGACTTTTCAATTGGATTTGGAAGAGAAATATTTGGTTGGAATGACAAATCTGGGACTAGATGGAAAATATGCTGGATACCACTTGGCGGATATGTAAAATTTTTTGGGGATAGGAATGTTTTTTCTCAAGCGGATCAAGATGAATTATTAAAAAAATATAAGAAAGAAGATCAAGAAAAATTATTTGTTACAAAACCTTTATATCAAAGAGCATGGATAGTATTTGGCGGTCCGTTAGCTAATTTTATTTTAGCAATAATTATTTTTATTTTTATTTATATGTTTATTGGCAAAGATTTTACAACTGCAATAGTTGACGAAGTTCAAAAAGATAGCCCTGCCGAGATGGCAGGAATGATGAAAAATGATATTATAGTTGAAATTGATGGTACGAATGTTGAGAGTATTCTTGATGTTTCCAAGTTAATTGGAATGTCAACATCCGAATATATTGATTTTAAAGTATCAAGATATGATCAAGAAATTTTATTAAAAGTTAAACCAAATCTTGTAGCATCTGTAGATAATCTTGGAAATAAAATCAATAAGAGGATGGTAGGGATTAGACTTAGCCCATATAATAATGAAATCAAACACGTTAAATTAGGCCCTGCACAAGCTTTCATGCATTCCCTAAGTGAAGTTTATTTTGTAGCCTCTTCATCTTTAAAATATCTAGGTTCTATGATTACTGGTTCTGGGGATGCCTCACAGTTAGGTGGGCCGATAAGAATAGCAAAAATATCTGGTCAAGTCGCTGAATTTGGAATCATACCGTTTATTAGTATGATGGCCTACATTTCAATTAGTTTGGGATTAATTAACTTATTCCCTATACCTTTGTTAGACGGCGGACATTTGATGTTTTATGCAGTTGAAAAGATTTTAGGTCGTCCTTTAAGTCAGAAAACGCAGGAAGGTTTTTTTCGAATCGGAATGTTTTTATTGCTTTCTTTAATGTTTTTTGCCACTTTTAATGATTTAAAAGATTTAGGCCTATTTCAATAGTTTTTTAACTTTAAAAAACCCTTATAAAATAACACTTTTTTAATACTACATATTGTTATTTTTTTTTTATAACATACTAAAAAAAAGCTTGAAATATCAACGATTTTGTTAAGTATACATTTATAAACCTTTAAAACCGGAGCTAAAATGAACAAGAAACAATTAGTCGCTAAATTGGCTGGTTCTTTAAACCAAAGCAAGGCTGATGCAGAAAGGACGTTTGATACTATAACTAACACAATATTAGATGCCCTCAAGAATGACGATTCAGTAAAAATTGCAGGTTTCGGGACTTACAAAGTTGCGAAGAGAAAAGCTAGAATTGGAAGAAATCCACGAACTGGTGAGCAGATACAAATCGCAGCTTCTCAGAAAGTTAAGTTCCTTCCCGCAAAAGCCCTAAAAGAAGTATTCAATAAGTAATTAAAGTTTTAACAGCCTTATTACAGAAATGTATTAAGGCTGTTACTATATGCAAGATCTGCATACCTATTTTTCTTAACATTCGTTAGTCATTAATTTTTTTAAAATTATAAAGACTTCTCTACAAAAGGAGTTTTATGATTAAACATTTAAAAAAATTAATTGGCCCAATGGTTGGTTTATTTTTTTTACTCAATATGACAAGTGTTGCTAGCGCAGAATCAACCGTGTCTGCAGAAGTTGGGTTTATATTTAACACATTTTTATTTTTAGTTTGTGGATTTCTAGTTATGTTTATGGCTGCTGGTTTTGCCATGCTCGAATCTGGAATGGTTACATCTAAAAGTGTATCTGTAATCTGCGCAAAAAATATAGGATTGTTTTCAATAGCTGGAATTATGTTTTGGCTATTTGGATATAATCTTGCTTATGGAATACCCGAGGGAGGATTTATTGGTAAATTTATTCCTTGGTCAGATGGAAGTAAAGTTGAAACAGGATATTCAGATGGTTCTGATTGGTACTTTCAAATGGTATTCTGCGCAACTACAGTTTCTATTGTTTCAGGAACTTTAGCAGAAAGAATTAAGTTATGGCCGTTCTTCTTATTTGCAGCATTATTGTCAGGAATCATTTATCCAATCGTAATGGGTTGGCAATGGGGTGGTGGCTGGTTAGCTGTCAGAGGATTTTCTGATTTTGCTGGATCAACTCTTGTGCACTCAACAGGTGGCGCAGCTGCTTTAGCAGGGGCAATATTATTAGGTCCAAGAATTGGAAGATTTGCAAAAGCAGGAGCTCCAGCTCCAGTTAAACCATTCGCAGCATCTTCTATACCTCTAGTAACAATAGGAGTATTTATTTTATGGTTAGGCTGGTTCGGATTTAATGGTGGATCTCAACTAGCTATGGGAACAGCAGATGATGCAATTGCAGTATCTAAAATATTTATCAATACAAATCTAGCTGCCTGCGGAGGTGTAATGGCTTGTGCTGTAGTAACTAGATTAATGATGGGTAAAACAGATGTAATTCAAATGTTGAATGGT